>JBFMDX010000001.1:313085-626171 GCA_040753795.1 Thermodesulfobacteriota bacterium
ACCGGTAAAGAACACCCTGGACGAGATCAACCGTCGTATTGCCGAGACGGATAAACCATCGGAATAGAAAAAGGACAATCCGATGATGACACCACCATGCACAATCCCCCTGCTCTCCCGCGGAAGGCAGGGGGATTTTTTTATCCGGAATCAGCCAACAATCTGGAGCGCCAGCCAGGGTGTCAGGTTCAACAGCATAATGCCGATTTTAAAGACGGCCATGGCGCCATAATGCAGGCCGTCAAAGGCCTCGACCGAAAGCCGGAACCATCTGCCGTGAAAACGATGCATCCAGTCGTGCGCCAGCGTAAAGACAAGAAACCACCACAGCAGGATCGCGTAGTTAATTACCATGCTCCAGCCCAAAATACCGCGGACAGCGTCTATGGTCATGGGAGTCCTCCTTTCCGGAAAAGTTGATCTTGATTCGTAATTTCCCTGCTGCAGGAGGCGGTTGTCAACCGATTTGTCGGCCGCGGTTCTTTTTTGCCTCTTGACACCGCTTTTTACCGGTTGTAGAAAAATCTAATGTTTTCTGTCGAGCGGGCAGGTATTCAAAATGGATCTCAAAATTAATACAGGGTGTGAAATATGGAAGCGGATAAAATGATCGCGGCGGCAATGAGCCGGGGACAGCGGGCCCTGTCCGAGCATGAGTCGAAACTGGTGCTGCAGGCCTACGGGGTGCCCGTCACCCGGGAAACCCTGGTCAACAGCAGGGATGGCGCGTTGGCTGCCGCCGGTCAAATCGGATATCCCCTTGTGCTCAAGGCCTGTTCCCCGGACCTGATGCATAAGAGCGAAGGCGGGTTTGTCATGGTCGGCCTGGCCAATGAGGCCGCGCTGCTGGAAGCCTACGATAAATTGACCGCTCGCCTGAAAGGAATGACGGCGGACATCCTGGTCCAGGAGATGATCAGCGGCAACCGCGAACTGGTGGTCGGCATGAACCGGGATCCCCAGTTCGGCCCCTGTGTCATGCTGGGCCTGGGCGGGATCATGACGGAGATTTTAAAGGATACGGTTTTCCGGATGGCGCCCATTGACGCCATCGAAGCCGCCGACATGGCCGACCAGCTCCGTTCCCGGAAAATGCTGGACGCTTTTCGCGGGCAGGCGCCGGTCGACCGGGAGTCGCTTTACCGCTGCCTGATCGCGGCCGGTCAGATCGGACTGGATCATGACGCGGTCCAGGAAATCGACATCAACCCCGTGCTGATTTCCGCCGCGGGCAAGGTCACGGCCGTGGACGCCCTGATCGTGTTAAGGAGTCAAGCCGGATGACGCCGACCATCGAACAACACCGCCTCTACCCCCTGACCTGCCCCCGGAGCATCGCCTTTTTCGGGGCGTCCAACAATTATTCTTCCATGGGCACCATCATTCTCCGGGCTTTGCTGGATTTTGGCTACGCCGGAGAGGTTTTCCCGGTTCACCCGAAGGAAACGACGGTTCAGGACCTGAAAGCCTACGCGCGGGTGGAAGACATCCCGGCGGTGCCGGATCTGGCGGTGGTGGTTCTGCCTACCCGGATCGTCTGTGAAACCATGGCCGTCTGCGGGGAAAAGGGCATCCGCAACGCCATTATCGTGTCCGGCGGCTTCAAGGAGACCGGGCCCGAGGGGGCCGGGCGGGAAAAGGAACTGATCCGGATCGCGGATCAATACGGCATCCGGATTATCGGCCCCAACTGCCTGGGCGTCACCAATACCCATCACCGGCTGAATACCACGCCTCACCGGTATCACGGCCAGGCCGGATTCGTGGGCCTGGCTTCCCAGAGCGGCAGCTTCGTGACCCAGATGTTTACCTACCTGGACAACCTGGGCCTGGGCTTCAGCACGGCCTTCAGCATCGGCAACGAAGCCAACACCGATCTGGTCGACTGTCTGGAATATCTCGGCGCCTGCCCGCATACCCGGGTCATCGCCCTTTATGTCGAAGCCATCCGCCGGGGCCGGGAATTCGTGGAGACGGCCCGCCGGATCGTGCCGCATAAACCCATCGTGGCCCTGTACGTCGGCGGATCGGAAACCGGCCGCAAGGCGGCGCTTTCCCATACCGGTTCCATGTCCGGACCGGACGACCTGTACGACGGCATCTTCCGCCAGAGCGGGGTGGTGCGCGCGGCCTCCCTGGCGGAGTTGTTTGATTTTTGCATGGCTTTCGGGCAGCTGCCGGAACCCGCCGGCGACAACGTGTTCGTCCAGACCCATTCCGGCGGTCCCGGCGCCGTGGCCGCAGATGCCTGCGGCCGGGCGGGGCTGATGCTGCCGGAACCGTCCGAGTCCACCAAAGCCAGGATCGCCGAACTGGTGCCGGCCACGGGCAGCATCAGAAATCCCATCGACGTAACCTTTACCAAGGATATCGTGCAGTTTTTTTCGTCCCTGCCCCAGGCGCTGCTGGATGATCCCCAATGTCATCTTCTTTTGCTCTATTACTATCTGCCGGCGGACATGATCAAAAGGGCCCTGGTCCGGATGGGCGTGCCCCGGCAGGACCTGGACGCGAAAATCGAAGAGATCGCGAAGATGATGTGTGACAATATCCGGCAGATGATCGACTCCCGGAAAAAGCCGATCGTCTGCTTTTCCTACCAGGAGCGCGGCGAGACCGCCATGAAAATGCTGGCGCAGGCCGGTATCCCCTTTTATCAGGGACCGGAGCGGGCCATCCGCTCCATCCGCGCCATGATCGATTACCGCAACTATAAACGGAAGCTGGCCGCCCAGGTTGCCGGAATCCGATGACGGCCATGCCCTACCGGGATTCCTGAAGGCATCCGCTCCGCCGCTATCGATTGTCCCGGCGGGGAATTTTCTGTTGCGTTTCAGGCGGGTTGTTAGTATAATTTTTTTAAATAATCGTTCCATATGGTTATCACTCCCATCATCTAAAGCGGGACTAACCATCACCAGTCGGACTTTATGGATATAAAAAAACTTTCAGATGTCCACGGATTAACGGTGGAAGAATTTTCGGGGATTCTGAAGGTCTTTATCGAGACGGCCGGAATCGATATTCAAAAAATCCGGACAGCGGTGGGAAAGGGAGACGCTTTTGCCGCCGGTGAAGCGGCCCACTCCTTAAAGGGGGCCGCCGGCAACCTGGGATTCATGGAGATGTCGGAACTGGCCCGGGCCGCGGAAATACAAGCCGGAAAAAACGAACTGGGGAACATCGTTTCGGCGCTTCCGGCTTTGATCAGTCATTTGGAAGAGATTAAAACCCAGTTGCAGGAAGGCGGTTAAGACCTTTCCTTCTCCGGCGCGTCTTATTCCGGCCGCCGGCGCCTGTTGTTGCCAACCCCTTGATTCTCAGCGAGTGTGTTATGGATGAATCTCAGAAAAAATTCTCTATCCTGGTCGTAGATGACAATCTTCTGAATTTGAAGCTGCTCGCGACGACGCTGGATAATCACGGCTACAAGACCTTTACCGCCCTGGATGGCCCCACGGCCCGGCATTTTGCCGAAAACGAGTCCCCGGATATCATCCTTCTGGATGTCAAGATGCCGGGAGAAGACGGATTTGAGGTCATTGCCAAGCTCAAAAAGAATCCGGCGACCGCTTCCATTCCCGTCATCTTTCTTTCCGGGGTCAACGAACTGGAATCAAAGCTGACCGGCTTTGACCTGGGCGCCGTGGATTATATCACCAAGCCGTTCCATCCCCTGGAAGTGCTGGCCCGGGTGCAGCTGCATCTGAAGCTCTCGGTGGCCACCAACTCCCTCATCAGTAATCAGGCCGATAAACTCAAGCAGATCACCGAAGCCCAGACCTCCATGCTGACCACCCCGGAGACCGAGCCGGGAGCGGGGTTCGGCGTATACTACTGCGCCGTGGAAGAGGCCAGCGGTGATTTTTACGACGTGCTGCCGATTTCCGAAGACATCTACGGATATTTCGTGGCCGATTTTTCCGGCCATGATATCAAGACAAGCTACATGACCTCTTCCGTCAAGGCGCTGCTGAAGCAGAACTGCACGCCCGTTTACCGGCCCATGGAAAGCGTCAAGATCATGAACGATGTCCTTCTGAAGATACTTCCCGAGGATAAATTTCTGACTGCCTGTTATGCCTGCCTGAACCGGAAAACCAGGGAAATGACCGTTGTCAACGCCGGTCATCCGCCGGTCGTTTACGTGGCGGCCAGGGGGAAACCCAAGTTCATCGGACTGAAGGGGGATGTGCTGGGAAGTTTTTCCGATGTCGCCTTCGGGCAGAAGCAGCTCAAGGTAACGAGCGGGGACCGGTTTTATATTTATTCCGACGGCCTGATTGAATCGTCCAAGAAAAAACGGTACTGGACGGAAGGCGGCGGGGAACTGCTGGAGGCCTGCAAGGATGTGGCGTCGCTGCCGGTGACGGAGGCGCCCGAGAAAATCATGCAGATCATGGGGAAAAATCCGGCCACCTGTGAGGATGATATTGTCGTTCTGGCCATAGAGGTATAATCGTCGCGTTCCCGGCGCGTACCGGCAATGTAACGAATGACGCCGCCGGCGCGGGTCTTCGGACTCAATCTGACTTGGCAGGGGGATTACGGCCGGCGGATGATCGCGCACCCGTTGAAGAACAGTCCTATGTCGAAAGAAAAAGATATCTCTGTCGTTTACGACCAGCGCCGCCTGGTGGTGCGGTTTCCTTCCCTGGTGGATCACATCAACCGGGTGGAAGACGAGACCCGGCAATTCCTTGAAAAGAACGGGCTGTCCGGTGAGTTCTTCCCGGTGTGCCTGGTGATGCGCGAAAGCCTTTTAAACGCCGTCAAGCACGGCAACCGCCTGGATCCCCGCAAGACGGTGACATACACCCTCACCCTTGCCGACGACATGCTTACCATTGAAGTCGAAGATCAGGGCGAAGGCTTTGACTGGCGGTCCATTCCGCTTTCCCCCCCTTCCCAGGAGGCTGAAAACGGGCGGGGAATCTTTATCATGCGGCGCTATTTCCCCAAATTGACGTATAACGGTAAAGGCAACAAGCTGACCATGGCACGATCCCGCCGCGCTGAAGATGTTATGGTCCGGAAAAAGACGGGCGCGGGGAAGCGATAAGGTCAACAGGTGAACCCCGGCCGGGTGAGTGGTTTTCCTCCCGGCCTTGCACAGCGGGTGGTTTTGTAGTACGAAACGGGTATAAAGCCCGTTTTTTTATTTTAACCGATACCTGGACGCGGCAGTTTCCAACCCTGCCGTTTTTTGAGAGAGATATAGCGATGAAACTTGGTATAGTCGGCCTGGAAGGGGCCGGAAAAACAACGCTGTTCGAAGCCCTGACGCGGTCGGAGGCGGATGCCGGCCACCGCAACGAAGACCGGCTGGCCGTCATACCGGTGCCGGACCGGCGGGTGGATGTGCTGACCGGCATGTACAAGCCGCGCAAAACCATCTACGCCCAGATCGAATACTGTCTGCCGGCGGGAATCAAAAAAAACGAACGGGAAACCCGCTGGAATTCGGTCAAGGAGTGCGACGCCCTGATTCAGGTGGTGCGGAACTTCGAGCTGCCGGGAGGAGATCCGGCGACGCCGTACAAGGACATGGCCGCCCTGGACGAGGAATTCATCCTGGCCGATTACATGGTGGTGGAAAAACGCCTCGAGCGGATCGAAGCCGACAGCAAGCGGGGCAAGAAGGGGGACCCGGGCGAACTGACGCTGTTGCGGCAGGCCCGGGAAATGCTGGAATCCAATCAGCCCCTGAGGCAGAACGCCGAAATCAGCGTCTCTCCCCTGATGAGAGGGTTTACCTTCCTGTCCGCTAAACCCGCCCTGGTATTGATTAATAATGATGACGATAATCAAGGCCTCCCCCCGGGCGAACCGCCGGCGGGAGCCGACCTGATGGTGGTCCGGGGGCGGCTGGAGCATGAGATATCCCGCATGTCGGATGAAGAGGCGGCCGACTTTTTAAAGGAGTTCGCCATCGACGAACCGGCCACCGCCCGGGCCATCAAGCGGTCCTATCAGACGCTGGGGTTGATTTCCTTTTTTACCGTGGGCGAAGACGAAGTCCGGGCCTGGACCATCAAAAAAGAAACGCCGGCCGTCAAGGCCGCCGGGGTGATTCATTCGGACATGGAAAAGGGGTTTATCCGGGCCGAAGTGGTCGCCTATGACGACCTGATCAGCGCCGGCAGTTACGCTGAGGCCCGCAAGAGAGGCACCACCCGCCTGGAAGGCAAGACCTATATCATGGCGGACGGCGATATCGTTACCATCCGTTTTAATGTGTAGACCCATGAAGATTGATTTCCATACCCATATATTCCCCGATCCGGTCCGGCACAACCGGTCCGGCTATTTTGCCGGCGAGCCGGCCTTCCGCCTGCTGTACGAGCCGGAGAAATCGAAAATGGCTTCAGCCGAAGAATTGATCGCCTGCCTGGATGAAAGCGGCGTGGACATGGCCGTCACCTTCGGTTTTCCCTGGGAGAACCCGGATCTGGCCCTGGCCCACAACGATTATATCATCGAGGCCCAGCGGCGTTATCCCGGCCGGCTGGCCGGTTTCTGCTGCCTGGACATGTACGGGGGCGACCCTGCCGCCGAGGTGGAACGCTGCCTTGACGCCGGCCTTTACGGGGTGGGGGAACTGGCTTTTTACCAGTCCGGAATCGACGCTGAGGCCGTCCGGCGGCTGGCGCCGGTCATGGCCGTGTGCCGCGAGCGCGGCAAGCCGGTCATGATCCACACCAACGAACCCGTGGGGCACCCGTACCCCGGCAAGACGCCCATTACCGTGCGGCAGATTTACGATCTGGCCGCGGCCTTCCCGGACAACCGCATCGTGCTGGCCCACTGGGGCGGCGGGGTGTTCTTCTATAACCTGCTGAAAAGAGAAGCCCGGGAAGTGCTGAAAAACGTCTGGTACGACACCGCCGCCTCGCCCTACCTGTACGAGGCCGATATCTACCGCATCGCCGGCGGGCTGGCCGGCCCGGACAAAATCCTCTGGGGCACGGACTTTCCGCTGCTCAAGCCCGCCCGGTATTTTAAAGAAATGGATCAGGCCGGCCTGAGCGGGCCTGACCGTGACGCCCTTCTCGGCGGCAACGCCGCCGCGTTCCTGGGTCTATCCCGGGAGACCTGATGCTTGGCGGCCCGCGGCACGAACGAACACACGGATGACGTTTTTGTGCCATATTATCAACCTTGGCTATTTGAAAAAGGAGGTCGTATGAAACGTGGACTATTGCCTGTTATGGTTATGATGCTGCTGCTGGCCGCAGGTCTTGCCGGTGCCGAAGGGGAAAAACCCTGGAAGGGCAGCGGTGAAATCGGATTTCTCCAGACGACCGGCAATTCGGAAACAGAGTCGTTAAAAGTCAAATCCGGCTTTTCGTATGAGCAAGGGCATATGCTGGGGGAATTGAAGCTGGGCGCGATTTACAGTTCCGAAGAAACGGAAGTCGATGGCGTCAAAGAAGATAAAACCTCCGCTGAAAAGTATAGCGCCGCCGCCAAAGGAGGGTATAAATTTACCGATGTCGATTACGTTTTTGCAATCGCCGATTACGTGGACGACCGGTTCAGCGGCTATGATTACCGGACTAATTATGGCGTTGGTTACGGCAGAAAGATCATCAATACCGAAACCGTCAAGCTGGTCGCGGAAATCGGCCCCGGTTACCGTTATGACAAACAGGACGACGGCACCCTGGAAAACGAAGCGGTGGCTCGCGGTTATCTGATGTGCAGTTATAATTTTTCCGAGACCGCCGCATTGCAGCAGGAGCTGACCATTCTGGCCGGCTCGGACAACACCAACACCAAATCCGTTACCGCCTTAAAAGCGCAAATCGTGGGCGCCCTGTCCATGAAGGCTTCCTATACCCTGGATCACAACTCCCAGGTTCCTGAAGACAAGAACAAGACCGACAGAGAGACGGCACTGACGCTGGTTTACGATTTTTAATCCGCACGTTTGCCGGGTCGATCCGGGAACGGTCGAAAGACGGCTGTTCCCGGATCCGGCCAGCCGTGTCTACCCCTTTTCCCGGCGATAGACCAGTCTCCCGCCCATGAATACCATCTCCGGCCTGGCCGCGTTTTGCACGGTTTCCAGGGGATTGTCCCGGAAAACAACCAGGTCGGCCAGTTTACCCGGTTCCACCGAACCCAGGTTATCCTCTTCCCGGATCAGGCGGGCGTTGTTGAGGGTGGCCATGCGCAGGATGTCGGCCGGCCGCATGCCCTGCTCCTCCAGCAGCCGCATCTCCAGAACCATGGCGCCGGGAAAGATGAGCGGCACGCCGCCGTCATTGCCGCAGCCGAAAGTCACCCCCGCCCGGTAAAGATCGATGGTGTTCAGGGCGCCGTCGTTGGCCGCCGCGTTCATGACGGTCGGGTCCGGCCAGGGAAAGAGATGCCGGGATTCGTATGACGCCGGATCGCACAGCCGGCGGTGATACTTGAGGGTGCTCCCGGCCAGTTCCGGTTCGCAGAACTCTTCGATCAGGGCCGGCATGGACTGTCGCCGTTCCTGCTCGATCCGCACGGAGAACCCCTTGCCCCAGTTGACGTCCCCATGCCGGGGATAGGCCAGGGCGAAAGCCACCGAGGCGGTGGGGATGATGGTGTGCCCGTTGTCGATGATCCGGCGGGCGGCGGCCTCGGGGATCCCCTTGTCCGTGGCCATATGCTCCAGGGACGGCACACCGGCGTCCAGCCCCGTCATCAGCCCGTCCAGGGTGGTGTGGTGCATGGCCACGTATTTTCCCAGTCGTTCCGCCTCATCCTGAATGGCCCGGACGGTCGTACCGTCCATGACCGGGATGGTGCTGCCCGGCATCAGCAGTTCCCGCGGCTGCTGGAAAAGCTTGATGAAGTTGGCGCCTCTGTCCGCCGCCCGCCGCACGGCCAGTCGCCCTTCTTCGGGCGTGTCCACCGGCTGCCAGAAGGGCGTTTTCTTGAAAAAAGGCAGCATCCGGTCGGTGTAGCCGTCGCGCACGTCCAGAGCGCTGCTCCACTGGATACGCGGTCCCAGGACGTCCCCGCGGCCGATCTTGTGGCGCAGATCCTCCAGGAACACGCCCATGGACAGCATGTCGCGGACCGTGGTCACCCCGTGCCGGACGCACTCTTCGGCGTTCCGTTCCAGTTGCCTTTCAAAGGCCATGATCATGCCCGGGCCGAACCCCATGGCGCCGGACAGGGACATGTGACAGTGGGCGTTGATGATGCCGGGCATTACCCAGGCGCCTTTAAGGTCTAGCGTTCTATCGGCCGCGGCCGGTCGCTCCGCTTCCGGCGGCAGGACGGCCGCGATGCGTCTGTTCCGGATCAGCAGGGCGTGATCCTTGAGCGCGATCCCCCGGGCCACGTCGATGATCGAACATCCGGTCAGCAGGAGATAATCCTCCGGCCGGGCCAGCGGTTCAGGCGCGACCCGGCGGGGGCTGAGCCTGGCGCAGGAATTCGTGGCGGTTCCCATGGCCGCCAGAGCGGCGAGCTGAAGAAACTGTCGTCGGTTCATAAAGTAAATTCCTTGCTATGATGATATTGCATGTCGTCTTGAGAGACTGTGTAAAAATGACCCATCAAGTATAGTCCAATATCGCAGGAGAAGGAAATCCGGATTTCCCGTTTTATTGGACATCGATCCGGTTCAGCCCGCCGTTCATTTATACACTGGTCCCTGCCAGCCGCTTTCCGGTAGAAAAGCACTCGGGTCGATATTGTTAAAATACAAATAGAATACAAAAGCTTGAACAGAATCTCATGCTCCCTGGCGCAGCTTGGCCGCCCGTGGCACATCTTTTGCTGAAATTTTCATAAGCGGCAATCTCATCATTATCCTTCGCGTAAGAGGGATGATCGATCGGTTATCACGGGTTGAATGCGTCTTGCCCCATTGATTCTGAACCACCCCTATCTGGAGCCGCTGATGTCAATAATTAAACAGGGAGAGGTCGCCATGCAATCAGAAAACAAAACCGTTTCCTGGAGCCGGAGCCTGCAATTCAAGATCGGTCTGTCCCTTGTCCTGTTGAGCACCCTGGTGCTGGCCGGGTTCGGCGTGATCCAGTATTTGAGCATGCGGTCGGAAAGCCGGGTGATGCTCAATTCCGTTGCCGATGCCGTCATGAAGCGCCTGGTGGAAAACCTGGCCGGCCCCCTGTGGAGCTTCGACGACCAGCAGCGGGATGCCGTTATCCTGGGTGAAATGCGCGAGCAGGTCCTGCAGGGTGTGATCGTGAAGGACCCCCAGGGCCGGCTGCTGACGGGAAAAACCCGGGACGCGGACTGGAACGTCATTGATACCCGGGAGGCGCTCCCGGATTTCGGCATTACCCGCTCCCAGCCTATTCTGAAAGACAATGAACCGCTGGGGTCGGTTGAGCTTTCCGTTTCTACCCGCCTTATGAAAGAAACCCTGAACCGGGAAATCATCAACATGGCCGTTTTGATTCTCCTGCTCGACGGGGTGCTGCTGGGGTTTTTTGCAGTGGCGCTGCGCTGGTTTCTGATCAGGCCCATCAACCGGCTCCTCGAGATCGCCGACGGGGTGGCGGAAGGGGATTTCCGTCAGCAGTTCGATTTTGGTCAGCAGGATGAGATCGGGCGCCTGGCCCGCTCCCTGCAGCGTATGATCAGGCAATTGACCGAAGTCATCGTTCAGGTCAAGTTCGCGGCTGACAGTGTGTCCGACAGGAGCCGTCAGATCAATCAGAGCGCGGAACAGATGTCGACCGGCGCCACCCAGCAGGCGGCCTCCGCCGAAGAGGCGTCCTCGTCCATGGAAGAGATGGCGTCCAATATTCAGCAGAACGCGGATAATTCCATGCAGACCGACAAAATCGCCACCCAGGCGGCCCGGGACGCCGAGGAAGGCGGCCGCACCGTGCTGGAGACGGTGGCCTCCATGAAGCAGATCACCGAAAAAATTTCCATTATCGAGGAGATCGCGCGGCAGACCAACTTGCTGGCGTTAAACGCCGCCATTGAAGCGGCCCGGGCCGGTGAACACGGCAAGGGATTTGCGGTGGTCGCCGCCGAAGTGAGAAAACTGGCGGAACGAAGCCAGATGGCCGCGGGCGAAATCAACCGGTTGGCTGATTCCAGCATGCAGGTGGCCGAGAGTTCCGGACAGATGCTGGGCCGGCTGGTGCCGGATATCAAGAAAACCGCCGAGCTGGTGCAGGAAATTTCCGCGGCCAGCAATGAGATGAACTCCGGTGTTGACCAGATCAACCGGGCCATTCAACAGCTGGAGCAGGTCATCCAGCAAAATGCTTCCGCCTCGGAAGAGTTGTCCTCGACTGCCGAAGACCTGGCCGGCCAGTCGGAGCGGTTGACGGAGATAATCAACTACTTCAAGGTCAATGCCAATGGACGGCATCAGCCAGACAGCGTCCGGACGCAACATCTCGATAATTCGCCGGCTCGTTCTGGCAAACCCCTCCCGGCTGATTCCGGTATAAAAGAAAAGGGGATCTTACTGATCGAGAAGCGGCATCATTTACGGAAAAAGGGGAAATCGCCCGGAGATCCGGGTGACGAGGCCTTTGAAAGATATTAATCGGTAAAAAAGGAGGACCGGATGAAAAAGATTATAATGCTGATCGCGTGCGTTGCCTTGGCCGTGAGCCTTGGTGCCGGCAGTCCCGGGGCGGAAACAATTCGAATCGGGACCTTTCCGATTCCGCTGATGGTGATTGATAAGGATAACGGTGTTTTTATTGAACTGACCAAAACCATAGCCGAAAGAGCCGGCCTGCAGGTTGAGATCACGGTTATTCCGCCCAAGCGGGCCATTAACGATTTTTCCGAAAAGCAGGTGGATGTTCTTTTCCCCGCCCTTGACGTCAATTTTTCTTCCGAAAAGATGCCGCTGAAATCATCCGAACTGATCTATGTGAAAAAGGATTTTGCCTTCACCATGAAGGGATCGTCTCCGCTTGCCACCATTAAGGACCTGGAAGGCAAAACCGTCGGTATCACCCTGGGGTATCCCTATGCCAGGGAATTAACGGAAAATCCACTCATCCGGATCGAATCGGCCCAGTCCGATGAATTGAGCGCAAAAATGCTGGAGGCGGGGCGGACCCAGGCGTTTGTGGTCGAAGAGAAGTCCGGGCTGAAGGCCTTTGAGAATACGGGGCTGAAAGACAAAATACAGTATGATCCTTCCCGGCCGCTTTCCCAGCAGGATGTTTACTACGCCTTTCAGAAAGACGGAAAAGGGGAAAATTTAGACCGGATATTTTCAAAAACGCTCGCCGAAATGAAACAGGACGGAACGTTCGCGAAGATTATGCAAAAGGCTGAAACGCAGAAGTAACCGGCTGACAGGGCGATTATCACAAGATCATGGATGCCGTGGACCCGCCCTTTTCAGACTGGCAGCCGTAATAATGACGGCGGACAGTCTTTTATATAACCGTACCACAGAGGATAAGGGGTGTCGGGTGATTGCCCGGCATCCCTTATCCATTTTTATGGGTACCTCATGGCATGGACTGATCTGGATTTTTCGCGCCGGCGCAGAAATCAAACGTCCCGTGACCGGCGTCAAAACCTGAAGGCGGCTGTAGCGATGGTCGAAAAGCGTCAATACGTTTTGACACGGGTGAGGGGTATCGTTACAATACAGCCGTCTTGT
This sequence comes from Thermodesulfobacteriota bacterium, assembly GCA_040753795.1. Lineage (NCBI taxonomy): Bacteria > Pseudomonadati > Thermodesulfobacteriota > Thermodesulfobacteriota bacterium. The sequence continues at coordinate 325,699 of JBFMDX010000001.1, forward strand.
CGGCGGCAGGGGCGACCCGCCGGTCGCCCCTGCGTGGGACGAACCGTCATGGGCATGCCGTCGTGGCCGGTCTCTGTCGCCGGTAATATGTAGGGGCGACCCGCGGTCGCCCCATGAATAAAGAAAGAGACGATGAACGAACAGAAAATAAACGCTCCCATCCCGTCGGCCACGATCATTCTCGGCCGTGACCGCGGAGACGCCATTGAAATGTTTATGGTCAAACGCAACCGCCGGATCGATTTCGCGGCCGGAGCGCTGGTTTTTCCCGGCGGTCGGGTGGACGTCGACGACACGGCACCTGGTGTTATCCGGCGATGCGGGGGGGCGATGAATCAGTGCCGGGAACCGGATCCGGGGTTTTATGTGGCCGCCATCCGGGAGGTATATGAGGAAAGCGGTATCCTGCTGGTAAGAGAAGGCGGCGCCGCGACGATCATTTCCCCCGAGCGTCTGGCCGGTTTTGAGGACAAACGCCGCGCGCTCTGCGCCGGCGAATTGAAATTCAGCGAGCTGCTGGAAAACGAGGATCTTTACCCCGCCTGCGACCGCCTGACCCCCTTTGCTCACTGGATTACCCCCGAATTCATGCCCAAACGATTCGACACCTGGTTTTTTGTCGCGGACGCGCCTGACGGGCAGGTCGGCTCTCATGACGGTTCCGAATCCGTCGACTCCCTTTGGATTACACCGGCGGACGTCCTCACCGGCGCCTCCGGGGGGCGATTCATGGTGATATTTCCCACCCGCATGAACATCGCCAAAATGGCCCGGTTTTGCTGTCTTGATGAAGCACGCTCATATTGCCTGGAACACCCCGCTATTCCCGTGCTGCCCAGAATGGAGCAGCGCGCCGGCGGACCGGTGCTCTGTATCCCGGCCGAGGCGGATTACGGCCTCACGGAAGAGTCCGTGGCCAACCTCGGTTTTTAGGTTCATGAGCGACATCCACGCCAACCTGGAACGCTACCTGGACGCGGAGGCCATCCTCAACACCTTCTTCGTTTCGTTTGACTTTTGCCGCCAATGCATTGCCGCGGAAATGGAGGCCAACGGCCATCAGCCCACCGCGGCCTGCTGCAAGAACAAATATTACGCGCTCTATGACCTGGACCATCCGGCTTTTGATCTGCTGCGGGCGGAACGGCAAAAGCGCTACGGCAGCCCGGAAGATCACTGCCGGGAAAACCCGGTTTCCCCCTGCGAGTATCACGATCCGGCCAGGGGCTGCCTGCTGACCACTTATAAAAGCCCCATCTGCCTTTCTTTTCTGTGCCGCGAGGCCATCGATGCCTTACGAACCATCCATGGCATTTATGCCTACGATTACCTGGGGGTCCATTATGCCCTGGAATTGATCCTCACCGGAGGATTCACCGCCGACCAGTACCGTCAATTCCGGGATAGCCTTCTGGAAATGGTTCGGAAGGTTGAAGGCAATTATTAGCGGTGGCCATCAGAGATATTCTTTACTTTTAAACGCAGGTGAGCGTACAATCCTGTCTGCATCAACCCAACCAAAACAGGCGGTGACGATATGATTAAAAACAAAGGCTACATGGGGAAAATCCTGGTGGTGGACCTGACCAGCGGCGAGATCCGGGAAGAGACTCTGCCGGACGCGGTCTACGAGAAACACCTGGGCGGCCTGGGGCTGGCCGCTCACATCCTTTATGCCCGTATTCCCGCGGGCGCCGATCCCCTGGGGCCGGACAACATGCTGGCCTTTGTCCCGGGGCTTCTGACCGGCACGGGCAGCCTGTTTACCGGGCGCTGGATGGTGGCCGGCAAATCGCCCCTTACCGGCGGCTGGGGCGACGCCAACTGCGGCGGCACCTTTGCCCCGGAAATCAAGCGCTGCGGATATGACGGCATTTTTATTAAAGGCATCAGCGAAAAACCCGTCTACCTTTACGTGGACGATCACACCCGGGAACTGCGGGACGCCTCGACCGTCTGGGGACTGGATACGGTCGAAGCCGAGGAATACCTGGAAACGCACGCCAAAGAAAAAGGGAAAAAGCCGAAAGTGGTCTGCATCGGTCCGGCCGGCGAAAAGCTGTCCCTGATCTCGGGTATCTCCACGGACAAAGGCCGCATGGCCGCCCGGTCGGGCCTGGGCGCCGTCATGGGCTCAAAACGATTAAAAGCCGTGGTCCTGTCCGGCCAGAAACGGATCGGGGCTCATGACCGGAATGAAATGAAACGCCTCAGCCGGATGTGCAACAAATGGGTGCAGTTCCAGCCGCCCTTTGTCACCGGGCCCATGACCGCCTTTGTCGGGGCGCTGCTGCGCGTCATGCCCACGGTGCTCACCCAGGACGGCATGCTTTACAAGATCCTGCTGAAAAAATGGGGCACGGTCTCCATGAACCAGATGTCGCCGGAAATGGGGGACTCCCCCATCAAGAACTGGAAAGGCAGTTCCCGCGACTGGGGTTTTCGCAAAAGCTACTCCACCAACCCGGATGTCTTTAAAAACTGTGAAATCGTCAAATTCCACTGCTATTCATGCCCGCTGGGCTGCGGCGGCATCTGCACCATGGACGACAAATACACCCATACCCATAAACCCGAGTACGAAACCGTTCTTTCCCTGGGCGGGTTCTGCATGAACCAGGACGTCAAGGGGATCTTTTACCTGAACGAACTGCTCAACCGGGCCGGCATGGACACCATCTCCGCCGGCCATGCCGTCGCCTTCGCCCTGGAATGTTACGAGGAAGGGATTATCACCAGAAAGGACACCGACGGCCTGGACCTGACCTGGGGCAATGCCGAGGCCATCGTCGCCCTGGTCGAGAAAATGGTGAAGCGCGAGGGCTTCGGTCATGTGCTCGCCGACGGCGTGAAACAGGCCGCGCTGCGGATCGGCAAAGGCGCCGAGGCCTTCGCCGTTCTTGCCGGCGGCCAGGAGCCGGCCATGCACGATTCGCGCAACGATCCCGGTTTCGCCCTTCACTACAGCGTGGAGCCCACCCCCGGCCGTCATACCCTGGGCTCGCACCTGTATTACGAGATGTATCAGTTATGGAAGGTGGTCAAGGGGATTCCCAAAATCCCGCCCATGTATTTGAAGGGCAGCAAGTACAAGAACCCGGAAAAGCAGGCCGCCATCGGCGCGGCCAACAGCCGCTTCATGACCCTGGTCAACTGCACCGGCGCCTGCCTGTTTGCCTCTTTCCTGGGCGCCAAACGCTTTCCCCTGTTTGACTGGATGAACGCCGCCAACGGCTGGCAATTGACGCCCAATGACTATATGGACCTGGCCGGGGACATCCATACCATCAAGCAATCCTTCAACGTCAAACACGGCATCGAACCCAAAGACTGCAAAATCAGCGACCGCGCCCTGGGGCGGCCGCTCCAGACCGAAGGGGCCAATAAAGGCCGGTCCATCGATATCGAGGCCATGATGACCCATTACTGGGAGCAGTTCGGCTGGGACGGCCGGACCGGCAAGCCCAGCCCGGAAACCATGAAACGCCTGGATGGCGGCGTATAGGAGATATAACCATGGCTTATTTTATAACGGAAACCTGTAACGGCTGCACCTCCTGCGCCCGGCTCTGCCCGGCCGGCGCCATTCAGGGGGAAAAAAAGAACCGCCATGTCATCGACCTTGGCCTGTGCATCGAATGCGGCGCCTGCGGCCGGATCTGCCCGCAAAGCGCTTTGCAGGACCCGACCGGCCGGGCCGTGCAAAGCGTCAAAAAGCAATTCTGGGCCAAACCGGTGTTCAACCACAAGACCTGCATGGCCTGCGGCATCTGCATCAACGCCTGCCCCGCGGGCTGCCTCAAGCCGGGTGAACCGTCCAGAAAGGACAAGAACGCCTATCCCGAACTGGCCGACCCCGGCGCCTGCTTAAGCTGCGGCTTCTGCGCCGACGAGTGCCCGGTGGAAGCCGTCACGCTGGAGGCGCCGCCGGAAGCCATGGCCAAAGCCGGTTAAAACAGGCCATCCTCATGGCGGACGCGGGAGAAAACCGCCAAAGAAAACCTGTGGACATTTTAAAAAAAATCTGCCAAATATCTCAAACCAATCCACGCACGGATTCACACCCCATTGCCCCCGTAGCTCAGTGGATAGAGCAACGGATTCCTAATCCGTGTGCCGCGTGTTCGATTCACGCCGGGGGCACCAATAAAAGCCAGGGACAAAAAGAATGTTGTGTATAAAAAGGACATGGTATGATGTCCACATTGATAAACAGCAAAAACCGGGGAGACGGTGACCAGGAATTTTCTGGAAACACAAGGATCTAAAGAAAAGGAGATCGGTCATGGTGAAGAAGCAGCCTGTCGTGGAGAAGAAGCAAGCAGAGAAGGGGAAAAAGAAATCCGTTAAAAAGGAAAAACCCCTCATTATTGACGCCATTGGGCAGGCCATGTCCGCCGGCGTCGGACTGGCTTTAAAGACCAGGGACGAGGCGAAAAAGTTCGCCAACGATCTTATCAAAAAGGCGGAGTTGTCGGAAAAAGAAGGCAAGAAATTTATTGACGACCTTTTGAAACGTTACGACACGTCCCGCGAAAAGCTGGAAGATAAAGTGGAAAAAGCCGTCAAGGATATCGTCGGCCGCTCCGGCCTGGTAACAAAAGACGAGTTGGAAGAAATCAAGGAAGAGCTCAAAAAGCTGAAGGGTCCCTCTGCTGAATAGAGGATTTCAATCCTCTGCCTTGTCCTTTATCCAGAGATTGCCAATGCCTTTATTCCATTGACCGGCCGGTTTTGCCTTCGTCATCACCCGGCTTAACCGGGTGATTTAGCCTGATAGCTTTGCCGCCGTCAGTTCCCGCCTTAATCGGCAGCCGATTGGTCTTGCCTCCGTCATCACCCGGTTTAACCGGGTGATCCAGTATAAAACAGCCATATTCCATTTTCCCCGCGAATTTTTTTCATCAACTGTGACCGGATCTGTCACACTTCGGTGTTAAGGCTTAACCAAGGCTGAAAAATGTTTTTCAGCCGGGGACCAGCATCGGAAGGGTGGGCATTTTTATTCATCTGCAGCAAAAGGGGGATAAAAATGGATATTATCAAAAGGTTTTCCAATCAGCCGGTGTCCCGGAGCGGGGGGATTGTCCGCACCCTCAGCATCGACCTGGGCACCACCAACTCCACCATCGCGGAAAGTATCTGGCTTCCGGGGTACCCGCCCATGTGCCGGGTGCTCAAGATCATCCAGCCGCTGGCCACCGGGACGTTCACCGGCGAGCTGGTGCCGTCCTTCCTGGCGGTGACGAAGAGCGATACGGTCATCGTCGGGGAAGGGGCCAGGCGCCTGCGGTCGGGCGCGGACAAAGGCGAACTGGGTCGGTGGCGGAACTATTTTTACGAAACCAAAAACGACATGGGGCTGAACAAAACCTATGCCGAGGCCCCGGCATATCTGGATCACGCCTACAAGGCGGCCGGATATCTCCTGGCCTTTCTGGTGGAGGCCGCGGAAAAAAACGCCACGGCCCCATACCAGGCCCTGACCGTAACCGTGCCGGCCTCTTTCCAGATGAACCAGCGGCAGGACACCCTGCGGGCCGCTCAGATGGCCGACCTTCACCTGGGGCAGGACAGCCTGCTGGAAGAGCCGGCCGCGGCCCTGATCGACTACCTCATGTCCGACAACAAGCGGCTCTTTCTGTCGCCGGGAAAAGAAGTCGTCTGCCTGATCTTTGATTATGGCGGCGGCACCTGCGACGTGTCCGTGGTCTCCATCACCAGCAGCGGAGAAAACAAACCCCTGACGGTGAGCGAACGCTCCGTGTCCCGATATCACCGCCTGGGCGGCGGCGATATCGACGCCGCCATCGTCCACGAAGCGCTGATCCCGGCGCTTATGACGGAGAACAAACTGGGGCCGCTGGAGCTGACCTGGGAAAACAAGAAACTGGAACTGGAACCCCAGTTGATCGCCACGGCGGAAATTCTGAAAATTGACCTGTGCCGAAAAATCCGCCAATCCATTGACCAGTGTGAGTATGCCGAGGTCAACCCAACCATGTTCAAGGTCACGGCCCCGGATATCACCTGCCGGCTGAACGGCAGAGATTTTCATCTGTCCTGCCCGAGCCTGTCGGCCGCTCAGTTTGAAGGCCTGCTGGAACCGTTTCTGGACACCGACCATCTCTATGCCCGGGAAACCGAATACCGGCTGACCCAGTCCATTTTTTCTCCTATTGAGGACGCCCTGGACCGGGCCGGTATCGATGCCAGGAAGGTGGATTTCTGCCTGATCACCGGCGGCAGCGTGCTTATCCCGCAGGTGCGGCACGCCATTGAGGCATACTTCGGCAAGGACAAGGTGGGCTGTCACGATGATCCGGAGCTGATGCAGACGGCGGTGGCCCGGGGCGCGGCCTGGAACACCATTTTCAAGACCATCACCGGTCGCCCCCTGATTCAGCCCGTCCTGCACGACGGCATCGACCTGGAAACCAATGACGGCAACTGCCATACCCTGATCGAACCCGGCACGCCGCTGCCCTGGCCGGAAGACGGGTCCTGGCGCCGCCTGGCGCTGGAGGCGCCGAAAGTCAGCCGGTTGTTCGTCGAGCAGTTGCGGTTCAAGCTGATGAGCGGTCTGGATGGCCGGCATCTGTTGAATGAGATCTGGGACCTGCCCCAGGCCGCCTGTCCCGGTGATGAAATCATCATGGAATACCGCGTCACCGCCGGCAAGCAGTTTGAATGCCGGGCGTTTCTGAAAAAAGTGCCCGACGCGGAGTTTATCCGAACCATAGAAAATCCCCTGGTCAACGTGGTCAATCCCGGCTCCGTGCGCCTGAAAATCGAGGAAACCGAGGAGATGCTGCGCCGGCAAAAAGGCGGCACCCGCGAGAACGTGGACGACTACATCAACCTGGCCGAATGGTACGCGGAACTGAATCAGCATGAAAAGGCCCTGCATTGCCTGCATGTCGCGCTGAAGAAAAACGACGGGCCGAATGCCAGCGCGCTCCACCTGCAGGGAAACTACTACGGACAACTGAAGAATTATGACCGGGCGGAGAAAGCCTATCAGGAAGCCTGGCGCACGGATCCGTCCTGGACCGGTCCGCTCTTCAATCTGGCGCTTCTGTACCGGAACACGAAACGGCACGACGAAGCGCTCAATATCATTGATAAGGCGATGGAAACCACGGATGATGCCGGCGCCTTCCTGTCCCTGAAAGCGAACATTCTTCATCGCATGGAGAAAGCGGAACAGGCCCGGAAGGTCGCCGGCGAGGCGTTAGAACGGTTTCTCCCACTGAAAATGCAGAGCGAATGGGAACTGGGCTGGTATCTGACCAATGCCCGGTTCTTGAAAGACGATAAGACCGTGGCCGCGGCCGAGGCGGAAAAAGAGCGCCGGAAAAAAACGCCCGAACCCGAACCGGATGACGATACTCCCCGGCCCGTGGTCAAAGGCAACCTGGTGCCGTTCAACCGGGCCACCGCCGCCTGAAGGGGGGAAACGTGTAGCGGAAGGCTTCACAGGCTGTTCAACAACTCGTCATCCCGGGCAGTGGAGCGAAGCGGAACGTGACCCGGGATCCAGTATAAAATTGATTTTATTCATTTTTCTGGATTCCGGATCTCGTCCGACGTTGTCGGACTCGTCCGGAATGACGATTGCTTCGACTTATTAGACAGTCTGTTCAGCCTTCCAGAAGCAGATAATGACGCCGGACGATATTTCCGGCGCCATTATCTCACTTAACCACTTAAAACTTAAAACTTAAAACTTAACACTTAAAACTTATCTCCAAAACAGCCCGGTGGAATTAAGCCTATATCAACTTGATTTTAATGAAAAAATTATGTTGACAGCCGGCTGCCGCAGGTTTAACTACTGTTCGAGGGGGGGCAAAGATTCAAAAACATAACATAAACCAATAATACAGCAGGGAGGCTGAAAAATGAGAGTGAAGAACCTGAAGCAGCTTGCCGCTCTCGCAAGCCAGGGAGAAGGCGAAACCCTTGAATTCAAACGCTCGACCGGAGAATTAAAAGAGGCCATGCAGACGTTGTGTGCTTTCATGAACGGTTCCGGCGGCACCGTGTTGTTCGGGGTCCGGCCCGATGGAACCGTCGCGGGCCAGGACGTTTCCGACAAAACACTCCGTGATATTTCTCAGGCCATGGATCGTTTCGAACCGCCCGCCCATGTGGCTATCGAACGAATCCGCATCAGAAGCGGCCGTGAGGTCCTGGCCGTCACGGCGGAAGGCGGCGGGGATGTCCGGCCGTTTTCCTATGAAGGCCATCCCTACGAACGCATGAGCAGCACTACCCGCCGGATTCTGCAGGCCAGGTATGAACGTCTGCTGGTCGAGCGGAGCCACGCCCGTCGCCGCTGGGAGAACTTCCCCGCCGATGGGCTGGCCTTAAAAGACCTGGATCGAAAGGAAATCCTGCGGACCCGGGAATTGTCCATCCAGCAGAACCGGATTTCGCCGGATACCGGCCGCGATATCGGCGAGATCCTCGACCGCCTGGGCCTGCGGATTGGCGGCGTTCTGACCCAGGCCGCCCTGGTGCTTTATGGAAAAAGGTTTCTGCCGGACTACCCGCAATGCCTCCTCAAGATGGGCCGCTTCCGCGGTACCGAGATCACCGGCGAGATCGTGGACAATCGGCAGGAGTACCTGAATGCCTTTGCCATGGTGCGCGAGGGCATGGCCTTCCTGGAACGGACCATGCCTCTCGGCGCACGCTTTCCCACCGGCCAGATTTTCCGGGAGGACCGGTTTCCGGTTCCGCCCGACGCCCTGCGGGAAATCCTGCTCAACGCCGTCATGCACCGCGACTATTCCAATCCTTCCGGCTATGTCGCCATTGTTGTCTTCGACGACCGGGTCGAAATCCGCAGTTACGGACGCCTGCCCATGGGCCTGACGGTCAAGCAGCTTTCCGGCAGACACGATTCAAAACCGGTCAATCCTCTCATCGCCGGGGCCTTTCACCGCACCGGCGCGGTTGAGGTCTGGGGCCGGGGCACCAATCGCGTCATTGCCATGTGCAAAAAACATGGCGCCGCCCCGCCGGTCTTCGACGAAGGACAGGGCTTTCTGACCGTCACCTTTAAAATGCAGATGGTGGCGACGGGCATATCGGACGCGCAGTCAACCGAACCAGTCACAGCACAAGTCAGCGCACAAGTGACCGCACAAGTCGCAGTACAAGTACTTACCTTTTGTCAGGAGCCGAAGCCGGCGAAAGCCATCATGGCCGAACTGGGGCTCAAACACTGGAAAACATTTCAGAGCAACTATTTGAATCCCCTCCTGGAGCAGGGCTGGTTGGAACGCACCGTTCCCGACAAACCGCAAAGCCGATTGCAGAAATACCGGCTGACAGCCAAAGGACGGAAAATGATCACAAAACAGGGCAAGTAACCGGAGGACCAGTCAAACAGGGAAAGAGGAGTCAACAACACCGGCTAATGGGGCACCAAAGGAGTAAAACGTTTACCGCTCGTCATTATCCGGTTTAAGCTGTCGTCATTATCCGGCTTGACCGGATAATCCAGAATAAAACGCCGTTACCTTATTAATAACAGGGAGGTTATCTTGAGGAAAAAGAATACGACAAAAACGAAAATGAACAATCCCGAACGAAACATCATCAGCCTGGTCGGGGAAATAAAGAATCTTGCCCGCGTGGCCGCGCGGCAATATGCCGTCGAAGTCGTATCCATAGTGAATGAGAAAACCCGTGACGTCGCCCGCATCGAACGTTGCCTTGACGGCTTGCTCGACTTCTGTTTCGACGATGAAGCCCTGGCTTTATACAAAAACCTCTGCCGCTATTATTTTGATATCGACCCGGCGGCCACGGCTTCATACGTCAACGCTTATCGGGAAATGTGGGATTCGCCCTTGCCTGAAAAGGGGTGAAAAGTGAACTGTCGACAATGTGTCGACGGATGAAACGCGTTTATTCTGTAACCGGAAAGCAGTTTTCAAAGCAATTCCGAGGGAGACCAAAAGCGCTGCTCATTGCGTTAATAGAAGTTAACGCAATAATGTTTCAACGCAATAGGCAAAATATTTATAAATAACGTAATGTTATATTGCGTTATTATTGCGTCTAAATGCAATAAAAACTTAATGCAATAATAGGCCCTCAAAAAGTAAATTTTTTTAAAAGTGTGACCGATTCTGTCACAGGCCGATGTTATAAAGATGATCAGGAGAAATTTTGTCCAGGCCAAAGGGATAGCGTAAATTAGAAGGTTATAAGCTTTGCAATATTAACCGACGTTTTCAAAAAAAATTTGATGGATTGATTTACAAAGCGAAAAATTGCAATAAAGAAAGATAAGTTGAAAATCCACACAATGGGGCAAATAGCGGGGAAATTGTGATATGGATGATCTTTCACCATCAGATTTAAAGACAATTCTGCACTCCAAACGTGCCAACATGTATTATCTGGAGCACTGCCGGGTAATGCAAAAGGACGGGCGGGTCCTTTATCTGACTGAGACCTCTCAAAAAAATCTCTATTTTAATATTCCCATAGCCAACACCACCGTAATCTTGCTGGGCACGGGCACCTCATTGACTCAGGCGGCCGCCCGGATGCTTTGTCAGGCAGGAGTCCTGGTCGGTTTTTGCGGGGACGGAGGCACGCCGCTCTATATGGGCACCGAGATTGAATGGTTCACCCCGCAAAGCGAATATCGCCCTACAGAATACCTGCAAGGCTGGCTGGGTTTCTGGTTTGACGAAAATAAGCGGCTACAGGCCGCCAAGGCCATGCAGGTTGTAAGGCTGAATTATTTGCGGAAGGTTTGGGGAAAAGATCGGGAATTGGCTTTTGCCGACTTCGACGCGCGGAGCAAAGCTATTGCCAAAGTTCTGGATTCCTATGAGATTCAGGTAAAAGAAGCCCAGAAGACAACCCAATTACTGGCCACGGAAGCCCAGTTAACCAAGCAACTCTATAAAATAGCCGCCTACAACTGCGATATATCCAATTTTGTCCGGGAACGGGAATCTACGGACCTGGCCAACAGTTTTCTTGATCATGGTAACTATCTGGCCTATGGCCTGGCCGCCTCAACGTTGTGGGTGTTGGGAATCCCCCACGGCTTCGCTGTTATGCACGGCAAAACCCGCCGCGGGGCCTTGGTTTTTGACGTGGCTGACCTGGTTAAAGATGCCATTGTGTTGCCATGGTCCTTTATCTGCGCCAGAGAAAACGCCACCGATCAGGAATTTCGCCAGCAGTGTCTTCAGGCTTTTGCCGACCATGATGCCCTGGATACCATGTTTGATACGGTCAAGCAGATCAGCCAAGGAGAATTCTCAACCCCATGATGGTCACGTTTATATCCCAGTGTGAAAAAAACGCTCTGCCCAAAACCCGCCGGGTGCTGGACGCCTTTGCCGACCGCATCGGCGATAACACCTGGCAGACCGTTATCACGGAAGAAGGCCTCAAAACGGTCCACAAAATGCTGCGCCAGACAGCCACCAAAAGCACCGCCGTCTCCTGTCACTGGATTCGCAGCCGCTCCCGCAGCCAGCTTCTCTGGATTGTGGGCAACAGAAGCAAGTTTGACGAGCGGGGCGTGGTGCCGGTGAATTATACGAACAAGATAATGTTTATAGGAGATATTGAGGTTATGCCGGAACAAATTCTTGCCAACACCAAAGGGCAACGGTTGGATCACCACTTATTCGCTGTGGGCTATCTTGCCCATGAGATTATTAAACGCATGGTTCCCCAAAATGGCAATTTGGCAAAGGCCGTTTTTGTGGCTGGATGCTGGCACGATATCGGTAAAATTGATCCGTCTTTTCAAAAATGGTTAAGCGAGAAGCTCAAGAACAAACAGATGGAGGAAGTGCCGGAGGATGGACAGCATATTGATAAATCAGGGCCGTTTTCTTGGCAAAAGCACCCCCGGCACAATGAAATATCTCTGCTGTTATTCCACATTCTGTCTAAAATTGATGGCGCATATATTGATAGAGCTAAACATGCTATTTACTGGCACCATGCCAAGCCGATCAGGCAGGAAAAAAATAAGATAAAAGGGGTGGTAGGGGTTTTTAACAAGTTGAAAAGCTTCGAACAGGATTATCCAAAACTGACAGCCTCGGCCGTCGTCATTTTAAAATCAGTACAAGCCATTGCCAATGAATACTGCGATGAACTCCCGGCAGAGATTGATAGCCTGATGGTTCCCCAATTTACCAGTATTGAAGATAGCCTTGAAATAGCCGATTTGCCTGCATACAAACGCTATTCCAGTAAGGAATCTGTCGATAAGTATCAAAACAACATCCAGCATAACGCTTTAAACAACTTGGCCCGGTCAGCTTTGATCACGGCCGATCGTCTGGTTTCCTGGAGGCTTGAGGGAGATGCACTAAATGAGCGTATTAGCAACCATATTTTAGATGCCTTGTTGGACGATGCGTTTCAAAAAGAGCGAGGATTAAAACATCATATTCAACGCTGTCTGGATGGATTCAACCAGAACAACCCCGATGTCGAGAGAAACCGGCAACAGGCTGAAGCCGCGAAAAAATTAGCGGATGAAGAAGTCACTGTTGGTGTGCTCAAAGGTCCGGCAGGTTGCGGAAAAACTAAAATTGCCCTGGAATGGGCGCTGAACACCGAAGCGAAAAAAATATTCTGGGTCTGCCCACGGGTTCAAGTCTGCCAAGGGCTGTTTTACGATTTAACGTCCAGTATATATCTGCCGGAGGCAAAAATAGAGGTCTGTACCGGAGAGACCAAACAGACACTTGTATCCGGCAAGCCCGTTGAGACCCCTGAAGGGAAGGAGTTTTCAGGCGATATTGTTATCACCACCATTGACCAGATTATAAATTCCATTACCACCCATCGGAATGTCACCACACTGGTGGATTTTATGGATGCCCATGTCGTGTTCGATGAGTATCACGAATATATCACCATGCCGGCTTTTAATCTGCTGTTTGCCGAACTGGTTCAGTGTAAAAGGTGCCAGCAAAATGGTGACCAAACACGGCCCAACACGCTGCTAGTTTCAGCCACTCCCCATCCATTGTTCATCACGCAATTTCTGCAACTACCCCGGCAAGACATCATCGGAATCGACAGCTTCAACCGTAATTCATACCGGATAGAATTTGTCGAATACGATGAAACAAAAGAAGACGACACCAATCCGTTGTTCCAAATACAGCCGGCTAACACCTTTGTTATCAGCAATACGGCTATTGTCGCTCAAAAGAGTTTTATCGATAACCAGAACAAAGAAAATGGCATTTTGCTTCATTCAAAATTCAAGAAATCAGACCGGGAGAAACTGTTTGAAAAGGTTTTTACCTCATTTAAGGAAGACGGCAGCCGAGATTACGATATATTGCGCAGTGGGCCGATTGTGCAGGCCTCGCTTAACATTACCTGCGACAAAATGGTCAGCGAGATGACTGTGGCTGAAAATTTTTTACAACGATTAGGCCGGCTGGATCGCTTTGGCCGGAACCAGGATGTTAATCAATATGTGATCGCTATAACGGAAGCCATAAAAAGAGGGGTAGCCCAAGGAAGCAGCGCCCGGTTTTTAAACTCATTAAAAAGCCTGCAAAGTGCCAAAGTCTGGTTTGACTTTTTGGAGAACAGGCTGCCGGAGAAACCTCTTACTATAAATAAAATTTATGCGCTCTATGATGACTTCTACAATGATGGCAACTGCCGAGGATTTGTTGAGCAGGATTTGGTGGCCGCCCTTAAAGAGAGCGTCATTAGGCTTGACCAAAAACTTTTCGACCCGATCACGCTACCGTCTTATAAAAAAGAGCTCGGTAAAATTAAAATCAAGAAACACTCCTTGCGAGGCGACAACCGTTTTGTGCAAATGGCGGTTTGTAACATCAAAGATCGCCAAAATTTGGACAGACAAAATACCTATGCTTACCCAGAAGACAAACCCGAAGAGAGTTTTACTTTCGCCATAGAGAGAATTTGCGGACATGGCGTGTCGGATAAAAATTTATTGGCTTTCATGGCTAAAAAACATCACAACATCAAAAAGGTCAAAAAAGCATACAAAGACATTCAGTTGCTTAATGAAGCCAGAAGTCCGGAAACGCCAATTTATTTAAGTTATACGCCCGATGACTTGAAATTGGTGGAAGCTGAGCCGCATTCTCATGCTATCTACTATGCTATAGGGGAAAAACAGCCCATCGGGGCGATTTCTTTAAAACAACTCAACAACGGAGGAGAGTAGAATGCAGACAACAAAAATTGAAGGTATCAAAAGCGTTGATTTTAAAATCAAAGCCATTGGCCATGGTGTGGTTAACTGGAATGGCCCGACAAACCTTGCCCAAGAAGACGGCCGAACAGTGGATAATCACACATTACCCAAATTGAGAGGCTATACAAACTTATCGGGAAAAGTGAAGGATACTGGATATAAATATCGCAAAGAGCCTACAGACATAAATTTTAGAGAAACCCCTTTATACATTAGCCAAAACTGTATTCGTCACCACTTGTTTCGAGATCAGGCGTATGACCTGCATTACGCCAAGGAAAAAAACCTTGAAAAGGTGATCGCCTCGCTGACCGGTCTCATTCGTGGTTATGTCGTGCCCTCCAGTCAGTGCAAACGAACCAGTCCCTTGCTTATTGAGGACTTTGTCGATCAATTGGGAAATGGTAATTTTGAGCAGTTCGGGCAGGCTGGAGAGAGAGACAGTTCCTCATTTTTTTCCAAAACCACCTTTGGTGACACTGAATATATCTCATACGGTTCAATCAGTATCGAGCAACTCCAATTTGTTTCTTTGGATAAAAAATTCGACCGGGCGGCAATGATAATTAAAGAAGGCCAGGGGGATGAGGTTGCGCAACTGGTACAAAATTATATCCAAGCCTTAAACCCACAAATGTCTCCGAAAGCTTCTTTCCATAAAAACTATGTTCGCAACGGAACGATTTTCGAAGAAGGGGAAAATGGCATTCTGCTTAACCAGGACGCTATACAAATTTTGGTAGAGACGACCCTCCAGAAGATCGAAACGTTATCTATTAGGCAGGCCAAATCCTATATGTATGTTGATGAAGTGATGGTGGACTATAACGACAGCACTAAAATGATGCGGATCAAGCGTTTCCCCGATCAGATAAACAATAAACCGCAGTCCTACTATGCCGTCTATTTTTATGCCAAATAGGAGGTTGCCATGAAGATTGAGATTGAATACGAATCATCCTGGCGTAACTCTTTTCTTGAAGACACTGACGGTAATAATAAACCACTACCTAAAAATGGTAGAAAATTTATTGCTTCCGGGAGAAATCTAAACTCCAGCACCCAGCCTGAAAACTTTATAAAGAGGGATGTCACTATCGACACCGTCATGGGAGTGTTGAACCGTTTGATTGGTGATCAGAGGAAACTATATCAATCACGCCAGGATCAGAGATACTATTTTCGCCAGATTGAGCCATTTGTTGCCTTTGAGGACAGGGCGACAGTAACCAATGAGGTAACCTATATCCGGAATATCACAGGAAGCACGGATCAACACTCTTTTACTGGCATGGTAAAAGATCAAGATGCTATTTTTCAATCTGAGTATTCCCCTGAGTTTTGGGGAGTGCTGGCTTTAACTTTTGATGAGCTTTGCGCTTATATTATCAACAACAACAAAGTGGAGGCATCGATAGGACTTGATCCTCTTGCAATTTGCGAACGATTTGATGAGTTGGCAAAGATAAAACCGGTTGAAAAAGAGGGTATATATGAGGAGGCTATAGATATTTTAGATACTCGTTTCCCAGAAACCGGTTATCTTAATAATGCCGGGAAGGTTAAGCCTTCTAGAGTCTATTGTTCCGCACTTTATTTGCAGTTAGAGCGGCTGAAAGAACGAGAATTTGGGATGACATACACCCTCACACAATCCGGAACAATACCTGGCATTTCAAAAGCGAATTTTACAAAAAAAGACTTTATGGATCGTTTTACCACGGGACCTAAGAAATTGGTCTGGGGCAATCCCTATCTCCGGAAAATAAGAGTCGCCGGGGAGGGTGAAATCGTTTCCATGATGACAAAAGCCAGTGGTCAGCTTGAAATCACCATAGACGTTGACCGTGAGAAGGCCAAGGAGATTAAAACCCTGATAGAAAATGCCGGTGTGTCCAGTTTCTATCTGGGTAAAAAAGGCTTGGCCTATGTTACCAACATTGACACTAGGGAGGTCAGGCAATGATGAAATACTATCAAGAAATATCATTGCTGCACCGGGCTGACATCGGTTTATACGACTTCTGGCAAAAGCTCTATCAGCAGATACATCTTGCCCTGGTGGAATGCAAGGGTGAGTCTGACAAGTCCACCATTGGCGTTTCTTTCCCTGAATATGACGCCACCCATTTTATGTTGGGTTGCAGGTTGCGTCTGTTTGCGCCGGAAAAATCCGCGCTGGAACAGTTACAGTGCGAAAAATGGTTGAGCCGTCTTAAAGATTATTTACATTGCGGTGAGATTGAGCCGGTGCCGGAAACGATTGCGGAGCACGCCTGCTTTTGTCAGGTTAAACCCAAAGGCAGCAAAGAGAAGCTGGCCAAACGTTGGGCCAAACGTCATGGAGAGGAATTTGAAAAGGCCCTAACTTACTATGATGCTTATGAGGAGGAGCGCAGCCGTTTGCCTTACATAAATATGGGTAGCCTGACAAACGGATGCCACTTTCGGCTGTTTATTGAAAAGCGGGAAAAAGAGACGGCGCAGGCAGGTGTTTTCTCCTGCTATGGTTTAAGCCCTACCACAACAGTACCATTGTTTTAACCCAAAATAGTTGCTCTTTGACAAACAGAGATAAAACAAGCCGTTAAAAACCGGTTTATTTTTTTGCTATTTAAGGTCGCTTGGACCTAATACCAGACGATCATAGACTTTTTCGTTCAGCAGGAACCGTTTCCCGCCGTATAGGCGGCTTAGAAACTGGTGTACGTCCCGGCGTTACCCATGGCAACCGTTTCCCGCCGTATAGGCGGCTTAGAAAAAAACATTTCAGCGGACGCGCCGACAAGTTTTGTTTCCCGCCGTATAGGCGGCTTAGAAAGCTGATCTATGGCCTTGAAATATGGGCTGATTGTTTCCCGCCGTATAGGCGGCTTAGAAACCATCGGCCGTCACCGCATCCGACATCCAGGACGTTTCCCGCCGTATAGGCGGCTTAGAAAAAACATTAAGCCAGACAAATCTTTTCTGTTATGTTTCCCGCCGTATAGGCGGCTTAGAAATTGTCCCTCCGGATACGCCTGACGATGAAATTGTTTCCCGCCGTATAGGCGGCTTAGAAAGATTCACAAACGAACTTTCCGGGCCTGGAATTGTTTCCCGCCGTATAGGCGGCTTAGAAAAGGAATATCAAAACTGGGGCGTCGACGGAGTCGTTTCCCGCCGTATAGGCGGCTTAGAAAACCTGAAGGATCCGGGCCAGTTCGTCAGTCTGGTTTCCCGCCGTATAGGCGGCTTAGAAAAGGAGGAAAAAAAGCTGGAACGGCTGGGGCTGGTTTCCCGCCGTATAGGCGGCTTAGAAAGTTCGGCCAGGCAGGCAGCGGCACAGGAAGAGGTTTCCCGCCGTATAGGCGGCTTAGAAAAAATTCCATTTTTAGCTACGGTAAAAAAGATAGTTTCCCGCCGTATAGGCGGCTTAGAAAAAGCAGCTTCCGGACGAGATCGACGCCGACCTGTTTCCCGCCGTATAGGCGGCTTAGAAAATAGTCCGCATGGTGCTGTCCAGATCAGCCTTGTTTCCCGCCGTATAGGCGGCTTAGAAAAGTAATACGGAAACAAACTATAGCTACGCTGGGTTTCCCGCCGTATAGGCGGCTTAGAAAAGTGAAGATGCTACGGAGATCCAGGATATTTAGTTTCCCGCCGTATAGGCGGCTTAGAAAATTAAAGGAGAATGACGACATGAACAAATTTCGTTTCCCGCCGTATAGGCGGCTTAGAAAATAAATCCACTTCGCCGCTAACTTAACAGCATGTTTCCCGCCGTATAGGCGGCTTAGAAATTTGACCGTGCGGCCTCGATGCCAAACTTTTCGTTTCCCGCCGTATAGGCGGCTTAGAAACGAAAGGCACATCTGACCCGTTGTCGATCAGCGTTTCCCGCCGTATAGGCGGCTTAGAAAGAATACCTAGCGATATAGTTAAACCCGATCTCAGTTTCCCGCCGTATAGGCGGCTTAGAAATGAACGGCTGATGAATATCGCCAGATCGGCCCGTTTCCCGCCGTATAGGCGGCTTAGAAAAATATGCGGTTATCGCAAAACGCAAAGAGGAAGTTTCCCGCCGTATAGGCGGCTTAGAAAATATCCTGTGCCGCAATACCCTCCAGCGATCCCGTTTCCCGCCGTATAGGCGGCTTAGAAAATCTGTGATAATGATGCGGCTCCGCTCCAGTAGTTTCCCGCCGTATAGGCGGCTTAGAAAACATCCGGGACGGCGTCCCGGTAAAAAATCCCGTTTCCCGCCGTATAGGCGGCTTAGAAAGCTACAAACGATCCGCTTTATTACGTCCTACAGTTTCCCGCCGTATAGGCGGCTTAGAAATAAAAAACCACGTCCTGCCGGAGCGGTTCATAGTTTCCCGCCGTATAGGCGGCTTAGAAATGAAACAATCCAGCGGGATGTTGAGATTGAGGGTTTCCCGCCGTATAGGCGGCTTAGAAATGTATATCGTCAGCGCTGAAATATCCGATAACGTTTCCCGCCGTATAGGCGGCTTAGAAATTCATGGATTTAGGGTTGAGCATCCGCTGGATGTTTCCCGCCGTATAGGCGGCTTAGAAAAAGCGGACGTAAAAGCAAAAGCTCTCGACAAAGTTTCCCGCCGTATAGGCGGCTTAGAAATTTAATCACAGTCACCGGCGACGGGTTACAGCGTTTCCCGCCGTATAGGCGGCTTAGAAATTATGGACCCCGTCGGTCACGCGCAGGGCCGCGTTTCCCGCCGTATAGGCGGCTTAGAAATTAAACGCCAGATAGTACGGTGTCAATATACCGTTTCCCGCCGTATAGGCGGCTTAGAAATCAATCTGACAGATCGAAGGGATACGCAGATAGTTTCCCGCCGTATAGGCGGCTTAGAAATTTAAATGTACTGCATACACGCTTTTATCTGAGTTTCCCGCCGTATAGGCGGCTTAGAAAGCTGAAGAGTACAAGGCAAACCGTCCGAAACCGTTTCCCGCCGTATAGGCGGCTTAGAAAGGTATCATCACGAATTCCGTAAGCATCTTTCCGTTTCCCGCCGTATAGGCGGCTTAGAAAAGTGCGTCCATGATGGTCTGCCAGTTTTCAGTGTTTCCCGCCGTATAGGCGGCTTAGAAAATTTATGAAGCCATCGGCGCCATGAGTTGATCGTTTCCCGCCGTATAGGCGGCTTAGAAAAAATAGAGATCCAGCAAGAGGCCCTCGACATAGTTTCCCGCCGTATAGGCGGCTTAGAAAATTATCTTTTTGCCAATCGGTCGTTTGTTTGTGTTTCCCGCCGTATAGGCGGCTTAGAAAAGAAAAATGTGGAATAGTTGGAGAACCAGAAAGTTTCCCGCCGTATAGGCGGCTTAGAAAATGAGCGACAAGAAACCGTGCTGCAAAGAGAAGTTTCCCGCCGTATAGGCGGCTTAGAAAATCCGACTGAGCCGCGACGACCTGTACCGGCCGTTTCCCGCCGTATAGGCGGCTTAGAAAACCATGCCAGCCATGCCTCTGAATCAGCTTTTGTTTCCCGCCGTATAGGCGGCTTAGAAAAAATGCCCAGGCTCTCTTTCCAGCAGCATCAGTGTTTCCCGCCGTATAGGCGGCTTAGAAAGCCAACCGATCCCCCAAATGCCCAGGCTCTCTGTTTCCCGCCGTATAGGCGGCTTAGAAAACATCATAGCCTGTTCAAGCAGTGCAAGGCTCGTTTCCCGCCGTATAGGCGGCTTAGAAATATGAGCCACACCGTTTTAACGGAGCCGGTTCGTTTCCCGCCGTATAGGCGGCTTAGAAATCATGCACCTTGGCAACTGTCCGGTGGTCGTTGTTTCCCGCCGTATAGGCGGCTTAGAAATGTAATACGCAATTCATACCATGATTGCGGAGGTTTCCCGCCGTATAGGCGGCTTAGAAATGCGGGACTGGTCAAAGATGCAAGCAAAGGTCGTTTCCCGCCGTATAGGCGGCTTAGAAACGGTTAAGCCGGAGCCGGACACCGTAACCGGCGTTTCCCGCCGTATAGGCGGCTTAGAAAGCGAGTCTTACGCATCACACCTGCTGTCATGGGTTTCCCGCCGTATAGGCGGCTTAGAAAATACTTTGTCAACAGTCGGCTTATCCATTATAGTTTCCCGCCGTATAGGCGGCTTAGAAAGCCTTCACGCTGTCCGATGATCCGCATTGTTTGTTTCCCGCCGTATAGGCGGCTTAGAAATCTGCATACTGCGCTTTTTCTTTTTCGTGTGCGTTTCCCGCCGTATAGGCGGCTTAGAAAGCTCAACGCGATAGATGAAACTGCCGTCATAGGTTTCCCGCCGTATAGGCGGCTTAGAAAAGCAGATAGAGGACCGGTTTCGTAGGGCGGTCGTTTCCCGCCGTATAGGCGGCTTAGAAAAGGAAACCGGTCTCGTTGTCGATCGTGTCGTAGTTTCCCGCCGTATAGGCGGCTTAGAAATCCAGCGCCCGGCGCCGTTCCGGCGTCAGCACGTTTCCCGCCGTATAGGCGGCTTAGAAAGTGGTCAACGACGACTACGAGGCCACCGTCGAGTTTCCCGCCGTATAGGCGGCTTAGAAAATCATGGTGTCCGCTGGACGCTGAAGCAAAGAGTTTCCCGCCGTATAGGCGGCTTAGAAAATGTGGCAGCCGAGGCGATAGTAGTCCCTTCGGTTTCCCGCCGTATAGGCGGCTTAGAAAGACCCCATGTTCCGGGAGATCGGCATCGCCGTGTTTCCCGCCGTATAGGCGGCTTAGAAAATGATAAGCACCTAAACTAGCACAACAATTTATGTTTCCCGCCGTATAGGCGGCTTAGAAATTGTTGGCAATGTGCAGGTGATCCCCGTTCGGGTTTCCCGCCGTATAGGCGGCTTAGAAATGTCGGCTGCGACCACGGCCGCCGCCACTGCTGTTTCCCGCCGTATAGGCGGCTTAGAAATTGCGATACCGGGTCACGCCGGCGTCCCGCTCGTTTCCCGCCGTATAGGCGGCTTAGAAAGTCAACGTCTATGATCTCTACCAGAAACGGGCGTTTCCCGCCGTATAGGCGGCTTAGAAAAACAACGTCTGGAACAGCAATTACAAACTGGTGTTTCCCGCCGTATAGGCGGCTTAGAAAACGATACAGTCAAAACACGGCCGGATTCCGTCGTTTCCCGCCGTATAGGCGGCTTAGAAAGTCAACCATGTATGCCTGGAAAAAAGGGGACAGTTTCCCGCCGTATAGGCGGCTTAGAAAGTTGGCGTTGGTCACCGGGTGGTCGGTGTCGTGTTTCCCGCCGTATAGGCGGCTTAGAAACACAATCACAAATCATGTCAACGTCTTTTAATAGTTTCCCGCCGTATAGGCGGCTTAGAAATATAACCAGAACCGCGACATGTGGGCCGAGGTGTTTCCCGCCGTATAGGCGGCTTAGAAAGCCAATTCGCCGGCGAGCTGGACAAGGCAGGCGTTTCCCGCCGTATAGGCGGCTTAGAAATTACAAGGGAACGGCCGAAGTGCAGGTCAACCGTTTCCCGCCGTATAGGCGGCTTAGAAACTGGACTTTCCGCAGCAATACATCCAGGCGTTGTTTCCCGCCGTATAGGCGGCTTAGAAAAATTATCAGTTTAAGGTTTCTTTCTTTGCCGCGTTTCCCGCCGTATAGGCGGCTTAGAAAGCATGGCGTGAATGGATGCCACTACCGTGGAAGTTTCCCGCCGTATAGGCGGCTTAGAAATTTATTGACTGCCGCCGTTGTGTTCCCGGTTAGTTTCCCGCCGTATAGGCGGCTTAGAAATGCACTGGCATGGATTCAGCTTCTATATCCAAGTTTCCCGCCGTATAGGCGGCTTAGAAAAAAAGGCGGAACGCTGATGGAATGGGGCGCCGGTTTCCCGCCGTATAGGCGGCTTAGAAAAATTATTTCATCCCCCTTGCGATATACTGTTTGTTTCCCGCCGTATAGGCGGCTTAGAAACATGTCTGATATTCCTGGATCGTTGCCCAGTGGTTTCCCGCCGTATAGGCGGCTTAGAAATGTCCAACGGGTTCGCCGGCCTGGGCGGTAAGGTTTCCCGCCGTATAGGCGGCTTAGAAAAATTACTACACCGGGATGATCGGCATCAGGTAGTTTCCCGCCGTATAGGCGGCTTAGAAAGATCCGTCAGCCATTCTTTTGGTTGTTCCCGAGTTTCCCGCCGTATAGGCGGCTTAGAAAATGACAGCCATTCAGCGGCGGAGTCATCATCGGTTTCCCGCCGTATAGGCGGCTTAGAAAAGTTTTTCAAGCTGACCGTCATCGAAGGCGCCGTTTCCCGCCGTATAGGCGGCTTAGAAAAATATGGACAATGGCTTTCAATCTCAGAGTTCGTTTCCCGCCGTATAGGCGGCTTAGAAAATATCGTTCATCAACCGTCCACGGCATCGTTCGTTTCCCGCCGTATAGGCGGCTTAGAAATACGCCGTTACATCGCCAGCCTGAACCGATATGTTTCCCGCCGTATAGGCGGCTTAGAAATTGTATCCATCGTATGACTTTGATGGCCGCTGGTTTCCCGCCGTATAGGCGGCTTAGAAAGAATATCCCGCCTATATTGTCGATACCATTTTGTTTCCCGCCGTATAGGCGGCTTAGAAAATAATCACAGGCACTAAGCTCCTTGTGCTCTAGTTTCCCGCCGTATAGGCGGCTTAGAAATTTATTGTATTCAACACGGTCGCTGCTGCTCAGTTTCCCGCCGTATAGGCGGCTTAGAAATGTATTACGACTTGTCTGAACAGTTCCGGGTAGTTTCCCGCCGTATAGGCGGCTTAGAAACATACAAGCCCTGCACTAATAGCACCTGACGCAGTTTCCCGCCGTATAGGCGGCTTAGAAATACAAAGTTGCTCAATCCAAAACACTGCTTGAGTTTCCCGCCGTATAGGCGGCTTAGAAAAGCATTTTCATGGACGTGGCCAACAAGACTTTGTTTCCCGCCGTATAGGCGGCTTAGAAAAAAAAAGAAACTGGTTTTAACCCATTGACCATGTTTCCCGCCGTATAGGCGGCTTAGAAAAATATCACGGCCGGTGATTCGGACTGCGACATGTTTCCCGCCGTATAGGCGGCTTAGAAAATGAGTGATTTTGACCGGGTAAAATCGGCGTTGTTTCCCGCCGTATAGGCGGCTTAGAAATGATAGTGCTGCTGGTGCAAGCGTTCAGGCCGTTTCCCGCCGTATAGGCGGCTTAGAAAGGTTCACAGACAAATATGCACGGATAGGACTGGTTTCCCGCCGTATAGGCGGCTTAGAAAGGTTAAGGACCTAAACGGGTCTTGTAATGAGTGTTTCCCGCCGTATAGGCGGCTTAGAAAGTGATGATTCTTACTCCGGGACGTTTGAAAGCGTTTCCCGCCGTATAGGCGGCTTAGAAAGACAACGGAATACACCAAAGACGACGGAAGCGGTTTCCCGCCGTATAGGCGGCTTAGAAATCTAAATATAGGCGTTGATTTCAAAGACTTCTGTTTCCCGCCGTATAGGCGGCTTAGAAAAGTATCCTTTAGCGGTGTCAGCGCTTATTATCGTTTCCCGCCGTATAGGCGGCTTAGAAACGTTGCCGCTTCCCTTGTCGCCAAGCATCTGCGTTTCCCGCCGTATAGGCGGCTTAGAAATTTAAAGGTGGAGCCGGGTGTGGAATCCGGCCGTTTCCCGCCGTATAGGCGGCTTAGAAATTATTTTCAGTTGAGTCACCTCTTATTGTGTAGTTTCCCGCCGTATAGGCGGCTTAGAAAGCATCTCATCAACAAGTGGACCTTGACTATTCGTTTCCCGCCGTATAGGCGGCTTAGAAAGCACTGGTGCTGTTTGGCTTTGCGGCCTATGTGTTTCCCGCCGTATAGGCGGCTTAGAAAATAACGGTAAGCGCCCACGGTACGGGGTA
The DNA here is from genome assembly GCA_040753795.1 of Thermodesulfobacteriota bacterium. NCBI lineage: Bacteria > Pseudomonadati > Thermodesulfobacteriota > Thermodesulfobacteriota bacterium. The sequence goes on from JBFMDX010000001.1 coordinate 349,832, forward strand.
ACAGTTTCCCGCCGTATAGGCGGCTTAGAAAGCCGCCTGTTCTTGTGCCGTTTCAAAGCTGGCGTTTCCCGCCGTATAGGCGGCTTAGAAATTCCACGCCATCACCGGCTGACGGATCAACGGGTTTCCCGCCGTATAGGCGGCTTAGAAAGCTGATAAAGTCCAAAGGTCATCAAGCCAAGCCGTTTCCCGCCGTATAGGCGGCTTAGAAAGAATATCTTTGCGGCTTCCATCATTGAGTCGGGTTTCCCGCCGTATAGGCGGCTTAGAAAACTTCTCATCCTCTGCGTACTGATTCTTGAGTGTTTCCCGCCGTATAGGCGGCTTAGAAATATACAATTCAATCCCTCGAATCAAATCTATTGTTTCCCGCCGTATAGGCGGCTTAGAAAGACGAAAGCCCACGTTGCGCTGATGTCACCGTGTTTCCCGCCGTATAGGCGGCTTAGAAAACTTCAGGCACAGCGTCAACCGGGATAGGTTTGTTTCCCGCCGTATAGGCGGCTTAGAAATTTTTCTCGACCGACGAGGCCGACATGGCATGGTTTCCCGCCGTATAGGCGGCTTAGAAATTGGTCGTTGTAGAGACAGAGCTTGACGGCATGTTTCCCGCCGTATAGGCGGCTTAGAAAAGCACACACCCTGGAGCGTTCAATCCCTGCACCGTTTCCCGCCGTATAGGCGGCTTAGAAAAGTTACTGCCGATAATTTTTTCAGAGTCCCGCGTTTCCCGCCGTATAGGCGGCTTAGAAATGTCCCCGACGATGAATGGCCGGGAATGGCAGTTTCCCGCCGTATAGGCGGCTTAGGAAAAAAGGGGTAAGGGGTCAGAAGCCATTCTACTGTTTCCCGCCGTATAGGCGGCTTAGAAATGGAAGTCAATCATGTCATCTTCACTGTCGGAGTTTCCCGCCGTATAGGCGGCTTAGAAAACGTCAGACCGCCGTAAAAGCTCCAGATCGCCGTTTCCCGCCGTATAGGCGGCTTAGAAAATATCATACCACTGGCACAAGGTGGCACGGATGTTTCCCGCCGTATAGGCGGCTTAGAAAAGACTGATCGTACCGCCGGAACTGGAGGCGAAGTTTCCCGCCGTATAGGCGGCTTAGAAAAGGGAGTTGATCGACCTGTTTGTCCGTGACGCGTTTCCCGCCGTATAGGCGGCTTAGAAATGATGTTGAGCCTGTTGCGCATTGTTCTGTTGGTTCTGTCGCCCCCCGCGCGGGGGCATGGATTGGAATGAAAGTGGTCTTAATGTGGCCTTTTCGGGGTGGTCGTCGTCCTCCGGTCGGGGGCGTGGGTTGAACTGGAAGGGGGGTACAAAATGTACCCCTCTTTTTTTTGTGCCGGTGTAGACGCTACTACATTGAGAAGGCGCAAGGCGTGACAAAATGTCACAGGAAGGGCCTATTAAACACCAGGCAAGGTGATTGGTGTCGCTTTTTGGGCTGCGATTCCGAACAATTGTTTGTTTGGTGAGAATAAGGTATTAAAGCAATTTTGCACTGGATCCCCCGATCAAGTCGGGGGATGACCTCTAAAGAGGGGCGGGGGATGACCTCGGAAGAAGGCCGGTGATGATGCAAACCGGGCAATAACGGGTGGAAGATATTCCGCTGGGAGAAAGATGTGCGGCATGACAAAAAAGAAGAGCCGGCCATGAGTTTGGAGCCGGTATCCATTAAAGACGCGGAGCTGGTGGCCGATATTCTGGGCCGGGCCTTTATGGATGACCCGGTCATGAACTATATTCAGCCGGATCGGTCGTTTATCCCCCGGTATTTCAAGGCCGCGTTTATTAAACACTATGCGTCGCATGGGCTGAGCCGGGTGATGCCGGACCACACCGGCGCGGCCTTGTGGCTGCCGCCGGGTGTCGGCACCCGGTTTCCGCCGCTTTTTTTCGCTCTGGCCTGGACCCGGCGTCATCTGGGGAAAAAGAACGGGCTGCGCATGATTATGCGGGCCAACCGGCTGCTGCACCATGTTGAACGGGCGCGGCCGGTCAGGACGCATTTCTACCTGCACGGCCTGGGCGTGGTCAAAGAGAAGCAGGGCCGGGGCATCGGTTCGTTCCTGTTGCGGGAGCGGCTGACCGTGTGCGACCGTGAGCGGGCGCCGGCGTACCTGGAGTGCTCCAATGAAAAGAACCTGCCGCTTTATGAACGGCACGGGTTCCGGGTTGTCGAGGAGTTCCGGCTGGCGCGGGACGCGCCCATGATCTGGTTTATGGCCCGGGAGCCGGGATAAGGTAGTGCAAATCCTTTTCATCGAGCATTTTTTTCTGATCCAGAAAGCGGAGGAACTCCGCAAGCTGCCGGCGCTTTCCGATCATCATGTTGGTTTGAGAATCGTAAAAGGCGCCGGATTGGTGCGCGTAGATGGGGGGCGTTACCGCGAAAATGGGATGCTTTAACCCCATGAAGGCGGCTTTGGCGCAATTATATTCATCCCACCCGTAATCACGTTTCAACATGGCATGATATCCGCCAAGGCCGAAATGCATCTGACAAACCGGGGTTAATCCGGGCTTATCCGAATCCTGAATCTGCTTCCGCGTTACCGGAGACAGCAGAATGGCGGTCAGGATATCCGCGGATTTGTCCACAAAAGCAGCGTAGTCACAGCGATCATCAATATCCGCGTAGATCGCGCGGTTCCTTTTTGTCACCTGGATATAATCCTCTTTGGCGTTGGCCAACCCTTCAACGGCCAGATAAAAAAGATCGGTGATCATATCGTTGCCGGACCATAACCCTTCCTGCCGGGCCGCGGCCAGCATCTGTTGCAGGTCGTCCATAATCGTGGCGGACCATCCCACAAACATCATAAAGCAGTCCCAGGCTTTGACGAAACAATCCGTGCCGACATTGTGATACCGGCGTGAATAACCGATTGACGGTGTGGGAACCACCGAAGGGTTATGGAGTTCGGTCCCTGGCGCGCCGTATAATGAACAGCAGAACTGAGGGAAAATGGTTATTCGATCAAGGATACGGAGAATCTGGTAATTGTTGTCCGCGTCGTATCCTTTGACAAATCCGACCGGCAGGACATTGTTTTCGTTGATCACGACGTGGTGAGAGTAGCTTTGCCATGATTTGGCTTCGGCCGCCTGTTTTTCGTAAAAACCGGACAATATTTTCCGGATTTTTTCGTCTTGCCGACTTGATGAAGGTGGTTTGCCGCTTTCTTCGATCAGGTGTTTTTCCATATCGCTGTACCTCCTGTCTTAATTACGAGCGCCTGTTCCAGTCTTTTGATTGCAGGATGCCATGGACCTGTGACAGATCCGGTCACAGTTGCGGAAATTTTTTTTAAGGGCACGGCGCGATGTGTTAAGAGGAATAATGGCGTTTTAGGCTGGATCAACCGGTCAAGCCGCCTATGAGAAAAATGCCCCTAAAAAATTTTCTTGACAGCGGATGAAAGTTCGATATCATCGAACATCATGACGCCATCAGACAACACTACATTCGCACACCGGTTGAAGTCGCTCCTGGAAGCGGCGGACAGGACCCAGGCCGATCTGGTTAAAAGCGGGATCATCTCCAAGAGCTACCTGTCCGGAATCTTGAGCGGCAAGCATCCGGCGCCCGACGTGTCGATCATCAAGGGCATTTGCCGGGAGCTGCGGGTGGACAAAACCGTGGAAAACGAATTGATCCTTCTGGCCGGAAAAGAGTTTGAGCATATTCTGGCCAATGAGGCGGCGGCCGATTTTCTGCGGCGGACCGTGGAAAACGGCTGGGGCGATGAGGAGTGGGAGCGGCATAATCAGGTGATCGACATTATCATTCCCGCCAGGAAAAAGTCTCCGGATGGTGACTGATCCGGGAGCGGGGCGACGGGGGAAAGCATGAACTGGCAGGTTCCTTATTTATCCAGAGCGGACATGGCCCGGCGAGCCGAAGCGCTGCTGGCGGCATACGGGGAGAAAGACGGCAAGCCGGTGGAGCCGCCCGTGCCGGTGGAAGCGATGATCGGCTTCCTGGGGCTCAAATGCGTGTACGTGAATTTTGAGCGGATCAACCAGCCCGGCGTCCTGGGCGCCACCTATGTCAACCGGCGGCTGATCGCCGTCAGCCGGGACCTGCTGGACGAAAGCGTTTGCGGGCGGTCGGCCTTTACCATGGCCCACGAGGTCGGGCACTGGGTGCTTCACCGGCGCCTGGCGGAAAAGGGCGGCGGAGCCGGAAGCGGCGAGGAGATTATTTTCTGCCGCCGGGAGGACACCGCAAAACCCGTGGAAAGCCAGGCCAATTATTTCGCCGGCTGCCTGCTCATGCCGGAAGCCCATGTGCGGGAAGCCTTTAGCCGGGTGTTCAAGCCGGAGCGGCTCGATCTGGTCAATGTCCACAGCGATTTTGCCACCTCCATGTTCGGTTTTGATTTCTGCGTGGAGAACTGGCCCCGCATCGCCGCGACGGTTTGTGAGGCCGGCGGCTTTGACAATGTCTCGCTTCAGGCCATGATCATCCGGCTGCAGAACCTGGGGCTGGTGGTCAATCATACCCGCCAGGCCATGGGCTGGGCGAGAAAACCGGGGATGACGGCTACGGCTTAAAAAATATTTTTTTTGCCGGTAAGGTTCGACGCTATCGAACAAATCCGGCGGGTGAACGCGACTCCGCCTGTCCAGACCCTTTGTTTCCGAAGCAGTACCAGAAAAACGGGTAATGGCGCGGTGAGAGTTCGATAACATCGAACAAAACAACGGGAGAAGGAATGGAACAGATTGAAGATGCCCTGCGGGCCGGGATCCCTATCCTTTATGTCACGTCTCCGGAAGAGGAACGGGTGGTTACCGCCCTCGAGCAGTCCAGCCGCAGGTTGAAACGGAAACTGTGGCTGTACACGGTCAGCGAAGGCCTGTGGACCGTAGACTTCCCGCCTTCGGAAAACGGGCCGCCGGAACCGGTTTACGGCAAGCCCAATCCGGAGTTCCGCGACCCTGTTGCCCTGCTGCGGAACATCAAGACCACCCATGTGCCTAAAAGAGGGGCGATCTACCTGCTGCTGGATTTTCATGAATTCCTGTCCGATCCGGTGACCCGGCGGCTGCTGCGGGACCTGGGCGCGGTGTTAAAGGCCGCCAACAGTGCCGTCATTATCCTGGCGCCGGTGGCTTCCCTGCCGCAGGTCCTGGAAAACGATGTCTGGTGCCGCGCGTTTCCGCTGCCGACCCGGACGGAACTGGCTGCCAGCCTGGGCCGGTACGCGGAGCGGAACGCGGACGACGGGCTGGCCGGGATCGCCGCCGACCAGGTGCGGGCGGCCGTGGCCGAAGCCGGACGAGGGCTGACGCTCAAGCAGTTTGAGCAAAGCGTCGCCCGGGCCATGGTCCGCCGCCAGGGCATGATAACGGCGGCCGTGGCCGACGATATCGCCCGGGCCCGGAAAGACATTCTGCGGCGGACCGCGGCCCTGACCTGGATTGACGCCGAGCCCGGGCTCAACTGGGGCGGGTTGTCGGCGCTGAAACAGTGGCTGGCGGAGCGGAAGCGCGGCTTTAGCGACGAGGCCCGCCGGGCGGGTTTGCCGGCGCCCCGGGGCATCCTGCTGCTGGGCGTGCCCGGGTGCGGCAAGAGCCTGGCGGCCAGGATGACCGCCGCATTCTGGAACCTTCCCCTGGCGCGGCTGGAGACCGGCGGCCTGTTCACCAGCCGGGTGGGCGGCTCCGAGGAACGGACCCGGCAGGCGATCAGCGCCGTTGAAGCCATCGCGCCATGCGTGTTGTGGATCGACGAGATCGAAAAAGCCATGGCCGGTATCAGCGGATCGGCGGATTCGGACGCCGGCACGGCCTCCCGGGTGTTTGCCGCCCTGGCCACCTGGATGCAGGAGAAAACCGCGCCGGTGTTCGTAGTGGCCACGGCCAACTCGGTGGCGGCCCTGCCGCCGGAACTGCTGCGCAAGGGCCGCTGGGACGAAATTTTCTTCGTGGACCTGCCGGGCCTGGGCGAGCGCCGGGAGATCGCCGAAATCCATTTGAGAAAAGCCGGCCATGACGCGGTCCAGGCGGATGCCCGCCTGATCGCCGAGCACGGGGAGGGGCTTTCCGGCGCGGAGATCGAGCAGGCCATTGTGGCCGGCCGGTACCGGGCATTCGCGGCCGGACGCTCCATGACGGGCGGGGACGTGCTGGCGGCCATGGCCGGCCAGGTGCCCCTGTCCGTGACCATGGCCGAGGAGATAAGCGCCCTTCGCGAATGGGCCGCCGTCCGGGCCAGGCCGGCCTCCGTGGATGATGTGCAGGAACAGCGGGACGACTGGCGCCGGAGAAAGGCGGGCGGGTTGGTGACGTTGCCGGTGGCCGGCCGGTCAACGCAGGATAATTTGGTTATGGATTAAATTTTGCCAAAGGAGGACCTAATGGAAAATGAACAGGAATACGGCGGACTGCCGGTGGCGTTGATCCCGAGGGACCGGTTCTGCCGCCGGCAGGTCCTGCAGGAGGTGGTCGTTCATCCGGACGGCGGCATCGAGGTTCCCTGGGTCACCCCGGCGGCAGCGCCGCTGCTGCGGGAGATCTGGGCCGCGGTCAACGGTGCAGAGTCCTTTCCCGTGGAAGCGGGGGCGGACGGATGGATTTATTGCGGGTGAAAATGAAATAGGGATAAGGTTTAAGGTTCAAGGTTTAAGGTTTAGGGCACAGGGTGCAAGGTTCGGGGTGAAAGGCATTTTTAGAAGGAGGTACAAAGATGTCCATGACGATTTATACCACTATCAGCGGGGTGACCGACCTGGGGCTCATGCTGGAGGCCTTGCAGGCCATGGGTTTGCAGGCCTGGAAAAAAGAGGGGTCAGAGCGGGGCGCCGAAGGGGAACTGGCGGAAGCCTGGATCGAGAACAGACGGATCGGTATTGTCCGGAACGGGAAAACCGGGCAGTTGGCGCTGAAGGGGGACAGCGACTGGCGGGTGCTGAGGGACACCGCCTTTCAGAACCGGCTGCGCCAGCAATACGGGGTGGCGGCTGTCAGAGAGAAAGCCAAGGCCATGAATTATCAGATCTCTTCGATCACGACCCGTCAGGACGGTTCCATTCAGATCCTGGCTACGGCCTGGGGATAAGCCATGAAGAAAACAACCATTGAATTTGTTGTCGGCCGCGACGGCCGTATCCGTTCGCGGGTCCTGGGAGTGAAAGGGCCTGACTGCCGGACTGTTTCCGACGCGTTGAAGCAGGGCCTGGGCAAAGTGGTGTCCGCGGAAAAGACGGCGGAATATTTCGAGACGGCCCGGACCGGGATCCAGGTTCATCTCGGCGGCCCGGATCAGACATGACCGGGGCATGGATGGATCATATCAGTGCCTGAATGTAGGGGAAGCCTGTTCAGGCTTCCAAGAATGCAGGGGCACGGCGCGCCGTGTCCCTACCGGGCAGACGTTTGCGATTTGGTTTGATTGGTCAGCCACTGCCAACCGGCGATGAAGGCCAGCAGGGCCAAACCAATCAGGTCGGTGATCCAGCCGGGCTTGATCAGGGCCAGGGCCGAGGCCGAAATAGCGTAGGCGGCCGTGGTGGGCATGCCCATGCCCAGAACAATGGCGAAGAACATGGTAAAGACCAGGGCCAGCAGCAGGTTGCCCCGGGAATATTCAAAGATGATCATGGCGAACTTCTGGCCCAGACCGGCCATGACGGCCAGGGCGCACAACATTTTTTTCGCATAAGAACCTCCCCTGTTATTGATATCGGGTATAACAGGGGTCGGTACCGGGTGTCAATTTGTCCGGAGCGGGCGGATCATATTTGACATGGCTTTACATTTAAGGTAAAAGTAAAGCATTGCAAACATGAAAGGGACCGTTATGCAGACCGTAAAATTGAGCTCAAAGAATCAGATCGTGCTGCCCAGGGAAGCCAGGGACGCCATGAAACTCAAAGCGCATGACGAGCTTCTGGTCGTTGTCAAGGGCAGTGTGACTATCGTTATGCCTAAGCCCGTGGAATACCGGCCCGAACTGGCCGGGGCGGGCAAAGGCCTTTACCCGAAGTCCTACCTGAAGAAGGAGCGGAAAGATTGGTAAGCCGAAGCCCCGGCAGATTTCTGCAAACTCACCGCCGGATTTATCTCGATACCAGTATTTTCATCTATTTCGTCGAGCGCCATCCTCTTTATTTTGATGTCTGCGATGAGATTTTCCAGAAAGTTGAAGAAGGTCGTATTGAAGCGATGACATCCACCTTGACACTGATGGAGGTCCTCGTCCAGCCTTACCGGGTAAAAAAGGAAGAGATCGTTCTGAAATTCTATGCTCTTATGACGACATATCCCAATCTGAAATGGATAGAATTAACGCTTGGCATTTCAGACCTTGCCGCCAAGCTGCGGGCTGAGCATAGCTTGAAGACGCCGGATGCCATCCAGATCGCATCTGCCCTTTCCGTCGGCGCGACCGGAATTGTGACCAACGATAAGGTCTTTCGGAAAACAAATCAGATTCCATGCCTGGTTCTGGATGAGATGGTCGTAAAAGCTTAAGGATGGTTCCGCTGCCTGGATCGTTCGGTCAAACCGCCTATGACGATGACCACTAAAGGGGCTCCGCCGTGCCCGTTAAGCCCTCCTTGTCGAAGCAGTAGCCGCAGTTGCCGCCGCAGAGGGACACCTCGTCGATATCCTTCTGATCGATGGGAAAATAGCGGCAGGCCCGCGGGCGGCAGGAGCCGTAGATGAGGCATTTCCCCTGCCGGGTCAGCATCGGGCAGACGTTGAGAAGATTGCAGCAGGTGCCGCACTGGCGGCACTCCCCCTGGCGGGCCAGAAGCTGCCGGTTGACATAGCGTTTACGGAAATGGACCATCCACAGGCGTCTGATCTTGCCGGAGGCATGAAGGGCCAGGCGGGTGTCTCCGACGGTTTCCGGCACAATCATCATCAGCCGGTAAAGAAAAGCGGCAAAGGCCGCGGCCTGGCCCCGCCATCGGTGCACCATATGATTAATCATCTGCATATTTCCGTCCCGTTTTATTTAAAATTGACTGCCTTTTTCCGTGCCTTGTGCTAATCTTTTTACCGCGGAAAAATTTTCGAAAATTTTCGTTCCGGAACGGTTAACGTAACCGTTCTACCGGCATGACGGTGGGATATATAAAAAATATTTTATAATTTCAAGAAGTTTTTTCGTAAGGGAGCGCCATGACACTGGCCCGCTTAAAAAGCCTGGAAGATGAGATGAAAAAATGCTTCCGCTGCTCCCTGTGTAAAATGATTCCCCTGCCGGTGGTGGCCAGCCCGGCTTATTCAGACGGCTGCCCGGCCGCCCGGCGGTATCATTTCCACGGATACTCGGGATCCGGTAAACAGATCATGGCCCTGTCGCTGATCGACGGCCGGATCAGCGCCGATGCCGATCTGGCGGAGATCGTGTTCGCCTGCACCACCTGCGGGCTCTGCGACGTGGCCTGTAAATTCATCATGGAGGCGGAACGGCATCAGGTCAACATGGCCCTGCGGGAATATCTGGTGGAGCAGGGCGTTGCCCCCCGGGCGATCAAGGAGCGGGCGGACCGGCTACAGCAATACAGCCATCTCCGCAAACGGGCGGACATTCGTTCCGGGGACTGGGCCCGGGACCTCGGGCTGAAGGTACTGCCCGTGGACAAGGCCGGGGTCCTGCTGTACCCGGATTTTCTGGCCTCAGGCGCCGGCGCGGCGGCCGCGGCCGGAGCCAGAAAGACCGCCGCCATCCTGCGGGCGGCCGGCGTGGATTTCGGGATTCTGGGGGACCAGGAGCCCGACAGCGGCCTGTTCGCCTACTGGACGGGCCATCGGGAGCTGTTTACCCGCCTGGCGGAAAACACGCTCGGCAAGCTGAACCATGTCGGCGTCGAGACCGTGGTGGTCACCTCCGGCGCGACCCTGGGGCTGATCCGCTCCAAATACCCCGAGTATGCCGGTCAGGCCAGAGTCGACGTTCTGCACGTCACCGAGTATATCGAACGGCTGCTGCGGGAAGGGCGGCTGACGCTGCCCCGGGCCGTCAACCATACCGTCACCTATCACGATCCCTGCTACCTGGGCCGCCAGAGCGAACCGCCGGTGGTCTGGCAGGGCGAGAAGAAGGTTGATCGCGGCTGCATGACTTATACCAGCCCGCCCCGGCCGGTCAATACCGGCGCCAACGGCGTTTACGAGGCCCCGCGCAGTATTCTCCGGGCCATTGACGGCCTGAATTTCAAGGAGATGTGGCGAATCCGGGAATACGCCTTCTGCTGCGGCGGCGGCGGCGGCGTTCCCGATGCCTTTCCGCGACTGGCCGAGTCCGCGGCCGCCCACCGGCTGGCCGAAGCGGCCGATACCGGCGCCGACCTGCTGGTCACGGCCTGCGATCACTGCCTGGAAAACTTCAACCGGTGCGGTGAAGGATCAGGAGAGAAGCGGATTCCGGTGAAGAACATCGTCGACCTGGTTTACGAGGCCATGAACCCGGACGCGGCGAGGAGCAGGTTATGAACGGAACCCCGATCATTGAAAAAGCCGCGGCGGCATTAAAAGCCGGAGCGGTGATGACGGACCCGGCCGGCCTGGCCGTGCTGAGGCCGGACAACCCCCTGATCGACGGATGTGTTCCCCCGGTCGGGGTCGTTCGCCCGGAAAATGCCGGTGAACTGGGAAAGCTGCTGGCCTGCGCCAATGAAAACGCCATGAATCTGTGTGTGGTTTCGTCGGCCGGTTCCCATTATCACGGCACCTTCGCGTCCGACCGGGAGCACCTGCTGGTGGATCTGTCATCGTGGCAGGGCATCCCCTGGATCAACCGGAGAAACCGGGTATGTCTGATCGAGCCTGGTGTGACCTACGGGCAGTTGCTGGCGGCCCTGGATCCGGAAGGACTGACCGTTTCCATGCCCCTGGCTCCGCCGGCCGGCAAAAGCGTGCTGGCCGCCTGCCTGGACCGGGAGCCATCCACCTGGCCCAACAAACAGTGGGATATCGGCGACCCCGTGGCCAGTACGGAATTTTATTTCGGCGGCGGCCAACGGTTCCGCACCGGCGCGGCCGGCGGACCGGGCTCACTGGAAGCCCAGCGGGCCGCGGGCGGGGCACAGAAATGCCCCACCGGCCCTTCCCAGACCGATTTTCACCGGGTGATTCAGGGCGCCCAGGGAACCATGGGGATTGTCACCTGGATGACCATACGCGCGGAAATAAAGCCGACTATCCAGAAGCCGTTTCTGCTGGTCGATGACAATCCGGGCCGGCTGGTCTCTTTTGTCTACGCGGCGCAGCGTCCCGGTCTGGGAGAGCACAGCTTTATCGTTAACCGGATCTGCGCCGCCATGTTGATCAATGCCGCCCGGCGGGGGAAAAAGCCCTGTCCGGCCGAATCGCTTCCGGAATATATCTGCCTGCAGAATATTGCCGGGTTTGAAGTGCTGCCGAAGGAAAGAGTGGCGTATCAGGTGGAGGACATCCGGGAAAAATCCCGGCAGGCCGGTCTGAAAATGAAGCGGTCCCTGCGGCGGATTTCCGCCGACGAATTCCTGGGGATCGCCACCCGTCCCTGCGGCGATTCGGACTGGCGGCGGCAGCCGACGGGGGATTACCTGTCCGTATTTTTTCTGACCACCCTGGACCGGACGGAGGAATTGATCGGCGTGTTCGAAAGCATCGCCGGTTCGTGCGGGTTCGGCCGCGATGCCGTCGGCATCTACATTCAGCCGGTGACGCAGAATCACGCCTGTCATATGGAGTTCATTGTCCCGTACGACCGGCAGCGCGATATTGACGCCGCCCGGAAACTGGAACAGGAAAGCACCGCCGCCCTGATGGAGAACGGCGCTTTTTTCAGCCGGCCTTATTTGTCCGCCGGAAACCGGGTGCTTTGCCGGAATCCGCAAAACCTGACGGTGCTGAAGAAGATAAAGGATATTTTCGATCCCAACCGGGTATTAAACCGGGGCAAGTGGGGTTTGTAAGAATGCTGACGCAGACCGAAATCAATGAACTGATCAATATCGTCGGCGCCTCCGGGGTGGCCACCGCGCCGTGCATGATGGACACCTACGCTTTTTACATGAACCCGGAGGTGCTGATCAAAGACGGCGGACGCTGGGCGCCTAGGCCGTCGGCGGTGGTGCTGCCGGCGTCGGCGGAAGAAGTCCGGGCGATCGTTCAATACGCCAATCGTTCCGGCTTAAAGGTCAAACCGCTGTCCACGGGTTTCGGCACCTGGGCGGCGGCTTCCCGGGACCGGGTGATTATCCTCGACCTGAAGCGGATGAACCGGATCATCGAGATCGACGTCAACAACCGCATCGCGGTGATCGAGCCTTATGTCCGGGCCATTGACCTGCAGACCGAGGTGATGAAACACGGTCTGAACGTGCACGTGGTTTCCTGCGGCGGCAACCATTCGGTGCTGGCTTCCGCCACGGCCGCCTGGGGTTACGGGTTGAGCGGGGCCTCCATGGGGTACAGCGGCCGCAATCTGCTGGGCGTGGAATGGGTGCTGCCTACCGGGGAGATTTACCATCTCGGCAGCGCCGGCGACTGCGGTCGCTGGTTTTCCGCCGACGGGCCGGGGCCCTCTGTCCGGGGGGTGATGCGCGGTTTCCAGGGCACCATGGGGGGGCTGGGCGTTTTCACCAAGTGCGCCGTCAAACTGTATAAGTGGGATGGACCGGATCGCTGGGAGGTGACCGGCGCCTGCCCCCGTTATGTGCTCACGGAGAAGTTTCCCCGCCTGGCCTTTCACGCCCTGTCCTTCCCTTCGGGCCAGGCCATGCGCGAGGCCGGATACCTCATGGGCGAGGCCGAGCTGGAATATTCACAGTTCCGGACCCCCATGTTTTTCATGGTCCTGGGCCTGACCGACCACAATGAGGAGTTGAAGGCGTTCCTCGACAGCGGCGTCTTTCAGAAGATGACCCGGCATGTACTCGTCAATGCCGTGGTTGGCCATTCCGAGGGTGAATTCGCCTGGAAGATGAAGGCCCTGAAAAAAATCCTGCGCCGGACCCGGGGGGTGAGGCTGCCGCTGAACGTCAAGCCCACGGCTGTCCAGTTGCGGTGGATGGGGCGGCTGACGAAATATCTCAAGGACCCCCTGTTTATACTGCGGCGGCTTCCTTTTCTCCAGGACCTGGCCAACGCCCTTCCGCTTGACCGCCGGCAGGACATGGACGCCTACTCCCGGATGTTCTGGCTGCTGATCCGGCATGCCAACAACACGCAAGGCACCTTCCGGCCGTCCCAGGGCATGTTTACCACCCTGGGCTCCTTTGATACCTGGGATCTGGGCGTGACGCAATCCGACTGGATTGCCGAGGCCAAGAAGGAGTATATTAATAAGGAACTGATTCTGGATGATGAGGGCGACCTCGGCTGCGGTGGCCTGTTTGAACACGGACATCTGGGGTACCTGGAGGGTATCGGGCTGTATGATCCCAAGAATCCGGCCTCGGTCATGGCGGCCGGCGAACTGGTTGAAAAGGGCGTGGCGGCCTCCATCAGCAACGCCATGGGGGTTCCCATCGCGGCCTTCGGGCACGAGATGAACAAGCGTTTCGGGCCGGAATGCCATCATTATCACCAGTGGCTGGCCAAGATTAAAGCGGCCCTCGATCCCAATGACGCCTCGGATTCTTTTTTTTATTATCAAACGGATGATAATGAATAAACCCACATCTTTTCTCCGGAGGAAAGACCAATGAAGAAAAAAATTCTCATTGCCGCCGGTGTGCTGATCGGTGCTTTACTGGTGATGATGGCCGCGTCGGCCGTGGTAGTCGGACCGATGGTCCGTTCGGCGGTCAACACGCAGGGCCCCAAAATGATGGGAACCGCCGTCAAGGCCGAAGACGTGGACGCCGCGCTTTTTTCCGACGGGGCCACGCTGACGGGCTTTGTGCTGGGGAACCCGCCGGGTTTTGAAACACCCCAGGCCGCGACGGTAAAAGAAATCCGAATCCGCCTCGATAAAAAATCGCTGCTCACGAACCGGACCGTCATTGAGTCGGTTGAGGTGATATCGCCTCACCTCAATTTTGAGATTCAGGAGAAAACCGATAATTTCAGGGCCCTGTTGAGCAGCATGAGAAAAGCGGCCAGAGCCGGGCAGCCCGCTCCAGGGCAGAAGCCATCCAGGCGGAAAAAGACCGAGAAGCAGATGCTGATCCGGGAAGTGATCATCCGGGAGGGCCTGGTCGACCTGGCCGCGGCTCAGATCAAGGAAACACCGGTCACGGTACCGCTGCCGGAACTGCGGCTGACCAATGTCGGCGCGCAGGAAGGCGGCCTGACCCCGGACAAGGTTTTTAAAATGGTTCTTTACAGATTATACAATGAACTTCATTCGCCGCCGCTCCGGGATGCATTTAATGATCAGTTGAAGATATTTGAGACAAGTGTTGATCAATTAAGGGGCGTTGTCCCCATGCCGGACAAAGACTCTATCCGAAAAAGGAAAAATCGTTCCAGGGTTTACTCCGGGCCGGTCGTCAGCCCGGAAGACAGCGGCGGCGCCCCCGCGTCAGCAGGCGCTTTCGAGGAGTAACGGTCTTTTAAAGAGGGTGCCATGACGGAAGATATTTACCTGAAACTGGGCGAGCGGTTGAATAAAAATTTCATGAGACTGCCCCTGGGCGAACCGGTTCTAAACTTTCTGAAAAAGGCCTTTTCGCCGGAGCAGGCGGAAATCGCCGCCGGCCTGCCCATGGGCGCCCATCCCCTGGAGCATCTGGCCGGCGTGCTGAACCGCGATCCGGACGAACTGTATGCGATTTTCGACCGGATGGCGGACCGGGGTCTCATCTTCATTCACCGGGATGAGGCCGGTGTCAACCATTATTCCCTGCCGCCGTTTTTCCCCGGGATCGTTGAGTTCCAGACCATGCGCGGCACGGAGAATCCGGAAGACGTGGAAATGGCCCGGACCGTCAAGGCCATGATGGACTACCTGGACGAGGTGGGCAGGGAACTGTTTAAAAATCCGGAGGTGGCCAACCGGGTGCTTCCGGCCGGCTTGCGAACCCTGACCGTGGAACAGGAAATTCCTGCCGACGCCACGGTCATGCCGTTTGAACAGGTCAGCGCCATTATCAGTCAGGAAAGCTCCTTCGGGGTTGTGTGCTGCCACTGCCGGCATCAGGCCAAGCTGACCGGTCATCCCTGCCGGGTTGAAAATGTTCCGGAACGGACCTGTTTTTATTTCGGCCGGGTCGCGGACTTCATGATTGAGCGGGGGTTTGCCCGGCGGGTGACGAAAGAAGAGTGCCTGGATATCCTCAAGCGGTGTGAGGCGGCCGGGCTGGTTCATAACATCAACAACTATCTGGGCCGGTCCCTGGTGCTGTGCAACTGCTGCAGCTGCTGCTGCGATTTCCTGGTACGCATGAAAAAGTACCGGGGACTCCAGAGCGTGGCCCGTTCCAATTTCATGGCCAGCGTGGACCCCGAGACCTGTACCGGTTGCGGCGCCTGCGTTTCGCGCTGCCAGATGGAAGCCCTGACACTGGTCGATGATGTCGTGTCCCTGACGGAGATTTACTGCATCGGGTGCGGCAACTGCGCCTCCGTCTGCCCGTCCGGCGCGCTGAAAATGGTCCGGCACGCGGACGTCAAACCGGTCGAACTAACCTTTGAGTTCCCCGGCCTGGGGTTATAGGGGTTTAAGGTTCAAGGGGGTTGAGGGGTTCACGGGAGCGCTCGATTTTTTCCAGGAGTAAATTTTTAAATTGTTCGGACTGCTCCCGGAATGAGATGGCCGCGTCCAGCACAACCAGATCGCCGGGGAGCGTCGGCGTCGGGCGGTCGCGGAATTTCACGTGGTCCTTGGCGCTGGTGATGATGATGTCGGTGTTGTTCCGTTTCGCTTCCCGGGAGACGGCGTTCAGTTCGGCGTCCGTGCAGGCATGATGATCCCGGAAAAAACGGTGACCGGTGATCTTAACGCCCAGTCGGCCGACGCTTTCGATGAAGGCCGGGTTGTCGGCCAGACCGCAGAAGACAAAGGCCCGGCGGCGGGCCAGGGCGTTCGTCTCCGGCAGGGGCCGGTCGTCTCCGGCAATGGACCTTCCGCCGGTAATCCACGCGGTGACCACCGGAACGTGAAAAGCCGCGAAACAGGGCTTGCCGCTGATCAGGCGTTCCAGGCCGCCGGGCCGGAAGCCGGCCGTCTGATCAGCGCGGGTAAAAACAATAATGTCCGCTTTTCTGATGGCGGAGGGGGGCTCCCGCAGGGGACCGGCCGGAAGGAGACGGCCGTTGCCCAGGGGACGGGCGTGGTCCAGCAGGACGATATCGATGTCCCGGGCCAGTTGAAAATGCTGAAAGCCGTCATCCAGGAGAACCACATCCGGAGCAAACCGCCCGATCGCTTCGGTCGCGATCCGGTAACGGTCCCGTCCCACGGCCACCGGCACACCGGGCAGCCGTTCGGCCATCAATAACGGTTCGTCTCCGGAACAGCCCGCATCCATCAGAAGATGTTTCCCGTCACTGACGATACCGCCCCGCTTCGAAGCGCTTCCCTTGTAACCCCGGCTGACGATCAGGGGGGAAAGACCGGCCGCCTTCAACAGCGTCGCGATGTGGATCGTCATGGGGGTCTTGCCGGTGCCGCCGGTGGTGATATTGCCGATGGAGACGGTCGGGCAGGGCAGGCGCTTTACCCTCATCAGTCCGTTGTCATGACGGGCCCTCCGCAGGAATGCCGCGCCGCCGTAAAGCCGGGAGAGCGGGGTCAGGGCCGAAGAGACGGCCCCGGTTGACAGCTTATCCCTGACGGTCATGGGTCACCCCGGTTAAGTTGATTTTTTCAGTACCGCCCAGGTCAGGAAAAGGAAAACAATGTTGGCCGACCATGCGGCCACCAGGGGCGGCAGCACGCCGCCGTATCCCAGAGACAGGGCAAAACCGTACAGCATCCAGTAGGCAAAAGCGATCCCGATGCCGTAGGCAATGGTGGCGGCGATTCCGCCCAGGGATCTGCCCGAGGCGCCCAGTCCGGTTCCCAGCAGGCTCATCAGCAGACAGACAAAGGGGAAGGCGATTTTGGCGTGCAGGTCAACCCGGTACAGGGCCGTGCTGTATCCTTCATCGGCGATCTTCCGGATGTGCCGCAGCAGCTCCAGGAAGCCCATCTCATCGGAACTCTTGGCGGCCCGGCCCACGTCTTCCGGCACAATATCCAGCGCCACCGTCAGCTGTTGTGTCACGGATGCCTGCGCCAGTTCGCCGTTTTCATCAAAGTGGTGATCCAGGGCGTTGATGAAGATCCATCCGGACGAGGAAAAGGCCCCCCGGTCGGCGTCAATCCGTCGCGTCAACCTGAAATCCTTGTCAAAAAAATTAAGGGTGACGCCGAAGGCGGCTTTCTCGGCCGGGTTGTAATAGTGGATATGCATGATGACCCGGCTGTCCTTGATCCATATGTCGTTCTGTTTGGCCGTAGCGGAGGCCTTGTGGCGG
Source organism: Thermodesulfobacteriota bacterium (assembly GCA_040753795.1). Lineage (NCBI taxonomy): Bacteria > Pseudomonadati > Thermodesulfobacteriota > Thermodesulfobacteriota bacterium. Next base: position 367,257 of record JBFMDX010000001.1, read on the forward strand.
ACCTTGTTCAGCCAGATGTCGTTGGCCTGGCTGATGGTCGCCGGAACCACAAATTCGGACAGCAGAAACAGGAACAGACAGAAACCGGCGCCGATGATCACGGTCGGCTTCAGCAGGAAACTGATTCCCAGGCCGCAGCTTTTCAGGGCGGTGGTTTCATTGTTCCGTTTCATCAGCCCGAAGACGATCAGGGTGGCGACCAGGGACGCAACCGGCGTGATTTGAACCAGCACCAGCGGTATTTTCAGCAGGAAGAAGAAGACGAATTTTGATAAAGGCAGGCCGGATTTGAGGACCTCTTCGATCTTTTCGAAGAAATCGATGGCGATATAGACGACCACGACCACCGTCGCGATCACGGCGAACTGCTTGAGAATTTCTCTGGAAATGTATCGGAAGAGTATCGACATGAATTGAATCCGGTCAGCCCCTCGAGAAAAAGTATCGGTAAATCCGGTTTATTTCATCCCGGATGCCGCGGTCATTGGCGGTAATCACGATCAGGTAGACGGCCAGAGCGGACATGACCGTGTTCGGCATCCACATCCCCATGGCGGGCGTCAGCGTTCCCTTTTCGCTGAAAATTTCTCCCGCGGACAGAAGGAGATAATAAACCAGAAAACAGACCAGGGCCAGTCCGATGCCCGATGACTTTCTGGCGCTGTGCGTCTGGATCCCCAGGGACACGGCCAGTATGCCCAGGGCGAGGCAGGCGAAGGGGATGGAGAATTTTTTGTGATATTCCAGTTGCGCCTGAAAATAGTCCTTGGTGTTCCGGTCGCCGGTTTTGAGATACTCCCGCAACTCGGTAAAGGTCATCTCCCGCTCGTCCTTGTGCCGGTATTTTTTCGGAATAGGTTTCTGGAGGTCGAGATTGACGGCGTAACGTTTAAAGCAGATGGACTGAAACGTTTTCTTGTCCGGCCGGGCCTGGTTGATCAGGCCGTCTAAGAGATTCAACCGGAAAATGCCGGTCTCCGGGTCAACGGTAAAATAGCCGGAAGGGGCGCAGACCGTCACGGCCTGGTCAGTGGTCTGGCGGTCTTCGATAAAAATCCCGGCAAGGGCGTTGGTCTTTTTATCCAGTCCGCTGATGTAGATGGTGAGATTGCTGAAATTGCTAATAAACTCCTGCTCCTTCAGCCCCATGGCGGGACTGGAGGTAATCGTTTTGTAGGTCAGGGCCTTCAGCGCGGTTTTGCCCCGCGGCAGCATCCATACGGACACCAGGGCGGTCAGCAGGGCGGCGCCCAGGGAGAAGACGGCGACCGGGTAGAGCAGCCGATAGACGCTGATGCCGCTGGACCGGATGGCGGTCACTTCGTTGTCGCCGGAAATCCGCAGGAAGGCCAGAAGAACCGCGATCATGGTGGAAATGGGAATGACGTATCCCAGAAAATAGGGCATGGAATAGAGCATGATCAGCAGGACCGCAACGACGGCGACATTGTAGTTGACGACAAAATCGATGATATCCAGGAGTTCGTGGGTCAGGAAAACGGAGGTGAAGAAGATGATGCTGACCGCAAAATAAGGAAGGAATTGCGTAAACACATATCTGTCCAGAGCGGTCGGTTTCATGGTTTGTCCGGGTTAATCGTTTTATCCGCCATTCTCCTGGTAAAAATAGCAAAAAGCGCCGTGCCGGACAACATGATTATCCCGGCCAGGGGAAAGGAGTGGCGGAGAGAGAAAAAGTCCATGGCCAGGCCGGCCAGCAGGGCGCCGAAAAACATGCCCATGCTGTGCGCCATGGTCATCAGGGACATGGTCGCGCCCATGGCGCCGGCGCTGTCCCCCTTGACGACGGCCATGGCCATCACCGGCGGCATGGCAATGCCGCCGCCGATCCCGAAAACGATGCTGGCGGTAAACAGTTCCCAGAAACCGGCGGCCCACTCAAAAGAGAATATCGCTCCGGCGACAATCAGCCCGCCGGTCACGGCCATTCTCCGTTTGTTGGTGTTGTCGGCCAGCATCCCCATGGGTACCTGCAGGAGACCGCTGACCAGAACGCCCAGCATCACCAGGACCCCTGTCCGGGTGCCGGATAATCCGAGGCCTCCGGCCAGGATGGGCAGAAAGCACCACAGGGTTCCGATGCAGAACACGTAAACAAAGCGGAACAGAAAAAGACCGTGCAGGGACTTGTCCCGCAGCAGCGCCGGCCAGGAAGCCGGGCGGGAACCCCGCAGCACGGCGTATTCCTCCTTCCGGGGCGGCAGGAAGAAAAGGCTCAGCAGGCAACCGGCCAGGGAAAGGACGCCCATGCCGATAAACGCCGCGTCGATGCCCCATGAGTCTTTGAGAAGACCGCCGAAGATGGGGCCGAGGCTGAGACTGCCGAATACCGACAGGTTGAACAGCCCCATGGTAAAGCCCTCTTTGTCTTTGGGCGTTATGTCGCCGATATAGGCCTGAGCGACCGGCATGATCATGGCCGAGGCGATGCCTTGGAAAAACCGGACGATGATCAGCCCGGTGATCGTGTCGGTACGCATGAAGGCCAGGGAAACGAGGGCGTATCCCATAAGCCCGATGGTAATGTAAGGCTTCCGTCCGCTCTTGTCGGAAAGATGCCCGAAGACGGGCAGGAGAATCGTCCGCGACAGAGAGAACACGGAAAAGATAAAGCCGATGTAAAACCCGCTGGCGCCGAGAGTTTCGGCGTAGACCGGCAGCAGGGGAACAACGATGCCCACTCCCATGACAGCGCTGAAAATGGAAAAAAAGAGGGCGGAAAATATTCTCTTGTCCAGTTGTTTCATGCCATTCGGGATGAGCGGTTTAGGCCTTCACGGCGATACAGTCGATTTCGACCAGTGCGCCCAGGGGAAGGGCCGCCACCTGAATGGTGGCCCGCGCGGGTTTGTGCGGTCCGAAAAAGTCGGCGTAAATCCGATTGACAACGGGAAAGTGGTTCATGTCGGCCAGAAAAACCGTGGCTCTGACGACGTCTCCGGGGGCAAATCCCGCCGCTTCGAGTACGGCCGCCAGGTTGGTCAGCACCTGCCGGGTCTGGCCGTCGATATCATCTCCGGCCATTTTCCCGGTTTCGGGAACGAGTCCGATTTGTCCGGAGCAGAACAGCATGTTTCCGGTTTTAACGGCCTGCGAATACGGACCGACCGCGACCGGTGCCTTTACGGTTGAGACATATTCCATGGGGATCACCGTTGTTTGTACTTTTCCACCACGCCTTCCACCAGCGACCGGATGTCGGACAGCCGCTGCCCGGTCAGGGCTTCAAATCGTAAGACCAGCGCCGGCTGGGTGTTGGAGGCGCGAACCAGGCCCCAGCCGTCATCAAACAGAACCCTGACCCCGTCAATGTCGATCACATGGTACCGGGCCTTCAAGTCATCCCGCACCCTGTCGACCAGATCGAATTTTTCATCGTCCGGACAGTCGACCCGGATCTCCGGCGTGGTGAAGGTTTCGGGGATGTCGGCCAGAAGGTCCGACAGGGGTCGGCCGAAGTCGGCCATCAGTTCCAGCAGCCGGCAGGAGGCGTAGATGGCGTCGTCAAATCCCAGGTACCGGTCGGCGAAGAAAATGTGGCCGCTCATCTCCCCCGCCAGTTCCGCCTTCTCCTGTTTCATTTTGGTTTTGATCAGGGAGTGGCCGGCTTTCCACATGATGGCCTGTCCGCCGTGACGGCGGATATCATCGTACAGCACCTGGGAGCATTTGACTTCCGAGACAAAGGTGGCGCCCGGCTTGCGGGATAGAATTTCCCGGGCAAAGAGGATCATCAGCCGGTCTCCATAGATGATCCGGCCGGTTTCATCCACCACGCCGATGCGGTCCCCGTCGCCGTCATAACCGATGCCCAGGTCCAGTTTTTTCCCCCGCACCAGGGAGATCAGATCCGTCAGGTTGTCCGGAATGGTCGGATCGGCCTCATGATTCGGAAAGCGGCCGTCCATGTCGCAGTAAAGGTCGTGGGTTTCGCAGCCCAGGTCCCGCAGGATCGGTACGGCCACCACCCCGGCGGTCCCGTTGCCGGCATCGACCGCGACCCGCAGGGGCCTGCTCAGGGAGACGCCCTTTTTAACAAAGGACTTATAAGGCGTGACCGCGTCCGCCGGCGATAAGGCGCCAGCGCCTTTTAAAAAGGACCGGCTGTCGATCATATCCCTTATTTTCAGGATTTCCCGGCCGAAGATGGAGTCCAGACCCAGGCAGAGCTTGAATCCGTTGTAGGCCGGCGGATTGTGGCTGGCGGTCACCATGATGCCCCCGCCCGTCGAGAAATGATGGATGGCAAAGTAGAAAACCGGTGTGGGACAGACGCCGATGTCCAGCACATCGCAACCCGTTTCACGCAACCCCCGGATGATCTGCCCGGCGTAAGCATCCGATGTCAGCCGGCAGTCACGGCCGACAGCCGCCAGAGACCGGCCATGTTTTTGCAGGTAGGTGCCGATGGCCTTTCCCAGCAGCAGCACGTCGTCCCCGCTGAAATCTTCTTCCGCGATTCCACGGATATCATATTCCCTGAAAATCCTGGGATTCATGTGTCCTGTCCTCATCTGGCCGCCCGCAGAGACGGCCCGTGTCTTTATCCGGAGATTATCCTGCCGTCGCGGAAATTGCAAGGCACTCTCCCGGCTTGGGTACTTTTTTGCGGCCGATCCTTCCGGTAGCAGGGTCGGCCATCCTGCGTAATGTCCTTGAACCCCGGGGGCGTTTATGGTAATAATGCCATAAATAAAAAGGTTTGTGTGGAAACGACCATCAATCCGACAATCATGGGCTGACGTTATGGACGATGAACTTCAAAAAATATTGCCACCCAAGAAAATCTGCCAGCTGCTTCTCAAAAAAGGGGTAATCAGCCGGAGCAGCGCCGAAGAAATCCTCAAAAACCAGCACAGTGTCAGGGAATCGCTGGAAAAACGGAGAAGCGTCCGGGCGGCTTCGGCGCCATCGGGTATCCGGATTAATAACCCGGTTACCATCGTGGATGTTATCGTGGCCATGAATCTGCCCCGGAGCGACAAGGAGATCGGGCAGGTGGATGAGGAGCTGATTTTTCAGCTCCTGGCCGACGAATGGGGCATCCCCTACAAGAAGATCGATCCGGTCAAGCTCGATCTGGAGCTGGTCACCAACACCATCCCTCGTTCCTTTGCCATGAACTATCTGGCGGTTCCCATTGCTATTGAAAAGAACAGCCTGATCGTCGCAACTCCCAACCCGTTTAACATGGAAGTCCTCAACGATATCGCCCGCGTGGCTCATAAGCGGGTGGCCCCGGTGGTCAGCACCAAATCGGATATCATCCGCACGATCAATGAATTTTTCGGTTTCAAGAGGTCCATCGCGGCGGCGGCGATTCAGTTTGAAGCGCCGGCCGTGGATCTGGGCAATCTGGAGCAGTTCGTCAGCATGGTCGGCGAGGATGAACTTCCCTCCAACGACAGCCATATCGTCAACGCCGTCAACCATCTTTTCGCCTATGCCTTTGACCAGCGCGCCAGCGACATTCATATCGAGCCGAAACGGAACGTGACCGAGATCCGGATGCGGATCGACGGTGTTCTGCATTCGGTGTATAAAATCCCCAAAAAAGTTCATTACGCCATCGTCAGCCGCATCAAGAACATGGCCCGGATGGACATGGCGGAAAAACGGAAACCCCAGGACGGTCGCATCAAGATGGAACGGGATAAAACCGAGGCGGAAATCCGCGTGTCCACGGTACCCGTCGCTTTCGGCGAAAAACTGGTCATGCGCGTCATGGACCCGGAAATCCTGATGCAGAATGTGGAAGGACTCGGCTTTGCCAAGGATGAACTGGCCGCGTATCAGCAGATTATCAACAAGCCCAACGGGGTCCTCCTGGTCTGCGGTCCCACGGGAAGCGGCAAGTCCACGACCCTGTATTCCACCCTGCGGTACCTGTCTACGCCGGACGTGAATATTGTGACCGTGGAAGATCCCATCGAAATGATTCATGAACAGTTCAACCAGATCGCGGTTCAGCCCCTGGCCGGCATCACTTTCGGGTCCATTCTGCGGCATATCCTGCGCCAGGACCCGGACATCATCATGATCGGTGAAATGAGAGACCTGGAGACGGCCCAGAACGCGGTTCAGGCGTCGTTGACCGGTCACTTTGTCATGTCCACGCTGCACACCAACGACGCGCCGTCGGCCATTGTCCGGCTGCTGGACATGGGGATTCAGCATTTTCTCATTCAGGCCACCCTGGCCGGCGTGATGGCCCAGCGCCTGGTCAGGCGGATCTGCAATGACTGCCGGGAATCGTTCGAGATGGACGCGCATGAAATGGAAGCAATGGGCATTCAGACCGGGAAGGTCGGACATATCCGGCTGTATCACGGCCGGGGGTGCGTCAAGTGCCGTAACACGGGCTATCGCGGAAGAATCGGTATTTTTGAACTGATGCCTTACAGTGAGGCCATCAGAAAGGTGACGACGGCGCGGGCCGATCTGCACAAAATACAGGCCATCAGCCGGGATGAGGGCATGCACACCCTGCGGGAGGACGCCATCAGAAAAATGCTCAACGGCGACACCACCTATCAGGAGGTCCTCCGGGTGACCTGGGAATAGCGGCTTTTACAGGGTGCTTTTAAACAAATCCCCGCTGCTGATAGGCTTTATCGATTTGGTGATGATGGCGGTCGCTGTTGTCTCTTTGGTGAGCAGCACAATGGCTTCGCCGAAGACAAACTGGTCAAGCATCACTTCTTTCCCGTCGATTTCTCCCCTGTCCTGATGGTAAATCGCAAATCGCTGTCCCGGCTTGACCCCGTCCTTTTCTCCCTTGTTGAGAAACACAATTGAGTATTCGCTGGACATTTCGGTATGGTCCTCGTCCAGGAGCAGTTCGCCGGTCAACCCCTCGGGGGCGGGTATGATCGCGATTTCCTTGTCCCGTTTTTCCATCGGCATGACAAAACATCCGGCAAAAATGGTGTCGAAGGACTTGATGATTTTCGCCTTTACATATTGTTCCGTAACAGCCGTGACTTCCGCCGCGCCGATGATTTGATACTGGTGCCCGGCATAGTCTCCGGTCCTCGGGTCCTTGACCAGTGTCAGTGGGGCGTAGATGCAATAAAGATTGCCGATGATAAAGGCGTTGTCCGCTCCGGGCGGAGACACGGGATCAATATAAACCGTATCGTCCTGGCTGATCATCTCTTTGGCTTCCCCTTCGGCTTTCATGATCCTGCCGATGGCCAATGGATCCTTGACCGGGTTGTCGGTAAGTGATTCGGGCCGATCGAGTTTGAGGACAAATCCGAGGTAGGAGATCCCGGGAAACATGTAATAAACCGTGAGGGCCGGCGACTCGGCGGGGGCCGCCTGGGGTTCGGCCGCCGGTTGTTCGGCCGCCGCCATCGGCGCCTCCTGGACTGCCGGCTGGCGAATGGCGTCCGTGCGCTGATACAGCCGGATGCGTTGTCCCGGATAAATCCGGTGAGGGTTGGTAATGTCCTTGTTCTGTCCCCACATGGCCGGCCACTGCCATTCTGAATCATAAAATTTTCGGGAAAGGTCCCAGAGGGTATCCCCTTTTTTGACCGTATAATAGAATCCCGGGTTATACTCATCCTGTTGCAGGCCTTCTTCGACGATCGGCTCGTTTTGCCCGGCGGTCGGCTGATTTTCCTCGGCAACAGCCAGAAAGGTTAAGAAAAAGCAACCGGCCAGTATGATAACCAATGATGAAACACGCGTTTTTCTGCCTGCCATAGCTCACCTTTTGGGTTTTGGATTATTTTTTGAATGCTGAACCGATAGGGCAAATGTATAGCCGGCCAGGTGTTTTTGTCAAGACTTTAGTTTTCCAGAGGATTTTGAAACCGACTCGTTCCGGCCGGTTCAGTCCGCCATGCTGGCGGCATCTCCTCCGGGAAGTCCCAGTTCCCAGGCGCGAAGAACCCGGCGGAGAAGTTTGCCGGTGCGGGTTCGGGGAAGCGTTTCGACGAACGAAATATCGTCGATGTGGATGTCCGGAGCGATGCTGGCCTTGAGAAACAGTTTGATCTCCTGGTTCAGGCGCCGGGACGGACGCTGGTCTTTTTTGACGATGACAAAGGCTTTCAGGGCCGACGTGCCCGTTTCCCGGTTTTCTCCCTTGGTGATTACCGCCGCTTCCGCCACCGCCGGGTGACGGCACAGGGCCTGTTCGATTTCGAACGGTCCGACGGTCCGATTTTCAGCGGTTTTGAGAATGTCGTCCAGGCGGCCCTGGTGATAGAAGTATCCTTCTTCGTCCTGCAGGGCGATGTCGCCGGTCACGAACCAGCCGTTGACAAAATAGGCCTCGTATCGTTCCCGGTCCTGCCATAGCCCCCGCATCATTCCCGGCCATCCGGGTTTGAGCGCCAGTTGTCCCAGGGAGAGAAACGGCAGTTCATCGCCGTTGTCGTCCAGAATGGCGGCGGTGATACCGGGCAGCGGTTTTCCGATGGCGCCCGGCTTGATATCCAGGGCCGGCAGATTGGCCAGGCAGATGATGCCGGTTTCCGACATCCACCAGTTGTCATGGGGGCTGTTCCCCAGGTGCTGTCTGACCCAGTAGAACAGATCCGGCATCAGCGGCGATCCCACCGTGGCCAGGTGGCGCAGGGCGCTCAAGTTGTAGCGGGAGGGCAGGTCGTCGCCGGCATCCATGAGCGTCCGGATGGTGTGGGGGGTGGTGTACCAGACGGTGATCCGGCTGGTTTCCAGCGTCCGGAAGCAGCCGGCGGCGGTAAGCGGGGATTCGGAAATCACCGAGGTGACGCCGCACAGCCAGGGCGCAAAGGCGCCGTAGACCGTGCCGGTCACCCAGGCCGGATCGGCGTCCGTCCAGAGGACATCCCCGTCGGACAGATCCAGGGCCCACCGGGCCGAGGCGTAAATGCCGATCAGGTCGCCGTGACTGTGGATGATCCCTTTGGGCGGCCGGGTGGAACCGGAGGTGTAAATGATGTACAGCGGCGCGTCCCCGGACAACCGCCGGGGGGGATAGTCGGCCGGGAGTGCGTCTGGTAAGTTTCCGACCTCTATTTCGTTGCGGTAGATGCCGGGGCCGGTTCCGGTGAGGAAAATCAGGCCGGCGGCGGCGGCGTCATCCGGTGGTATGTTTTCGACTAAATCCGGGGTGGTCAGGATGGCCCGGGGCGAGATGTCGGCCAGCCGGGTTTCCAGCTCATGATATCCGGAACTGGCAAAGACCGGGCAGAAAACGATACCGGCCCGGGCGCAGGCGGCGACGGCAAAAAAGAATTCCCGGCAGGGGGGCAGGTAAATCATCAGGCGGTCGCCGGCCGCCAGCCCGTTTCGGGTAAAAAAGACCGCCCAGCGGGCGGACATGTCCCGGAGCTGACGGTATGTGAAGACCGTGGTGCGGCCGTTTTTTTCAAAGATCAGGGCCGGCCGGCTGTTTTTTTCCGGATGGGCGGCCCACTTGTCAAGGGATTCGCCGATGATATTGACACCGATCCCCGCGTCCAGTCCCAATTCGATATCGATGTCCGACCAGAGAAACGACTGGCGCATCTTTTCATAATGGCGCAGGTTGGCGCCGGGATTCTGGGCCGGTACCCGGGCTTTGATCATGACAGGACTCCTAGTGGCCGATGGGTCGCAAAAACCGATTCCAGCAGTTCGTGGACCTGCTCCGGATGGGCCGGGACGGAATCGCCGACGGCCGCCGCTTCATCCGCCGTCACCAGGGCGTTCAGGACGGCCCTGACCGAGGCGGCGTTGGCTCCCGGGTCATATCCGCCCTCGAGCGACAGCAGCACGGGAATACCGCCGGCCCTGTCAGTCAGCCGGACGATCAGGCTTGTCAGGAGAAAATAGGCGTTCTCGGTCCAGAGAAAGCGGCCGAGCGGATCGTCGGCATGGGCGTCGAATCCGGCCGCCACCAGAATCAGTTCGGGGTTGTATCCCTCAAAAACCGCCGGCAGGACGGCGCGGTAAAGGAAGTCCACGTCTGCGTCCGTCAGGTCCCGGGGCAGGGGCATATTCAGAGTGAATCCCCGGCCCCGGCCTTCGCCGGTATCGGCGATTCCCCCGGAGTATGGAAACATGGCCGGGTCGTGGGACGACAGATAAAACACTTCCTTTTCCCCGTAAAACACCTGCTGTAGCCCGTTGCCGTGGTGGGCGTCCCAGTCGATAATCAGAATCCGTCTCGGGGAGTATCGCATCTGGGCATAACGGGCGGCGATGGCCAGGTTGTTGAGCAGGCAGAAGCCCATGGTCCGGTCCGGCAGGGCGTGGTGGCCGGGGGGGCGGACCAGGGCGAAAAACGCCCGGCAGTCGCCGTTCATGAGATGATCGATGCCCTGAACGCAGGCGCCGGCCGCCAGCCAGGCCGCCAGATAGGACTGGCTGCTGACCGGGCTGTCCGGCGCCAGGCTGGTGACTTTCTGCTCCGCGGTTTTCAGCAGTTTTCTGACGTGACCGGGGGTATGGACCAGCTCCACCTGGTCCAGGGTGACCGGCCGCGGAGTCACCGTCAGCAATTGCCCGTCGAAGAACTGGTCGAGCATCCGGTAGATGGAACTCAACCGGGTCGGGCTTTCCGGATGGGAATGGCCGGTTTTGTGCAGCAGAAAGCGGTCGTCCCTGGCGACGGCGATGGTTCGGCTCATAAGCGGGGCCTTTTTGCTGAATCCGGTTACAGGGAGTTAATGTCTATTTTGTTTTTGATCAGCTTATCGATGACCGTCTCGTCGGCGATGGTGGAGGTGTCGCCCAGTTCATCCAGCTTGTTGGCCGCGATTTTTTTCAGGATGCGGCGCATGATCTTGCCGCTCCGGGTTTTGGGCAGCCCTTCCGCCCACTGGATGGCATCGATGGTGGCGATGGGGCCGATTTCCCGGCGGACCAGGGCGATCAACTCTTTTTTCAGGTCGTCCGACGGCTTGCGGCCGGTCTTGAGGATGATAAAGGCGTAAATGCCCTGCCCCTTGATCGAATGGGGGAAACCCACCACGGCTGCCTCGGCCACGTGGTCATGCAGCACCAGGGCGGACTCCAGTTCGGCCGTGCCCAGGCGGTGACCGGACACGTTGATGACATCATCGATGCGGCCGATAATCCAGAAATAACCGTCCTCGTCTTTCCTGGCGCCGTCGCCGGTGAAGTACATGCCCGGCGCCTGGCTGAAATAAGTGGAAATAAACCGTTCATGGTCGCCGAAAACCGTCCGGGCCATTCCCGGCCAGGGCTTGCGGATGCAGAGAAGCCCCTCTTCTCCCGGATGCCTGACCGCTTCGCCGGTGTCGTCGATGATGACCGGGTCGACGCCGAAAAAGGGAAAGGAGCAGGAGCCGGGCTTGATGGGGGCCACGCCAGGCAGGGGGGTGAGCATGTGGCCGCCGGTCTCGGTCTGCCACCAGGTGTCGATGATGGGGCACCAGTCACGGCCGATGTGGTGGTAATACCAGCGCCAGGCCTCCGGATTGATGGGTTCGCCCACGGTGCCCAGCAGCCGCAGGCTGGAAAGATCGTGTTTTTTCACGTGCGACTCACCCTCCTTGGCCAGAGCCCGGATGGCGGTGGGGGCAGTGTAGAATTTGCTGACCCGGTATCTTTCCACGATGGCCCAGAAACGGTCGAAATCGGGATAACTGGGGACGCCTTCGAAAATGACGCTGGTAAAGCCGTTGATCAGCGGGCCGTAAAGGATATAGCTGTGACCGGTTATCCAGCCGATGTCGGCCGTACACCAGAAGATGTCATCGGGGTTCAGGTCAAAGACGCATCTGGTGGTCATGGCGGCGTACACCAGGTAGCCGCCGTGGGTATGCACCACGCCCTTGGGTTTGCCGGTGCTGCCGCTGGTATAGAGGATAAACAGCGGGTCTTCGGCGTCCATGGGCTCCGGCGCCACATAGTCCGGCAGCCCGGGCGCGGACACCAGTTCATGCCACCAGAACTCTTTGGCCGAATCCAGCGTGATGCCGGAGTTGACACGGTTGACGACGATGACGGTGTTGACGTCGGGGCATTTTTTCAGGGCCTCGTCCACGTTCTTCTTGAGGGCGACCGGCTTTCCCGACCGGTAGCCGCCGTCGGCCGTGATCACCACTTTCGCGCCGCAGTCGACGATGCGGTTGGCGATGGCTTCGGCGCTGAATCCGCCGAACACGACGCTGTGAATGGCGCCGATGCGGGCGCAGGCCAGCATGGCCACCGGCAGTTCAATGGTCATGGGCAGGTAAATAATCACCCGGTCGCCTTTTTTCACGCCCCTGGCCCGCAGGGCGGCGGCAAAAGCGTTGACCTGCCGGTAAAGGTCGCCGTAAGTGTATGTTTTGGTTTCGCCGGGGTCGTCGCCCTCCCAGAAATAGGCGGTCTTATCCCGGAGCTTCTCCAGATGCCGGTCCAGGCAGTTGCAGGAGGCGTTGAGCTTGCCGCCGCCGAACCATTCAATTCGGGCTTCCGTAAAATCATAACGAAGGACGAAATCCCATTTTCTGTCCCAGGTCAGATAGGCTTCGGCCTGCCGGGCCCAGAAGGTATCGGGGCTGTCGATGGATTCCCGGTAAAGCTGCCGGTAGGCGTCCATGCCTTTAATATGCGCGGTTTTCTGGAAATCGGCCAGGTGGGCATCATAGCTTTTTTTGAATTCGGTCATGATTCGTCTCCTTGGAATCTGCAGGTTAATACCAGCATATCCCCGTCCCGCCGGGTCTTTACGGAAAAGGGCAGGGTGGCAAACAGTTTTTTCATGGCGGTGTTGGTCGGTTCGGTATAGGCCACCAGCCCGGCGATGCCCTTTTCCTGGGCGGCTTGAGCCAGCTTCTTTAAAAGGGTGGCCGCGATTTTTTTCCCCCGCCACTGCCGGTTTACTGAAAAGGCGACCTCGGCGATGTTGCCGGCGGACTCCATCATGTAGGCGCCGATGCCGATGACCTCGCCGAACCCGAACTCGCCGGTGACCGCCAGGAGGGTGAGGTTCTTGATATAGTCGATCTCGCACATCCCTTCGATGTCGTTACGGAAAAAGCAGGTCTTGTGCTGAAAGAACCGGGCCAGGATGTCCGGTTTGTCCAGGCTGTAAAAGTGCTCCTGGATACGGCGGTCATCGACCGGTTTGGCCGGGCGGAACATAATGACCCGGTTGTCGATGGTCCGGGTTTCCTCCAGCCCGGCCGGGTAAACGCCGCGAAGCGCTTCCCCCAGCCTGCGGCCGGATGTCAGCAACCCCAGACGCCGGGCCTGATCGAAGAGCTCTTCCCGGAAATCAGGATGGGCCAGGCTGATCATGGCCGTGGCCCGTTCCTGCAGGTTTTTGCCGAACAGGTTGACCGCTCCGTATTCACTGACCACGTAGGCCGCGTCGTTCATGGGCACCACCACGTTGCCGGTCAGCCGCGGCACGATCCGGCTGGTTTTTTTGTCCACGGAAGTGCTGGGAATCAGGAGAATGGATTTCCCCCCGGGGGCCGCTGCCGTCCCGCGGACGAAATCCAGGATGCTGGAAACGCCGGCAAAATAATTATGGGGCAGGGCATCGACCGACGCCTGTCCGGTCAGATCCATTTCCTTGACCATATTGACGGCGATCATCCGGTTATGGCGGGCGATGATCGCCGGATTGCTGACGTAATCCGCCGGGAAGAATTCAATGGAGGGATTGTCGTGGACGAATTCGTACAGGTTCTGTGTTCCCACCGCGTTGCTGGCCACGATTTTACCTTCATTCAGCCCTTTGTAACGGTTGGTGATGACGCCGCGGGAAACCAGGTCCATGATGCCGTCGATAACAAACTGGGTATGGACGCCCAGATCGTTTTTTTCCGAAAGGGCCAGCAGAATGGATTTGGGCGTGGCGCCCAGGCCCAACTGGAAAGTGGCGCCGTCTTCAACGAGGTTGGCGACCAGTCGGGCGATTTTATGAGCCGATTGAAGTTCGGGAAGATCGGTTACCGTCAGCAGGGATTCCTCTTTTTCCACAATAAAGTCGACATCATTGACATGAATAAAGCTGTGGCCCAGGACCCGGGGCATGCGGGGGTTGACCTGGGCGATAACGATATCGGCGGCGTCGGCGGCGGCAAGCCCCACGTCCACTGAAACCCCCAGGCTCATCCAGCCGAAGTCGTCCGGTGGTGAGGTTTGAATCAGGGCCGCGTGAAGGGGAAGCTGCCTTTTACGGAACAGGTCGGAAACGGCCGATAAATTGATAGGGGTTATAAACGGCCGGCTGGGTTCCAGATGCCTGGCATTCCCGGAACCATGGTAGATGTTCCGGATGTGAAAACTGTTCAGCTGGTTCTGATTGGCCAGTCGGGTAATGGGAGAGTTTTCCAGTCCCATCAGCCGGACGATTTCCAGGTCAGAAAAATGATCGGCTTTATTCACCAGGGTGTCGACCAGATGCTGCGGCTCGCCGCATGAAGAGCCGATAAAAATCCGCCGCCCGGATTTGAGCAGCGATACGGCTTCGTCAGCGGTCCTTTTTTTTCGAACGTATTCGTCAGGCCAGTAACTGGTTTGCATGAGATGCACTTATTTTAAGTTCCGTCGGGGCCGGCCCGGGTGACGGAGAAGTATGCCGTGCCGTCCCTTCGGTATTCAGGCTGTTCTTTAAAATTATGATATCATATGAATAATTCAGGGAACAATACCTTTTATCGGCAATTATTAGCTTGACAGGCTGTTTTTTTTATCTTATATAAATAAGGTCATTAAAAAGACAGGCAGCGGGCATAGCTCAGTTGGTAGAGTACAAGCTTCCCAAGCTTGGTGTCGCGAGTTCGAGTCTCGTTGCCCGCTCCAGACTTCGGGCGGAATCCGTTGTTTCGGTCTTTTTGTTTGACGGCAGTAAGGGCTGGTTCGGAAGCCGGGATCGACCGTAAACAGAGAGGTGGTATCAGGGAAACGGGCAACTGCCCGTTTTTTTGTTGTAAAGGTTGTAAAAAAGAGACGCGAGGGAGCGGCAATGGGATCAGCCGACACACAGGCCGGTAAACCGTCTCAAGCCGGAGAAGGCTTCCGGTTGCGGGACGGCGACGAAGCTGGCATTGAAGCGGTTCGGCGGCTGGTAGAGCCGGTGTGTGAAGCGGAAGGGCTGGAACTGGCACTCATTGAGTTTCGCCGGGAGCAGGGCGGGCGCGTTCTCCGGCTTTATCTGGACCGGGCGGGCGGCGTATCCCTGGATGATTGCGCCCGGGTCAGCCGCCAGGTGGACGCCATCCTGGATGTTTACTGCGGCGACAGTGATGCCTATACGCTTGAGGTTTCCTCGGCGGGTATAAACCGGCCGCTGTGGCGGCAGGGCGATTATGAGCGGTTCAAGGGAAGGGCGATAAGGATAAAGGCCCGGGCCCCCATCGACGGGCGGAGAAACTTTAAGGGCGTATTGCTTGGCCTCTCGGAAGGAATGGTCAGGCTTGCGATAGATAACCGGGAGTTTGCCGTTCCTTTTAACGGGATCGCCAAAGCGCAACTTGTCAATGACGATGGAGTTAACGGATGGTAATAAACGATATTAAACGGGTTGTCGATCAGGTCAGCCGGGATAAGGGGATTGATCGTGACGTCCTTATCAAGGCGCTGGAGGAAGCGTTGAAGTCCGCTGCCAGGAAAAAGCTCGGCGCGGTCACCGACATTGAAACCATGTACGATGATAACACGGGTGAAATAGAAGTGTTTCAGTTTAAAGAAGTGGTTGAAACGGTGACCGATCCCAGTCTTCAGATCAGCATTGAAGAAGGGCGCCTGCTCGATTCGGAATGTGAGGTCGGCGACAGCCTGGGGGTCAAGATGGATACCAGCAGCTTCGGCAGGATCGCGGCTCAATCCGCCAAGCAGGTGATTATACAAAAGATTAGTGATGCCGAACGCAGCATGGTCTATAAAAATTTTATCGACAAGGAGGGCGATATCATCAACGGCATCGTGCAGCGCATTGACCGCGGGAACGTCATCGTCAATATCGGTGAGGCCGAGGCGATTCTTCCCTCCCGCGAGCAGATCCCCGGCGAGCACTTTCGGCGCGGAGACCGGTTGAGGGCCAATATCATGAAGGTCCAGCAGGAAGGCCCCGGCCCCCAGATCGTGCTGTCGCGGGCGCATCCGGATTTTGTGGTCAACCTGTTTAAAACCGAGGTGCCTGAAATCAGCGAAGGGATTATTTCCATCAAAGGGGTGGTCAGAGAACCCGGCGCCAGAACAAAAATCGCGGTGGCGTCCAATGACGCCGATATCGATCCGGTCGGTGCCTGCGTGGGCGTCAGAGGAAGCCGGATTCAGAACGTTGTCAAGGAACTGCGGGGGGAGAAAATCGACATTGTCCCCTGGAACATCGATACGGCCAAATTCGTCTGCAACGCGTTGTCGCCGGCTCAAATTTCGCGCGTCATCATGGATGTGGAAAATTCCAGCATGGAGGTCATTGTTTCCGATGATACCCATTCCCAGGCCATCGGGCGCCGCGGTCAGAACGTCAAGCTGGCCTCGAAGTTAACGGGCTGGCACCTTGATGTGGTGAGTGAGTCTATATATAATAAAACCATGGAAAAGGGGTATGGCTCTCTCCTGGAAATTCCGGGCGTTGATGAAAAGATCGCGACCGCCTTGTGTGAAGCGGGGTTCTTTTCCGCTGAAGATGTCAGCAATGCCAAAGCCGATGACCTTCTGGAAGTTGAAGGTATTGATGAGGAAACCGCCTCGCTGCTGATAGAAAAGGCCGCTCTTCTGGTGGAGAAGGAGAAGGCGGACGGCGGGGGCGCATCGGAGGCGGAGGACGGCGGGACCGGGTCCGGCGATGGAAATGAATCGCCCGGTTCGGATTCCGGTCATGGCATTGTGGAATGATGAAGGACGGGCAGGGTAAGGCCGGTGGGAAGCGTAGTGTGGGGAAAAAACAGGAGGCCGAATGGCAAAAACCAGAATATATGAACTTGCCAGAGCGCTAAATTTGGAGAACAAGGCGCTGTTGAGCAGACTTGCCGAGATGGGCATTGAGGGGAAGAGCCATACGAGCACCCTGGAAGACGACGTGGTGGAAAGGGTCAAACAGTCGCTGTTTGCCGGAAGTACCGGGAAACCGGCTTCCATGGAGCAGAAGCGCGTGGGCTCGAACGTTATCCGGAAACGCAAACAGAAAACGGTTGCCCAGCCGGAACCGGAATCTGAGGAGATCGAACAGGTAACCCCGGAGGAGGCGGCTTCGGCAGAAGAAGCGGTTCCGGAAGCACCGGTGGACGGGGAAGAGGCGGCGGTTGCCGAAGAGAAACCGGAGCAAGCCGTTGCCGCGGATGCCGCGGAGCCGGCGGAAGCGGTTTCGATAGAGGCGGTCGAGCCTCTTCCGGAGCAGGCGGCCTCGGAACAAGCCGCCGCGGTTGCGCCGGAAGACGAGGAAAAAGCGGCGGCGGGCCTGAAGAAAAAGGCCAAAGTCAAGAAGTCCCAGGCGGCCAAAATTATTAAGTTCCTGGACGCCCCGCTGAAAACTGCAGCCAGAGATAAGGCGACCACCACACCTGCCAGAGACGCAAGGCCAGACGTGCCGGCCGGTGGCGGTGTTCCGGTGGATATCCCGGTTTTGCCGGAGGATGGCGCCGAAGCGGACAGAAGAACGTCGAAGAAGGCCAGAAAAAAACAGAAGCGATCCGAGACCGAAGAGACGGATGATGCCCTGGTGCTGAAAAAAGTGGCCTCCAAGCGCAAAGAGATCGTGGAGGGCGCTGATTTATACGATATCAAACCCCGGGGCCGTCTGCGGAAAAAAGGCAAGGGAAAAGTCAGGCCGGCGGGTAGCGGAAAAACGATGATCACCACCCCGAAAGCCATCAAGCGGAGACTGAAGATGGATGAGTCGATTACCGTTTCCGATCTGGCAAAAAGGATGGGCGTGAAAGCCGGCGAAGTGATCAGCGTGCTGATGAGGATGGGCGTGATGGCGACGGTGAACCAGAACGTGGATTTTGATACGGCGGTTCTGGTGGCGGCTGAATTTGAGTATGAAGTTGAGAAAGCATCCATGTGGGAGGAAGATATTTTATTGCAAGGAAATACAGCGGATGAACCCCAGAATATGGTCCACCGGGCGCCGGTGGTTACGATTATGGGGCACGTGGATCACGGCAAGACGTCGCTGCTGGACGTGATCCGGAAGTCGCGGATAACGGAGACGGAAGCCGGCGGCATCACCCAGCATATCGGCGCCTATAAAGTGAACACGGACAGGGGAGACATCGTCTTTCTGGATACGCCGGGTCACGAGGCGTTTACCGCCATGCGTTCCCGGGGGGCTCAGGCCACTGATATCGTGGTCCTGGTGGTGGCGGCCGACGACGGCGTCATGCCGCAGACCATCGAAGCGATAAATCACTCCCGGGCCGCCAACGTCCCGATCGTTGTCGCCATCAATAAGATCGACAAGGAACATGCCGACACCGACCGGGTCAAGCGGGAACTGGCGGACCAGGGCCTGCTTTCCGAGGATTGGGGCGGTGACACAATTTTTGTGAATGTTTCCGCCAAGCAGAAGATCGGTATCGACAGCTTACTGGACATGATTCTGCTGCAATCGGAAATGCTGGAATTAAAAGCCAATCCGAACAGACACGCCAGGGGAATCGTACTGGAATCGGAAATGGATCCGGGCCAGGGTCCGCTGGCTACCGTTCTTGTGCGGGAAGGAACGCTTTCCGTGGGGCAGACCATCGTCTGCGGCGTCCAATACGGGAAGATCCGGGCCATGGTCGATGACGCCGGACGGCGCATCGACAGCGCCGGGCCGTCGACTCCGGTAGAGGTGTTCGGGCTGAACGGGGTGGCCGACGCGGGTGATGAGTTTATCGTTCTGGAAGACGAAAAGAACGCCAAACTGGTCAGCGAAACCCGGATGCAGAAACAGCGCGCCAAAGATTTGACCCGGAACAACCGGGTCAGCCTGGAGAATTTTTTCGAACAGATGAAAGCCGGTGATATCAGCCACCTGAATCTGATCATCAAGGCCGATGTCAATGGTTCGTGCGAAGCGATCGAAGACGCCCTGATGAAGATCCGCGCCGATGAGGTGCAGATCAACGTGATCCATTCCGGCGCCGGCGCGATTATCGAGTCTGACGTTCTGCTGGCATCGGCCTCGAACGCGATTATCCTGGGGTTTAATGTCCGGCCGAGCGGGAAAGTGAAGTCCGCGGCCGCCGAAGAAAACGTGGATATTCGCTACTATAACATTATTTATGATTTGATCGGGGATATCAAAGAGGCCGTGACCGGCCTGATGTCTTCCACCTATCAGGAGCATACGCTGGGCCGGGCCGAGGTCCGGGAGGTGTTTGTCATCCCCAAGAAGGGATCGATCGCCGGCTCTTTCGTCCTGGACGGGAAAATCGAGAGAGGCCGGCAGGCGCGCCTGGTCAGGGACGGGGTGGTGATTTATGACGGCATTGTCGGATCCCTGCGTCACTATAAAGACGACGTCAAGGAGGTCAAGAGCGGTTCGGAATGCGGCATCGGCATTGAGCAGTTTAACGATATAAAAGTCAACGATGTCATTGAATGTTATTATCAGGAAGAGATTAAACCCGTAATCGATTAAGATTATTGGATAATGGTAGTCGGTGTCGGTGTTATCGTCATTAGAATAGAAGGTTGCCGCTCTCTAAAGGAAAAAAGGCGGGTGGTGAAATCCATGATCGCCCGGTTGGCCAACGCTTTCAACCTTTCCGTGGCGGAGGTCGGTGCCAATGATCTCCACCAGCGGGCGGAAATAGGCTTTGCGGTGGTCGGCAACGATCACGGGGTGATCAACTCCAAAGTGGATAAGATTTTCAATATGGCCGAAGACATGGCCCTGGCCCAGGTTGTCGATACAAGGATGGAAATTTTATCATTATGAAAACCTATCCACGATCGTCACGGATCGGGAAAAATATCCAGCGGGGCATTTCCGAATATCTTCGAAACAACCTGCGGGACCCGAGAATCCGGATGGTCACCATTACAGGCGTCACCATGTCCCCGGATTTGAGTGTCGCCTATATTTACTACAACGTAAACGGCGGCGAGCGGGAGCGCAAGGACGCCCGGGCCGGCTTCAGGAGAGCGTCCGGCTTTATCCGGAAATCCCTGGCCGCTGGATTGAAGATGAAATACATGCCCGACCTCCGGTTTACCTATGACCAGTCCCTGGATTACGGTATGTCGGTTGATCGGCTGCTGGAAGAGATAAAATCGGAACATGTACCAGGAAACGAGTAATCAGCTCAAACAGAGTCAACATATACTGATCGCTTCTCATATTCATCCGGACGGGGATGCCATCGGCGCCGCCCTGGCGCTCGGAAATACGATGCGGTCCCTGGGGAAACAGGTCGTTATTTATAACGAGCACACGGTTCCTCCGGCCTATCGTTTTCTGCCCGGCAGCGAAAAAATGGTCACCGCCGTGGGGCCCGTCTCCGACTATGACGTGGTGGTCGTCATGGACTGCACCCGGCTGGATCGGATCGGCGCCCTGTCGGTCCGGATCGGCGATGTCCCGGTAATTAACATCGATCACCACCTTTCCAACGATCATTTCGGCCTGTTCCGGATAGTGGAACACACGGCCAGCGCCACTGCGGAGATTGTCTACCGGCTGATCAAACGCATGATGGGGATTCCCATCACCCCGGAAATCGCTTACCCCATTTATACGGGAATTATCACGGATACCGCTTCATTCAGCTTCAGCAACACGACATCGGCCGCTTTTACCATCTGCGGCGAGATGGTGGCAGCGGGTGTTGACCCGGCGGAGGTCGCCCGGAGGATTTACATCACTTATTCCTCCGAGCGGATCAAATTCATGCGGATGGTCCTGGACACGTTTGCGCTTTCGTCCAATCGTAAAGTCTCTTTCATGATGGCGACCCAGGAGATGATTCGCAAAAGCGGCATGCAGCCGGAGCATGTCGGTCGGTTTGTGAACTATGCCAAGCACATCGAAGATGTAAAAATATCGGCTCTGGCGCTGGAATCGGATCAGCGCCGGGAAGGGCTGCCGGAAGACGTTACGGATTTTCACGTCAGCCTGCGCTCGGACGGCAGTATCGATGTCGCCGAGATAGCGGCTGCTTTCGGCGGCGGCGGCCATCACCGGGCGGCCGGTTTCAACATATCCACTACACTGCAGGGCATCAGGGACACCATCCTCGGCCTGGCGGATGATTTTGACGGTTGAAAAGGCCTGCGAAGACCATTGGACGGAATTATCGTTGTCGACAAGCCGCCGGACCTCACGTCCGCGAAACTGGTTTCCCGGGTAAAAAGAATACTGAAAGCGGAGAAGGCCGGGCATGCCGGGACCCTGGACCCGTTTGCCACCGGCGTGATGATCTGCCTGATCAACCGCGGGACACGGCTGGCGGAGTTTTTTCTGCACGGCAATAAAACATACCGCGCCACCCTTTGCCTGGGGATTGAAACGGACACCGACGATTTTACGGGAAATGTCGTGCAGACACGGGAAGTGCGCCCGGGGGATTATTCGGAAACCGACATCCGATCCGCCTGTGGCGCTTTTGAGGGAAACATTCAGCAAACGCCGTCCTGTTTTTCCGCCCTGAAGCATCAGGGTAAACCCTTATACCATTACGCCAGGAAGGGTATAAAGGTGGAGAAACCGCCGCGGCCCGTCCATATATTTTCCCTTGCCGTCGAGAGTATTAATTTGCCGTTTATCGACTTTACCGTGCGCTGCTCCGCCGGTACCTACATCCGGACGCTGTGCCGGGACATCGGCCGGGTCCTGGGCTGCGGGGCGCACCTGACGGTCCTGCGCCGGACGGAAGCCGGCGGTTTCGGGCTGCCCGATGCCGCGGGATTGCCGGAACTGGAACAACTGGCGGCGGAGGGCAGTGCCGCCGGCCGGCTGATCGGAATGAGTGAGGCTTTGCGGGACATGCCCGCTTATGTCGCGGATGACGGTCTGGCCGCGCTGGTGGGGCATGGCCGGTCCCTGGAAGAGGACACACTCCCGCCGGACCTGCCGGTTGACGCCGGCTGCTGCTGCAAGCTGGTTGACGGCAGCGGCCGCCTTCTGGCCGTGATCCGCAGGCAGGGGGGAACCTTCCGGTATGGTTGCGTTTTCCCGCAAGCGGAAAAAGGCAGGTCGCCGTCGCCTTTTTAGCCGCGATGGCCGGTTGCGTTCCGATCCGACTTTTTACGGAGCCGTCAAATTATAATTGACTTGTAAATGAAAAAGATTTGTAATATATCACTTTTAAATTAAAAGAACTAAAATTAAGGAAGGAGTTTGCTCAATGGGCAGTTTTACGACGGAAGACAAGAAAGAGTTAATACAAAAGTTCAGGATGCATGATACCGACACCGGATCACCGGAAGTCCAGGTGGCGCTGTTGACGCATCGGATTGCCTACCTGACCGAGCATGTCAAGGTACACAAAAAGGACCACCATTCCCGCAGAGGACTGCTGATGCTGGTCGGTCAGCGCCGAAAGCTGTTGAATTACGTGAAAAACAAGGATGTCAACCGGTACCGGACGATTATCAAGGATCTCGGGCTGAGAAGGTAAGTGAGACTTCTCCTTACCGGATGTTTTTTAGACGTTATCCTTATTTATAAAAATACCAGTGAACAACAGACAATGCGGCTGACTGCGAATGACAGTTGTGGTTAGCCGCTTTTTTATTAGGAGAGAAAATTGCAAGAATACATTCAGGAAACACTCATCAACCATAAAACCTTTTCCATTAAAACCGGCAAGATCGCCAAGCAGGCCTCGGGATCCGCGGTGGTCCAATACGGCGAAACCATTGTCCTGGTCACCGTGGTGGCCGATGAAACACCCCGTGAAGGCGCCGATTTTCTACCGCTTTCCGTGGAGTACATGGAAAAGATTTACGCTGCCGGGAGAATTCCCGGAAATTATTTCAGGCGGGAAATGGGACGTCCCAGCGAGAAGGAAACCCTCACCTGCCGTCTGATTGACCGGCCCATTCGGCCGCTGTTCCCGAAAGGATACAATCTGGAAACGCAGGTCGTTGCCACGGTTTTATCCATGGATCGCGAAAATGATCCGGATGTGCTGGCGATCGTGGGCGCTTCCGCAGCCCTGGAACTTTCGGATATCCCTTTTGACGGGCCCATCGCGGCGGTCCGGGTCGGTCGTCTGGAGGGCCGGCTGGTGGCCAACCCGACCAACACCGATCTGGAAAAGTGCGATTTATCCATCGTCGTGGCCGGATCGAAATCCGGCGTGGTCATGGTGGAGGGCGGGAGCAGAGAGGTCAGTGAGTCGGAAATGGTCGAAGCCATCTATTTCGGTCATCAGGCCCTGCAGCCGATGATCGAGATGCAGGAACGGCTGAAAGCCCAGTGCGGCAAGTCGAAGCGAGTCGTTGCCCTGCCGGAAACCGATCAGGTGCTGATGGCGATGATCCGGGAGACGGCCAGCCATGATATCCGCCGGGCACTGGGTGAGGCAGCCGATAAAATGTCCAGAAAAGACGCCTTGAAAAAAGTCCGGACGGCGCTGCTGGAAAAACTGGGGGAAGCTTACGCCGAGCGCGCCGGCGAGGTGAAAGCGATATTTTCCGACCTGGTCAAAGCCGTCAGCCGGGACATCGTGCTGACGGAAAACAGGCGCATTGACGGCCGGGCGTTTGACGAAGTCAGGAAGGTGGAATGTGAAGTGGGCGTCCTGCCCCGAACCCATGGCAGCGCCCTCTTTACCCGGGGAGAAACCCAGGTCATGGGGGTGATGACCCTCGGTTCCGGTCAGGATGAACAGCGGGTGGAAACGTTAGGCGGGGACGAATCCCGGCCGTTTATGCTGCATTACAATTTCCCGCCGTTTTCCGTGGGCGAAACCAAGCGGATGCTGGGACCGAGCCGCCGGGACATCGGCCACGGCAACCTGGCCCATCGGGCGATTCTGCCCATTCTGCCGGACAAAGCGGATTTTGATTATACCATCCGCCTGGTATCGGAAGTGCTGGAGTCCAACGGCTCCTCTTCCATGGGAACGGTCTGCTCCTGTGTCCTGGCCCTGATGGACGGGGGCGTTCCCATCAAGGCACCGGTATCCGGAATTGCCATGGGTCTGGTCAAGGAAGGTGACCGGGTCGCGGTCCTGACCGATATCCTCGGCGACGAGGACCATTTCGGCGACATGGACTTCAAGGTGACCGGAACCGATAACGGGATTACCGCCCTTCAGATGGATATCAAGATCAAGGAACTTCCCCGGAACATTCTGGAGAAAGCGCTGGAGCAGGCCAGAGCCGGCCGCCTTTTTGTCCTGAATAAAATGCTGGAAGCCTTGGGCAGTTATCGCGAAGATATTTCACCCCACGCTCCGCGCATTTACCTGGTCAATATCCACCCGGATAAAATCCGGGAGTTGATCGGCCCGGGCGGCCGGGTGATCCGGGAACTTCAGATGACGACCAGCACCCGGATTGAAGTGGACGACAGCGGACTGGTAAAGATCGCGGCCGAAACCGAGGAAAATGCCCGGCGGGCCGTGGCGGCGGTAGAGGAAATCGGCAAGGTTCCGGAAGCCGGAGAAATTTACGAGGGGCCGGTGGTCAGAATAACCGACTTCGGGGCGTTTGTGCAGTTAAAAGAAGGTACCGACGGTCTTTGCCATATCTCCGAGCTGGCCCATCATCATGTCAAGAGCGTTACCGATATCATCAAGGTCGGAGAAATGATGAAGGTCAAAGTGCTGGAAGTCGATCCTTCCGGCAAGATCCGGTTAAGCCGCAAAGCCCTGCTCCCGGTTCCGGAAAATATGGAAGAGGGCGATCGCAAGGAACATTTCCACAAGAAACCCGGCAACGGACCGAGAAAAGGTCATCCCCCCCGAAACCGGTCATAAAGAAAAACGGAACAATCGGTTTGAGGAGTGGTGATGCCAGATATGCCGGTGGTCAAGTTCATCCGGGTCAGGCCTGAAACCGACGGCGACATCGCCCTGCCGGAATACATGACCCCGCATGCCTCGGGAATGGACTTGCGGGCCGCGGTGGCAGAGGACCTGGCCATCGCTGCCGGCGCCGTTGCCCTGATTCCGACCGGGTTCGCGGTCGAACTGCCGGTCGGGTTTGAGGCCCAGGTCCGGCCGCGGAGCGGTCTGGCCATCAGGCATGCCATCGGCATCGTCAACGCTCCCGGCACCATCGACGCCGATTACCGCGGCGAAATCAAAGTCGCCCTGATCAATTTCGGGAAAAATCCCTACACCGTCCGCCGGGGAGATCGGATCGCGCAGATGGTCATCCAGTCCGTCTGCAGCCCCACAATCATGCTGGTCGAGGCCCTTTCTTCCACCAGCCGTGGAGAGGGCGGTTTCGGCCATACCGGGTTTTGAGGAGAATACGGCGGGCCGGATGGTGTCAGGCAATGGTCAAGAAGACTTTATCAGGGGGAGGGCGTTGATAACATCGGCAGCAGACATTGAAAGCCCCACCGGCCTTTCCGTTTGCGTCCTGGCCAGCGGCAGCCGGGGCAATAGCCTGTTTATCTCGGATGGTCAAACTTCTCTCCTTATCGACGCTGGTCTTTCCGGTTCCGAAATAGAACGCCGCCTGGCGTCCCGGGGGATCGATCCCCGGGTATTAACGGCCCTGGTGGTTTCCCATGAGCACCAGGATCATGTCCAGGGAGTCGGGGTGATGGCCCGTCGTTATCGCCTGCCGGTGTACATCAGCCGCAAAACATGCCTGGCGGCCCGGTCATGCCTGGGACGAATAGAATCGTATCGTTATTTTGAGTGCGGTGAGGCCTTTCATATCGGTCAGATCGATATCCATCCTTTTTCCCTGTCCCATGACGCGGCAGATACGGCCGGTTTTACCTTCCGCCGGGACACAGCCAAAGTGGGGCTGGCAACGGACCTGGGGGTGGCCACGGCCGTTGTCAGGGAAAACCTCAAAGGTTGTCAGCTTCTGATTCTGGAGGCCAATCATGATCCGCATATGCTGATCGACGGGAGCTATCCCTGGCCCGTTAAACAGCGTATCAAGGGAAGAACCGGTCACCTCTCCAATAACGATTCCAGAGAGCTGCTGCTGGCGGTAAACCATGACCGTCTGGCCCATGTGGTCCTGGCCCATCTGAGCCAGGAAAACAATACCTGTGAAAAAGCCCTTGCCATGGTGGGGCAGGCGCTGACGTCTTCCCGCGCCACCCTCTCGGTAGCGACACAGCATCAGTGTGGTGATCTGATCCGCATCTGACCCGTGTATTATTCTTGCCGTAATCGTCGGAATTGAATATAATATTTATAATTATTGGGTTTTTATCAATGAAGATGGCGTAAAGCACAATGCCTGATATGATTGAACAGAATCCGGGCGATGTTGAGGTTTCGCCCAAGGCCGACAATGAATTGACGCTGGAAGAAAAAGTCATTAATTGTTTTGCCGATCTGTTTAAAAAGCAGCTGGGTCTTAAAAAAAGAGCCGGTGCCGAAATAGCCTTCCTGGAATCCAGTCGTTTCAACCCCAAGGTGAAAACCTATACGGCAAAAGTCAAGACCGGCCTTAACGCCTGGAGGTCCCGACGGTTCACCGTCGGACCTATCGGCGAGGATTCCGGCGCTAAAAGCAAATGTTTTCTGGTTATCTACGACAACAAGATTGTCGTGAAAGTCCCGCCCACGCCTGTTACCGATTTTGATGCCTATATCAACAGCATGAAAAAGGAGCGGCGGATTGTCGACAAGCTCCATCCGCGGGAATGTATTATTCCCAGCCTGGGGGTTATTCTCAATAAATACCAACCGTTTCTTGAGGCTACGGCTTCCGCTGAAGGGACGATGGAGGAAAGAGACCAGGAAAAGGTATGCGAGGCGTGGCTCAGGGAAAATCCGGAGTTCCAGGAATATTTTATGATCAACGGTGGTTTCGCCTATTTCATGGATCTGGCCAAGTATGTATTTCTGGCGGACGCCGTATCCCTGTTTCATAATATTGAAGGCGGCCTTCAGGATGAACTGTTAAGAGACCCTACTATTATTGATGACTTTGATAAATTCGAGGGCCGCTACGGCCTGGAAAACGTTCAGATCGCAATGGATCTGAAAAGTGTTTATGCCGAATTCGAGACGCTTCTGCGCAAAATGATGATCCGGTCCAGCGTCTCGCCGTCATTGCTGCTGTATAAAACCCAGGAGTGGTTTTTTGTGCATGTGGCCGGGCTGCAGGTCGACAAGGACGAGAGGGATTTGACCCCGGACTTTGTCGCGCAGCTCAACGCGCTGCTCAAGGATATCATAGGGAAAAACCGGGACGTGATTGACGAATACCGGCAGATGGTCGGCGAGTCGATCCAGGCGGTGAATTTTTCCCAGCACAAGATGTATATGGAGGGACTTGTCACCAACGCCCTTGAATTGCTGGCCTGGCTGAAACACAAGGGGGTGGCCATCCGCGACATTAAGCCCGACAATCTGCTGGTTGCCGGCGACCCGGACCGGTATCCGTCCTTTCTGTCTTTTCCGGCGACTTATAAGATCGGATTGATCGATGTTGAAACCGCCGTTGATTTTAATCCTGAAGACGGAAAGATCGTCCAGCCCCAGCTGGGCGGCACCCCGTTTTACGCGACGCCGGCGAACATGTTCGCCAACAAGACCCTGCTGGCGGGTTACGGTGATCTGCCCCGGGCGCTTTTTTTGCAGGACTGGTTCGCGACCATGGCCATGATCTATGGTATTATCATCAATGATTACCTTTTTAACCGTACGGCCAAGCAGCTGGTGGTGCTGACCCGGAAAATTCAGCTGGCCCTGAAGGCCAAGCAGCCGCCGGAGGCCATTCTCAAGGAGGCGAACAATATTTTCTGGGCCGCCGCCGAAGAAGAATTCCAGGAAAATTTGAGCAAAAACGCCAAACGATTGCGAAACATCCGGGTCGCCCTGCAGGACAATGTCCGGCAGTTGTTTATCACGGAATTTTCTCTGGAGAGCAAAAGGGCCGACAAGGCGATCAAAAAACTTATACTCCAGCAGGCATTATTCAAAAGCCAGCAGAATCAGGAGCAGTTGTATCTCGGGTCGGCCGATCGGATCAGGGAAGTCATCGACAAAATCAAAAACAAGCCTGATGTCAATCCCCGGTCCCTGGACCAGCTTCAGCAGATCATGGAGTTAAAACAGAGCGTGGCCGGTTATAAGGAAATTATCGGTCTGATCCAGGGGAAAGGCAGCGAAATGCCCGCCCATTATCTGCTGGAGGTCATGTTCCAGCTGGCCTGCGATTTTATGAGACGTCTGTAGCGATAATACCATTTTCCGTGAAAGTTCTGATACCACCAGGCCAGGCGGATCGGCGCCGGGAGATCGGCTATCCAGAACCGCCTGGAGAGATTTTCGGAAGGCGGCTGCCGCTTCACGGCGATATCAGCCATGACGAACCCTTCACCCTCTTCGCGTTTCATTCTCGCCAGGACCGTTCCGGTGGCGTCCACGATCTGTGTCTCTCCCAGATAAAAAGAGTCGTAGGGGAAACCGGGCAGCAGGGGCGTCTGGCCGTGAAATGTTCCCGCGTGCGCCGCGTGGATCACCGGGCAACCGGTCAGGCGGGCAAACCGGGCCGGTGTTTCCGCCATGATCGATCTATTCTCTTCCTCTACGGATTTGGAAAAACCGGGCAGGCGTTTTTCCGGCAGGGACCACCAGCAGGATCCGCTTACGATCAGATCCACCTGGTTGATTAGCCGCCGAACGGTCCGGGAGCGGACCAATTCCCAGCACATGGCCACGCCGATGTCCCCGACCGGGGTGTGTAGCACTCCGTCGTCGGATCCCCCCCGGTAGTAGCAGTTTTCCCACATGGTGGGCTGGTCTTTGTCGTGCCGGAAGGTCTGTCGATCCGGAAAGACCAGAAAAAAAGTATTGCGATGGTGCCTCCCGGTCTTTGTGATCAGAGAGCCGCCGATGATGCCGTTGTGTTTTGCGGCAAGTTCGTGGAGCATTCGCTGGGCAGGCCCTCCGGGGCCCTCGGCAACGGTGTTCATGACCGGATGAAACCCCATGGCGGAAGGGAAAAATTCGGGCAGAATGACCAGTTCCGCCCCCTGTACAAATGCCTTCCCGGCCAGGTGCCGGGCGGATCGGATGTTTTTCTCCCCATCGCCAAGCGCCGCGGTCATCTGAACGGCTGCCACCCGCATTTTCCGCCTCCTTTCATTGACAAACAGTGCATTTATTTTACCGTCTTGCCATAGCAAACCAGAGCCATATTTTTTTGTAAAGGCGATTTTGAAAAGTGGCAAAGGGTTCCGGCGTTCAAGATTAATTATTTTTATTCCCCTTAACTTCTCAACCCTCGACCTCTTTTCATTTCTTGCGGTTTTCTGATCGATCGCATACACTTGGCAGCCTGAAAAGGAATTATATAACGAATGAAAAAAGGGAAATGATGGTTATCGGAAAAAGACGATGGGCCATCGCTGCCATCGTGGTTTTTTTCGCTGTCGCTGCTTTACTGATGGTCGCCTGCGGAAGCCGGCGACGCGTCACGATCACCGGAAAAACCATGGGGACCGTCTATCATATCGCCGTTATGGTGCCCGTAATGACCAGCGCGAATCAATTGCAGCGGGATGTTGACGTCAGGCTGGCGGAAGTAAACAGCAGCATGTCAACCTACATTCCGGGCAGCGAGATCAGCCGCTTCAATGCCCTGAATATGTCGGAACAACCGTTTCCGGCGTCCAGTGACTTTATGAATGTTTTGCGGGTTGGACAGCGGATATTCTCACTGACCGGCGGTGCCTGGGACGGGACGGTCTGGCCCCTGGTCAGACTGTGGGGTTTTCATCTTCCGGTGGAGAAGCGCAATGGTATACCCACCCGGGAAGAGGTCGGCGTCGCTCTGGACTGCGTCGGATATGATAAAATCCGGCTGACGGAAGATGCTGTCGTCAAAAAAGTCAATTGTGTCTCATTAGATCTGGCTTCCATCGCCAAAGGCTACGGGGTGGATCAGATTGCCGCTCTGCTGAAGAAGAAAGGGCTGAATGACTTTCTGGTGGAAATCGGCGGCGAAATCGTCGCTTCCGGAACCAAGGAGAAGGGCGCTGCCTGGAATGTCGGCATCAATATGCCGGAGGCCTACGCGCCTGTGGACCAGGTACGCCGGGCGTTGACGCTGACCAACCAGGCCATTGCCACCAGCGGCGATTACCGGAATTTTTTCGTCCGTGACGGCAGGGAATACTGCCATATCATTGATCCGCGCACCGGCTATCCGGTGACGACCGGAATTGTCAGCGCCTCGGTGATCGCTGATTCCTGCACCTTTGCCGACGGTCTGGCCACGGCCCTCATGGTCATGCCGCCCCGGGAAGGATTGGCGCTGGTGAACTCACTGGAAAATGTGGAGTGCCTGATCACCGTCCGGGAACCGGACGGTCAGTTGAAGGATTATTATTCCGATCATTTCATTGAATAAGGAGCCGCTTATGTCAGCCTATGAATTCTATCTGGTAGAAAAAGAACCCCCGCTGGCCTGGGTCTATCTCAACCGGCCGGAAAAGAAAAACGCCATGAACCCTCCGGCCTGGCGGGAAACTGTCCCGATCTTCGAGGATCTGGACGCGGACGGGGATATCCGCGCCATCATCATTGCCGGCAAGGGCGCCGCTTTTTCGGCCGGAATCGACCTGGTGGGCATGGGGACCGAGCTTCCGGAAATCACCGATCCTCAACAGCGGGGCGGGGTCAAGCAGAAGATGATCAAAAAGATCATGAAACTTCAGGACGCCATCAGCTGCATCGAGTGGTGCACCAAGCCGGTCATCGCCGCCATACACGGCTATTGCATCGGCGCCGGTCTGGACATGGCCACCGCCTGCGATATCCGGCTGTGCAGCGAGGACGCCGTGTTTTCGCTTCGGGAAGCGGCCGTGGCCTTTGTGGCCGATGTCGGTGTTCTCCAGCGCATTCCCCACATTGTCGGCCAGGGCATTGCCCGGGAACTGGCTTATACGGCCAAAAACATCGACGCCCGCCGGGCCCGGGAAATTCTTCTGGTCAATGCCGTCTTTAAAGACAAAGAGGCCTTGCTGACCGGCGCCCGGGAAATGGCCCTGGAGATCGCGGCCCAGTCGCCCCTGGCCGTACAGGCCACCAAGGACGTTCTCAAACACGGCATCGGCAAATCCATCGATGACGGTCTGGCCTATGTCGCCAGCCGGAGCGCCAATATTCTTCCCTCCGATGATTTTATGGAAGCCGTCAGTGCCTTTATTGAAAAACGAAAGCCTTCTTTTCCGGGGAAATAAACGATTTTGAACGTGCATCTGACCAGTCTGGGCTGCGCCAAAAACCAGGTGGACAGCGAGTGGATGCTGGGCCTTTTCCTGGCGCGAGGGCATCGGCTGTGCCAGGCGCCGGAAGAAGCGGAGGCCATCATCGTCAATACCTGCGCGTTTATTGAATCGGCCGTTGAAGAGGCTATTGATGCCATTCTGGAGCTGTCCAAAGCCAGGCGCGGCGGCTGCCGGCTGATCGTGTGCGGCTGCCTGCCGGAACGGTATGGCCGGGACCTGGCCGCATCCCTTCCGGAAGTCGATTTTTTTTTCGGTACAGGTGCCTATGACCGGGTGGTTGATGCCCTGGAGGCGGATACCGATACCCTGGACCGGTGTACCCTGCCGCCACCGGAAAGCGTCCGTCTGGACCGGGCTTTTACCGGCAGGATATGGCCGCGGACCGGGTTCGCTTATCTGAAGACAGCGGAAGGCTGTGACCGGCACTGCACTTACTGCATTATTCCCAGGCTGCGCGGCCGGCAGATGAGCCGTCCTCTCCGGGATATTGTTTCAGAGGCGTCGGGCCTGGCCGCGTCGGGTGCCAGGGAACTGGTGCTGGTCGGTCAGGAGACGTCCGCCTACGGCCGGGATCTGTCTCCCGGCCGGAACCTGACGGAACTCCTGGCGACGCTGTCCGACCGCCTGCCGTCGGTCTGGCTGCGAGTCCTTTACCTGCATCCGGAGACCGTGACCCCCGACCTGATCCGGCTGGTGTCTGAACGGGACAATATCTGCTCTTATTTCGACATTCCCGTGCAGCATGCCGCGGACAGCATATTAAAACGGATGAGCCGGCGTCACCGGTCGGCGGATCTGCGGCGGCTGTTTAACGACATTCGCCGGGTCATTCCGGAGGCGACCCTGCGCACCACCGTCATGGTGGGCTTTCCGGGAGAAAGCGAGGCGGACATGGACGAGTTGATGAAGTTCATTCAGGAGATAGAATTTGACCATCTGGGCGCCTTTCGATATTCTGACAGCGAAGATATCGCCTCCCACAAGCTGACCGGTCATGTGCCTGATAACGTGGCGGCGGAACGGTTTGATCGGCTGATGGCCGCCCAGGCCCGGATCTCATCCGTCCGCAATCGGCGGCACGTGGGCAAAACCTTTCCGGTGCTGCTGGAGACAAGGGCCGGCGACCGGATTTTTGAGGGCCGGACCATGTTCCAGGCGCCGGAAGTGGACGGCATCATCCGGGTCGAGTGCCGACACCCGGCGGCGGCCGGCGATGTGGTCTTGGCGCGGGTAACCGGCGCCGGCGAATATGATCTGACGGGAAAGACCGTATGAACGATAACCTGAAACAATCCATTCTGGCGGCGGTAGCCCCTGACCTGGCGAGAATTGAACAGGCCCTGGCCGACAATCTGAATCCCTATCTGGAACGGGTCCGGGAAATCGCCGGGCATATTCTTTTCTGTGGCGGCAAACGGATCCGACCGCTGCTGATGATATTAAGCGCCAGAATCTGCGGCTACGACCGGCCCGATGCCGCGACTTTCGCCGTTCTGTTCGAGTATCTTCATACCGCCACCCTGCTGCATGACGATCTGGTGGATGAGGCGACCATGCGCCGGGGCAAGCGCGCGGCCAACCTTATCTGGGGAAACTCCGCCGCGGTTCTTACCGGAGATTATCTGCTGGCCCGTTCCAGCAGCCTGGCGGTGAAAACGGGAAAAATGGAAATCCTGGACATTCTGGCCAGAATCACCGAAGACATGTCTCAAGGCGAAATCCACCAGCTGGACAAAAAGGGTGATCCGGAATTATCGGAAGAGGAATACTTTCATATTATCCGGAACAAGACCGCGGTGCTGATGCAGGGGGCCTGCCTGTCCGGCGCCATTCTGGCCGACGCCTCCGAAGACCGGAAGAGGGCCCTGGCCGTTTACGGCCTGAATCTGGGGATGGCTTTTCAGATGGCGGATGACCTGCTGGACTATGTTTCCGACAGCGAACAACTGGGCAAGACCGTGGGCGCTGACCTGAGGGAAGGCAAATTCACGCTGCCGCTGATTGTCAGCCTGGCCCGGGCCGGCCGGGAGGACGCCGACACCATAAAAAGAATCATGCGCGACAGGGAGTTTTCGGACGAAGACTTCAAATTCCTGAACCGGCTTCTGGAGCGATATGGCGGTATTGATTACACCCGCGACCGCGCGGCCGCCCATATCGCCAGCGCGAAAAACGCTCTTGACTCCTTCGGGCCGTCGCCCGTCGGAGAGACGATGGCCATGCTGGCCGACTATACCCTGGTCAGGAACAGTTGATTTTTTATCGAGGACGGTTGTTATGTCCATACGTATTTCCGCCTGGTTCCGGATGGCGGTACCTGTGGCATTGATGTGCCTGGTCGTGATAACCGTTTTAACGGCCGCGGAAGTCGTGCCAACACCGGGAGACGTCCTTGTCATCGAAACCACCGGAACCGGAACGGTCAACCGGGAAAACCCCGCCGCCGCCAAACAGGAAGCCGTTAAAAATGCGTTGAGGCTGGCGGTGGATGAAGCCTTGAAAACCATGCTGCCGCCGGAAGTGCTGGCCGATCATGCCGGTGAGATCAAGGCAATTTTTAGCGCCAGGGCGGAGGAGTATGTGTTGAGTTACACCACACTTTCCGTAACCGACGAAGGCGATTTCTGCCGGGTGAAGGTGCGGGCATCGGTCCCGGCCGGCGGTGTCCGAGACCGTCTCCGGAAGTCAGGAATCTCTGCCGCGATGGAAATGCCTCGAAAACAGATCCATGTTTTTTATATCCAGGTCCGGGGAGCGGAGTATCTGTCCGGTCTGCATAACTTCCGCCGGATAATCGACGGCATGGATGGCATTACCCGGCCCCTGCTCCATGAAATGACGGCTGACGGGGCGGTCATGAGTGTGGATTTTCCGGGAAATGCCCGGGAACTGGCCACAACACTGGCCAGCGCTCCATCCGATCTTCTGGTGGTAACAGTCACGGATGTTCAGGAAGATGGCGTCGTGATCGAGTTGCGCAAGGCGGGGGGGCAATAAAAACGTTTAACCTTATGAGAAGTGCAAACGCAGCCGTCCCGGGGATGAAAAATGAGTATCAGAGATGAAATTTTACGGGCCGCCAGCATCCTGGCGGAAGCTGAAAACGCCGTAGCCTCTACCGGTGCCGGTATTTCAGCGGAAAGCGGCATCGCCACCTTCCGGGATCCCGGCGGGGTCTGGGAGCGATTGAACCCGGCCGAGGTGGGCACTACCTACGGGCTGGTCAGCGCCCTGAACCGTCATCCGGAAAAATACGTGTCGATTTTTATCGAACTGCTGGAATCCCTTGAGCAAGCGGAGCCGAACTCCGGGCACCGAGCCCTTTCCGATCTGGAATCGCTGGGCATTGTCAAGACCATTATTACCCAGAACATCGACAACCTGCATCAGGAGGCCGGCAATACCCGGGTCATCGAAGTGCACGGCAATGGTTTCCGGCTCTGCTGTACGTCATGCGGTATCCGGGAGGAGAAAGACCGGAAAGCGTTGTTGAGGGAAACCAGGGACAGAATTCGTTCGCTGACGAGTTATTCTCTTGAGGCTTTTATGGAAGTGATGCCCCGGTGCGAAAGCTGCGGGGCCATGATGCGGCCGGACGTGGTCATGTTCGGAGAAGCCGTTCAGGGGCTGCCCGCCGCCTTTGATGCCGTCCGGACCTGCCAGGTTATGCTGGCCCTGGGCACATCCGGCGTGGTCTATCCGGCGGCTTATTTCCCCTTTGAGGCCAAGCAGGCCGGGGCATACGTCATCGTAGTCAATCCCAGGGAAAATCCCTTTTACGCCGTTTCCGACGTTTATCTGCCCATGAAGGCCGGCGAAGCCCTGCCGGAAATCGTGGCGGCGGTCAGAAAAATCAGAGGGGCCGATCAGGTTTTTTAACCGGCAGCATAATTGACGAAGTGATTAACAGGAGGGGGACATGGGAAGTAATCGTTTCTGGACCAAATCCTACGACACCGGGGTCGGCGATCTGTCGCCCGATAAATGGGAAATCAGTTATGTAGACGCCATCAGGCCAGCGTTCGAGAACTTCGCGGACAAGACGGCCTATGCCTTCATGGGCACGCATATCAGCTTCGAGGATTTGAACCATTACGCCAACCGTTTCGCGCACCAGCTGCTTGATCACGGCCTGACCAAAGGGGATGTGGTCGGCATCAACCTGCCCAACATCCCGGAATACGGCATTGCCTGGCTGGGCACGCTCCGGGCCGGATGCGTGGTCTCGGGTGTTTCACCGCTGCTGTCCGCCCCTGAAATGAAGCACCAGTTGAGCGATTCGAAGGCCAAAGCCCTGGTCACCCTGGACGCTGTCTTCGCGGCTACGGTCGTCAAGATTGCCGACGAATTACCGGACCTGAAACTGGTCGTCGTGGCCAGTGTGGGCGGATTTCTGCCGCCGCTCAAGCGGTTTCTGGGAAAAAAGCTGGGCAAGATCCCCCAGGGCAAGATCACGCCCCTTGAGGGAAAAACCGTGGTAAGAATTGAAACGGCCATCAAGGAAGGCGCCTATGGCGACATGGATCCCGGCATCAAGATCACGCCCGACGACATCGCCTATATCCAGTATACCGGCGGCACCACCGGCCTGCCCAAGGGAGCGCAGTTGAGCCACCGCAACGTGGTGGCCGACGTGCTTATCGTTCAGCACTGGCTGCACTGGGAAAAGGGCCGGGGCCTGGCCCTGTCCGGATTCCCCTTTTTCCATATCGCCGGTTTATTCTTCAACAAGAACTGCATCTATCTGGGCTGGACCCAGGTGCTCATTCCCAACCCCCGGGACACGGACCACATCTGCAAGGAAATCGCCAAATACCGGCCGTCGGTGCTGGTCAACGTGCCGTCCCTGTTTCAGATGCTGATCGCCAACCCCAAATTTAAAAATCTGGATCATTCCGGCCTGGAGGCCTGCATCTCGGCGGCTTCACCCTTTCCGGAGGAATCCCAGCGCCAGCTGGAGCAGATCGTCGGCCAGGGCAAGCTCCTGGAGGTGTACGGCATGACCGAGACATCGCCCCTGACCACCATGACGCCCGTCAACGGCAAGAAGAAGCTGGGCCATATCGGCCTGCCCCTGCCTAATACCGACATCTGCCTCAAGAGTACCGATACCGGCGAGCCTGTATCGCTGGGTCAGCCCGGCGAGATCTGCGTCAAGGGCCCCCAGGTCATGGTGGGCTATTTCAACAAGCCCGAGGAGACCGCCCGGGTGATGGACGCCGAGGGGTATCTGCATACCGGGGACGTGGCCATTCAGGACGAGGAGGGGTATCTGCGCATCGTCGACCGCACCAAGGACATGATCATCGTCAGCGGGTTCAAGGTCTTTTCCCGCCGGGTGGAGGATCTGCTCTCCGAGCATCCGGCCATCGACATGATCGCCACCATCGGCCGGCCCAATCCGGAGCGGCCCGGATCCGAGCTGGTGGAGGCCTATGTCAAGCCGCGGCTGGGGCATCCCCTGGCCGCGGACAAGGCGGCCCTGGAAAAGGATATCCTCGCCTTTGCCAAGGAGAAACTGTCGCCCTACGAAGTGCCCAAGCGGGTGCGTATTCTCGATGAGCTGCCTCTGACCACCGTCGGCAAGGTGGACAAGAAGGTGCTGCGAAAAAGGACGGATTAGGGCGTACTTTTCTTTGGCGCAAAGAAAAGTACCAAAAGAAACATTGCCCGGCAGCGCCGGTCACGCCACGGCGTGACTTCCCTCGCGCGAACGCTTTTTCCGGCGCGGTCAGAAACTCGCTTGAGAAACGGCCTTAAAGCACGTTTCCCGGTTCGAGCACTGTCTTCCCTTTTGCGTATTTTTACCGGGAACCGGCGCTCAAACAGTCTGCCCGCTTTCTCCGGAAAAATCGCCCGCGCTCGGCGGCGCTGCAATAGGCGGGGATCATCGGTATCTGTTCAGTCCGTCATGATGAGTTCAGGGGGGATCAATATAATCGAACTTCGCTCACCAAAGGTTTGTTATTCCGGTCGATTCGATATCCTTTTAGGCGGCGTAGGCAAGGCCAGTGCCAGGTTCAGATAACATTTCTTGACATACCAAAGAGTGGATAGTATATATTTGATATGTGGACAGTCTATGAGCATCGCAACGCGGCCAGAAAAATAACCAGACTTCCTCAGGAGATCTTAAAGCGATATGAAAAATGGAAGGATATCGTTAACATTTCCGGGCCTGAAGGATTGAAACTGATAAAAGGTTTCCACGACGAATCGTTGAGCGGACAATGGGCCGGCCATCGATCATCACGTCTCGGGCTTCAGTACCGCGTGATCTACCGGGTGGAGAAGGATAAGATTTTCATCGAGGTGATTGACATTACGGCTCACGACTACAGGAGAAAGTGAAATGAAAAACTACCGGCTGGCGAAAAAAACCGTGGATGTTTCCGTGGGAGAATCCGTGCGGATTATCCGGGAACTTCAGGGGTTGAGTCAGAACGACTTGGCGGTCGTGACCGGCATCCCCCAATCCACTATATCCGCCATTGAGAACGATCGCATCCGGCTTGGCGTCGAACGGGCCAAAGTTCTGGCCCGGGCATTGAAATGCCATCCGGCGGTGCTTGTCTTCCCCGGCTGGAATTCCCATGAGCAATCCGCGGCCTGACGATCGCCTATGACGACAAGGTTTGGGCGCAGGGGGCAAGGTACAAGGAGCAGGGTAAAAGATACGGGGTGCGGGGGGCCAAGTGCGGGGCGTCGGGGCAAAAAACCATTTTGTTCGCTCGGCGATTATTTTGGGAGCGCTCGGCTCCCCCGGCTGAATCTCTCGAACTCGGGCTGACGCCCTCAGACAGCGAGAGATTCTTGACGCCGGGGTCGCCTCGCGCTTTTCCCCCAAAACAATCGAACCTCGCTCACAAAAGGCTTTT
Source organism: Thermodesulfobacteriota bacterium (assembly GCA_040753795.1). NCBI lineage: Bacteria > Pseudomonadati > Thermodesulfobacteriota > Thermodesulfobacteriota bacterium. The sequence continues at coordinate 405,429 of JBFMDX010000001.1, forward strand.
TGATCCCGGCCGATCCGGTCTGACCATTCGCTGATTCGCTGAAGGCAGCGGATGATATTATATATCGCTGGACGACAGAGGAAGTATGAGACGAATATCTTTTATTCCATTATTATTCGGATTATTGTTTTGGGTAATTGGATGCACATCAACTGACTTGTGTGCCCAGAAAAACCTGTTGAAAGTTCGCACAGCGTTAGATCTTGTGGAAAACTCGCCAGCTGGCAAAGATTTTGAAGCGCCCTGCACTGGTTGCCCTCAAGATGCTAAATTGCTCGGACTGACTTTAGAGCAGATAGAATCTTGCCTTGGTCCGGCTGAACAATCCTACGATGGTAATGGCGGTTATTATTTCCATTACGTATTTTATAAATTTGCAAAGCCATCGGAGGGAGGAGGTCCTGAACTACACCTTCGATTCGGGCAAGATAGTATATGTACATCGGCGAAGTGGGTGTACACACAGTAAAGGTTAAACGGTTAACCCAAAAGCGTAGCACAGATGAGCATGGTGAACTGTAGCATCATCCTTATTTCTCGGTCAATCAATGGAGGTAAAGCCTATATGACCTCACAAAAAGCTTTTTGCGAGAACACCTCCGTGGGGTTAGGCCGTAAGCGAACCCCGAAAGGTGAAAAACAGAACGGGGGTTGTGGCCTTTCACAACCCCCGTAAATTTTTATGGTGGGCGATACAAGATTTGAACTTGTGACTTCTACCGTGTGAAGGTAGCACTCTCCCGCTGAGTTAATCGCCCTTAACGTCTTTTGTTCGTTGCGTGTATTTTGATACCAAAAACCGTTGCCCCGGTCAACAAACATTTTATGCCGGTTTCGAAAAAAAGTCTTTTGTGAGCGCCCCCGGCATCGTTGGGGAACGGACAAAAGGTTTTTCTAAAAACCTTCCATATTATATAAGATATTAGGTGTTGTTTTCGTCTTCGGGAACCGGCGGTTCTTCCGTGCCATCGGTCGGCGGGGTAGCCACCCCCTGGTCCGGGGGAACCATTGTGTCGGGTTCATGGCCATCCGCTTCCTGTTCCGGCATATCCTCTTTCCGGTCAGGGGAGACTGTTTCATCGTATTCCGGGCTGTCCATACCCGGTTCCGGCATATCCGAAACTTCGCCATCAACAAGATGTTCGACCCCGGACGCCGCTGCACCTTCGTCCCGGAAAACGGAATCCGCCTCGTCCTCCGCTATATAATCGTCCTTAACATCTGAATCCGCCTCAACGTCCGATGCCTCTTCGTCCGGTTCCGCCTCGCCCACCGATAAGTCCCCGTCCTGATCTGAATAAACGGCCTCTTCGGTTCCCTGGGTTTCCGGAAGCTGATCCGTGATAGCCGAACCGTCTTCGCCGACCATTTCCGCGCCTTCACCCGGGGGCACGTCGTCTTCGGCCGGAGCCACCTCGACCCCTGTCCCGGCGGCGAACTGCTGGGCTATTCCCTCCTTGCCGAACGCCTGAATCTCTTTCAGGCTCGGCATGTCACTCAGATTTTTAAGGTTGAAGATTTCCAGGAACCGCCGGGTGGTGGCGTAGATCAGGGGTCGGCCGGGTATCTCCTTTTTCCCCAGAATGCGGATCAGTTTCCGTTCCAGCAGGCTGCGCATGATGGCGCCGGAATCCACCCCCCGGATCCGCTCCACGTCGGCCCGGATGATGGGCTGGTGATAGGCGATAATGGCCAGGGTCTCCAGGGACGCCTTACTCAGGCGGACGGGAGCGGGCTTGACCAGTTTCCTGATCCACTCCTTGTACTCGGGCCGGGTCCGGAACTGGAACCCGCCGGCCACTTCATAGAGCAGAAAGCCGCCCTGCCGGTCCTCGTATTCCCCCACCAGTTCGGCGATGGCCAGTCGGATATCTTTGGGGTCGGCCTCCGGAATGATCTGCTTGAGGGCCCGGACATCGACCGGATTGTCCGAGATAAACAGCAGACTTTCGATGGTGTTTTTCAAATCGTTCTGCATGAGAAATCACTTTCGTTTTACAGGTAGAACAACCGGATAACCCCGCTATCCACGTGCTGCCGGATGGAGACCAGCTGCATTTTGACCATTTCCAGCAGGGCCAGGAAAAAGGCGATCACCTCGCGTTTTCCGGAAACGTTCTCCAGCAGTTCGGCAAAGGTGATGGATCGTTTCTCCTCCAGCCGTTCCACGATTTCCGCTATCTTATCCTTGATCGAAATCTCTTCCCTGGCCAGCATCATTTTTGAAGAGTCGGGGAGCCTGTCAATCACTTTCTGAAAGGCGTCAATCAGCTCGAACAGACCCACTTCGATCAGGTCGGCATCGGCCTCCTGCCGGAAGGCCTTCTTGTCGGTGGTCCGGACAAAGATGTCCTCATTTAAAATCGGCCGGGTGTTCAGGCCTTCGGCCGCTGACTTGATTTTCAGGTACTCTTCCAGCGCCCGGGTGATTTCGGCTCGCGGGTCCTCATCCTCGTCTCCGGCGGCGGAGTGGGACGGCAACAGGGTGCGGGATTTGATGTTGGTCAGAATGGCCGCCATATAGAGGAATTCACCGGCCAGATTGATGTTCAGGCTTTTCATCCACTCGATATAATCCAGGAATTGCCTGGTGATGCTGGCGATGGGAATGTCATAGATGCTGACTTCGTTCTTCTTGATCAGGTAGACCAGAAGGTCCATGGGACCTTCGAAAATTTCGGTCTTGACCTTGTAAGGCCCGCCGGTTTCCGGTGCCTCTTCTATGATTTCCTCTTCCTGCATGAGCGCTGTTCAAACTTGATGGTTGCTAAAATTAAATGGTTAAATCCCTACGGCACGACGGACTTCGGCCATGGTCTGCCGGGCCACCTCTTGCGCCCGGGCCGTTCCTCTGGCGACAATCTCCTCCACCAGTTCCGGCCGCTGGACATAGTATTCCCGCCGTTCCCGGATGGGCGCCAGCCCTATCGCCAGGCTGGCGGCCAGTTTCTTTTTACATTCGATGCAGCCGATGCCGGCCTTGCGGCAGTCCTGATTGATGGCGACCACGGTCCCCGCTTCCGAATAAAGCTTATGGAAGGAAAACACGTTACAGATATCCGGATCCCCGGGATCGCTTTTCCGGGCCCGCTGGGGATCCGTGATCATTTTCATGGTCGTTTCCATGATCTTTTCCGGGGAATCGGCCAGGAAAACGGCGTTGTCATAGCTTTTGCTCATTTTCCGACGGTCGATGCCGAGGATCCGCGGGGTCTCCGTCAGTTTGGCCTGAGGCTCCGGGAAGACCGGGCCGTAAAAATGGTTGAATCGCCGGGCGATTTCCCGGGTGATTTCCACATGGGGTACCTGGTCTTCCCCAACCGGCACAAAGTCGGCTTTGTACATGATGATATCGGCCGCCTGAAGCACCGGATACCCGAGAAAGCCGAAGGTGGATATGTCCTTGTTGCTTAACTGGGACATCTGGTCTTTGTAAGTCGGGTTCCGTTCCAGCCATCCCAGGGGGGTCAGCATGGACAGGATCAGAAACAGTTCGGCATGCTCCTTGACCCGGGACTGGACAAACAGGGTGCATTTTTCCGGAGAAAGCCCGACGCTCAGCCAGTCCACCGCCATCATCCGGGAAAATTCGGAAAGGTTGCCGGGATTCTCATAATCCGTGGTCAGGGCGTGCCAGTCGGCGATGAAGAAAAAACAATCAAATTCATCCTGAAGGCCAACCCAGTGGTTCAGCGCGCCGTGAAGATTGCCCAGATGAAGCGGACCCGTGGGCCGCATACCGCTTAAAATTCTCTTTTTTGACGTCATGAAATAGCTCCCGACACTCAAATCCGTTAATCAATAAATATGGTGTAATATCAGGGTGAACTGCCGGCAATAAAATTCAACCCCCCGCTGCCGAGCGCAAGATGAACCAGCGGCATGATTACAAACCAGATCGCGTTAAAGAACCAGTCCGCCTTGATCGTCAGCAAAAAAAGCAGCAGTATTATACCGAAGCGACCCATAGATGCAAATCGTTTTCGCATGGCCGGCGGCAGGAAAACCAGCAGGATGTTGCTGCCGTCCAGTGGCGGGATGGGGATCAGATTGAAGACCGCCAGAACGGCGTTAATCAGCACGAAGTAGCCGAGCATCAGCAGCAGGTCCGTCACCAGAAACAGAGCCAGGGGGCTCATGGGCAGGGCGGCCTGGGCGGCAATCAGCAATATCCGAAAGCAGACACCGGCCATCATCATAAACACCAGATTGGCCAGAACGCCGGCCGACGACACCCACAGGGTTCCTTTTTTCCAGTTGCGGAAAAGGGCGGGATTGACCGGTACCGGCCGGGCGTAACCAAAGACAAAAGGCGCGTTGAATACCGCCAGCAACAGCGGCAGAACCACCGATCCGACCGGGTCCACGTGCCGGATGGGATTGAGCGTGATCCTGCCGGCGCGGGCGGCGGTATCATCCCCCATTTTAAGGGCGGCGTATCCGTGGGCGGCCTCATGAAGGCTTACCGCGAACAGGAGCGGGGTCACCATGACGACAATCCGGTTGATATCAAATTCGGGCAGCATATTTCGCGGCAAACTCCATCTCGTCTTTTTTGGTGGCGACAAGTCCGTCCAGCCTGGCGTGCAGGACCGCCTTGAGGACACGGCTGTAATCAGGACCGGACGGAATGCCCAATTGCCTCAAGTCCTCCCCCTTAATCATCGGGCGGATGTTTTTAAGTTGAAGAATATAGTGGGAAATCTGTTTTTTGATTTCATCCCTTTCCGCCAGGGCCATGATAAACAGCACCAGTTCCGTGCGGAACGGCTTCAGGCTTTCGTAAAGGGCGCTGTTTTTAATGGGAAAGTCCCGGTTGATCCGGGAGAGGGCGGCGATGGCTTCAAACCGTTCAGTGGTGAAAAGCGACTGGTATTTCCGGTTTAATTCAAAATTGCCGCAGATCTCCAGCGTCGTCGCCTGATCACAGCGGTTGACCAGCACCAGAAAGTAGACCGCCCATTTCATGTATCTTTCTTCAAAGAAAAGCAGGTCATACCAGGAGATCACCTCCCGGACCGAATTCAGCCTTGTCAGGATCGTTTTGCTGATGCGGATGGCCGGGTGAACCGCGGCCAGCAGTTTATATTCCGCCAGCCGTTGAACCGCCGGGACCGGGTTGTCCTCTTCCAGGATCAGGCTCATTTCCCCGAATACCCGCCGCCCGCTCAATTTTTTGAAGAAATTCATTTTAACGGCGTTGTTGATCAGGCCCGAAGTCATTTTACCGATGGTAAAGCCGAATCGCTGTTCAAAGCGGATGGCGCGGAAGACGCGGGTGGGGTCTTCCACGAAGCTCAGATTGTGAAGGACGCGGATTGTCTTGTCCTTGATGTCACGGTGGGCCGAGAAAAAATCGATCAGTATGCCGAATTTTTCCGGGTTCAGGCATATGGCCATGGTGTTGATGGTAAAGTCCCGCCGGAACAGATCCAGCTTGATGGAACTCATTTCGACGGTGGGCAGGGCCGCCGGAAACTGGTAATACTCGAGCCGTGATGACGCCACGTCGATTTTAAAGCCATCGGCGAAGGTAATCACGGCGGTTCCGAATTTGCTGTGATAGTGAACGCGGGCGCCCATTAGACCGGCGAACTGTTTGGCGAAGGCGATGCCGTCTCCCTCGATGACCAGATCGACATCTTCCGTGTCGCGCAGGAGAAACATGTCCCGGACAAATCCGCCCACTACATAGGCGCTGTATCCAATGGCCGCGGCGGTTTCCCCGGCGGCTTTGAGCAGGTCCATTATATGACCCGGCAGCCGCTCCGTCATCAACCGGGTAATATTTTTTGTCTTGGCGTCGATGCTGGCCTCAACCAGTTGGGGCTGTTGCTCCTTTTCCCGTTTGTTGCGGGAAACCAGCAGATTCAGCAGATCGGTCCGGGTGATCACTCCCAGAATGGCGTCGTCCCGGACCACCGGCAAAATTCGCTGATGGCCGTCGATGATTCTTTCCTGGATCCCGTACAAATCATCATCCGGATCCACCCGCAGGACTTCCGACGTCATGTATTCGGAAACGGCCGTGTCGCCCAGGTTGTGATAGAGGGCCTTTTCGATGACCTGCCGGGTGATAAATCCCAGCAGTGCCCCGCCCGCGTTTTCCTTTTCCGTGATCAGCAGGGCATTGATGTTATATCGGGTCAGTAGTTCCCCGGCCTGTCGGCAGGTCATGTCCGGGGTCGTGGAAATAGCGGGCGAGGACATCAGGTCCCGGGCGCATATCCTGGACTGGATCTGCCGGTTCAAAACGGTCAGCAGTTGCTGTTCGGCCTGGGGCAGGGTCATGTTTTTGATGCTGGCGGAAGCGGCGTAGGCATGTCCTCCGCCGCCGAAGGGGAACAGCGCGCCGGCGGTATCGACCTCCGGCAGTCCGGACCGGCCGACGATATAGATCCTGTTGCCCATCTGGGCCAGGGCGAACACCACGCCCAAGTTCTTCATCCGCTGCATTTTATGAACCAGGAAGGCGAAATCCGGCACATACTCATCCAGGCAGATGGAGGTGATCACCACCGCGGTCCCGTTGATATCATGGACCTGGGCATTTTTGATCATGCTGTTGAGAATATCCACCTGCTCCGGCGTCATTTCCTTGGATATCATGTTGGCGATGGTATTCAGACTGGCGCCCCGGGACACCAGAAAGGCGGCGGCTTCAAAGTCTTTGGGGGTGGTGGAGGTGAAAGTAAAGGAGCCGGTGTCTTCATAAATCCCCAGGCACATGACGGTGGCTTCGTCCGGAGAAACCGGGATGCCCTTTTCCCGGATTTTTTCCGTCAGAATAGAGACCGTGGCACCGCTTGATTCATTGACCTGCATGTCGGCGGCAATATCATTGTCTGATACGGGATGGTGATCATAAATGTGGATTTCCATCGACGGGTCATCGAGCAAATCGGCCAATGGCCCGATGCGGTTCTTCTGCTTGGTGTCAACGATCACCAGCCGCCTGATCCCGGGAAGATCAATATCCTGGATGCTTTTCATGTTAAAAAGATAAGCCATTGAACTTACAAAAAAATCCCTTAAGTTCTTTTCGTTGGAGCCCGGCAGGACCACAACGGAACCCGGATACAGTTTCTGGGCCGCGAGGACGGATGCGATGGCATCAAAATCAGCGTTGACGTGGGTTGTGATCACCGTCAACGGGTTTTTTTGAGGCGGCTTTTTTCCCGGCATGACGACATTTTCCGAATTGTTTTAACCAGGTCAGTACAGCAAATCCCACCATATGATACGCCGTTTTATTTATCAAGCATTGCGGCGGCCGGAAAAATAAAAAATCTGATTTAATTGACACTATCATTTAAACCCGTTTTTAATATATAATTACTTGAATAATATTATTCAATTGCCTATACTGGCAACGGTGATTCAAAACTACCGTTAAGGCGTCTTGTGCGCCGGCGCCGGTGAAGAACCATTCTAACATACAAGGGGGATAATATGCCGGTCTACCTCTGGGAAGGCAAACGCCGGAATGAAAATGTGAATGGGGAAATGGATGCGGCGGATGAAGCTGCGGTAAGGGCTCAACTGCTACGAATGGGTATTACGGCCCAGAAAGTCAAAAAAAAGCCCAAGGATCTTTTCGCCAATGTCGCTTTTTTACAACCGGGGGTAACCCAGCAGAATATCATTATTTTCGCCCGGCAGTTTTCGACCATGATTGATGCCGGTCTGCCCATCGTCCAGTGCCTGGATATTTTGCAGGCCCAGGAGCAGAACAAAACATTTCAGAAAATTCTGAAGACCATCAAAGCGGATGTGGAAGGCGGTTTGACCCTGGCCGAAGCCTTGAAAAAACATCCCAAGCAGTTTGACGCCCTGTTCGTGAATATGATCGCGGCCGGTGAAGCCGGCGGTATTCTGGACAAGATTCTGCAGCGGTTATCCACCTACATGGAAAAAAACGCCAAACTGAAACGGCAGATCAAGGGCGCCATGATGTACCCGCTTATTACCTTGAGCATCGCCGTTCTGGTTGTTATAGTTATTCTCGTATTCGTTATTCCGGTTTTCCAGCAGATGTTCGCTGATTTCGGTAAGGCACTGCCGTTGCCCACCCAGATCGTTGTTACCGCCAGCGAAATCGTAAAAAGCAAAATCCTGTTTATCATTGCCGGAATGGTTCTGTTGAGTATGGCTTACCGGCAGTTTTACAAAACCGAAAAGGGCCGGCTGGTCATGGACGGTATTTTTCTGAAATTGCCGGTCATCGGTGTCGTCATCCGGAAATCAGCCGTGGCCCGGTTTACTCAAACAATGGGCACCATGCTTTCCAGCGGCGTCTCCATCCTCGACGCCCTAGACATTGTCGCCAAGACTGCCGGCAACAAGGTCATCGAAAACGCCGTTTATTTTACCCGGGCCGGTATCTCCGAAGGCCGCACGGTGGCAGATCCGCTTTCAGAAACCGGCGTGTTTCCTTCCATGGTCTGTTCCATGATCGCGGTCGGTGAGTCTACCGGCGCTCTGGACGCCATGATGGAAAAAATCGCCGCCTTCTATGAAGAGGAGGTGGACGCTGCCGTGGAAGCCATGACCTCGGCCATTGAACCGCTGATGATGGTTTTCATGGGCGGGTTGATTGGTGGTCTGGTGGTCGCCATGTATCTGCCCGTTTTCCAGATGGCGGGAGCTATTTCCGGCGGTTAGAAACCCTGCCTGTTCCGGAGGGCAGACAAACCGACATCTGAAAACCGCAGGCTGGTGATGCCCGTTGACGTGCAACAAACAGAGGAATTCAATCGCCGCCTGCGATGGCTGATTGCCTTTCGGGCGCTTTTCGCCGTTTTCCTTCTCGGCTCGACACTTTTTTTTACCAGAACGAAAGATTCGCATTACGCCGAAGGCGCTATCCTTCTGCTTTATGTGATTTCCCTCTCGACCCTGGTCCTTTCAGCTGGTTACGCCATCCTTCTGCGGTTCGTGAAGCGGAAAATCTTTTTCACCTATTTTCAAATCTGTGTTGACACTTTTGCCGTCACGCTGATTGTGTATGTCACCGGTTGCTATTACAGCGCTTTTACATTTCTCTATCTGATCGTTATTATCAGCGCCTGTTTTTTTCTGTTCCGCCGGGGGGGGATGATCGTTGCCGCCCTCAGCAGTATTCAGTACGGTGTCATGATTGATCTGGAATATTACGGCCTGATCGGCCCCGCGGACATCAATTTTATCGTGACGGACGCCACGTTGAGCGGCCCCAACGTTTTGTATAAGACCATTATTATGATGATGGCCTGTTTTGCCGTGGCTTTTCTGACCAGTGTGCTGGTGGAACAGGAGAGGACAGCCCGCGGTGAACTGCTGGTCATGCGGAAATATGTCCGGCGCGTAGAGCGGATGGCGGCGGTGGGGGAGATGGCCGCCGGACTGGCGCACGAGATTAAAAATCCTCTGGCCGCCCTGACCGGGGCCATAGAAATGCTCGAAGGCGACGGGGTGGTTACCAGCCCGGATGATGTCCGTCTGATGAAGATTATTCAACGGGAAGCCAAACGGTTGAATTCCCTGGTAACCAATTTTCTACTGTTCGCCAAGCCGCACAAAGGAAACGTGAAGACAATCCCTCTGGATCAGATTCTCAAGGACACCCTGGATCTTTTTGAAACCGGGTTGAAAGGCAGAGGAGAAGTCCAGTGCGTGGCAAATATTTCCCCCGGCATCAAAATTGACATGGATCCGGAATACCTGCGCCAGATCCTCTGGAACCTTCTGCTAAACGCTGCCGATGCGATCAGTGAAAAGGAGACACCGGCAGGAACCATAACGGTCAATCTGTATCCGGCCAGAAACAGGATGGCCCGGCTGGAAATCATTGACGACGGCTGCGGCATGCCGCCGGATATAGCCGACACCATATTTGATCCGTTTTTCACAACCAAATCCAAGGGAACCGGTCTCGGCCTTTCCGTTGTTCACCGGCTGGTGGAATTGTACGGGGGGAAGATCGATTTTGAAAGCCAACCGGGAAAGGGCACCCGCTTCATCTTATATTTGACGCGAACGGACTGATTGCCGGGGTGTTGACCTGGCCGGCCGGCTCCCGAAAAATCCAGTATCCTGTTGCACTTCATTGCCGATAATCATGAGACAATCGGTTGCTTCGGTCCAGGCTGCGGCTAACCTTGTAAAAACCCAACCTGTAACTTAACCTTGACTATCTTTTTAAAGTTTTGCTATTTTAAATGATTTGAAAATAATTTACTGTTGCTGACGACATGAAACGGATGATGGAGCCCAATGGAAAAATCCGAGACCCTGCTTGATGTACGAAAACAGAAAATTCAGGCCCTGCGGGAGAGCGGGATCAATCCCTTCCCCTCCTTTTTTCCTGTTTCGCATACCGTTGCGGAAGTGTTGCGCCTTATTGAACAGGATATGGCCCCCGGGCCGGACGACATCCCGGGAATGACCCTTGCCGGGCGGATCATCGCGATTAATAAATTCGGTAAATCATCGTTTATCCGCCTCCGGGACCGCACGGAAACGATCCAGGCCTACCTGCAGCAGAATACCGTTGGAGAGGATCCATACACGCTGTTCAAACAACTGGATATTGGTGATTTTATTGGTATTACCGGCGGTGTTTTCAAGACCAGAACCGGTGAATGGACGGTACTGGTAAAGGAGTTTAAGCTGTTATGCAAGGCAACCCGGCCGCTGCCTGAAAAATTTCACGGGTTGAAAGATCCGGAAAAGCGATACCGCAAGCGCTATCTGGATCTGATCATGAACAGTGGGGCGCGGGATATTTTTATTCAACGGAACCGGACGGTTCAGGCTGTCCGGGAGTTCCTCTGCCAGCGGGATTTCATGGAGGTGGAAACGCCCATGATGCAGCCGATCCCGGGAGGGGCCGAGGCCAAACCGTTCATTACCCATCACAACGCACTGGACATGGACCTCTTTTTGAGAATAGCCCCGGAGCTTTATTTGAAACGGCTGGTCATCGGCGGGTTTGAAAGAGTGTTTGAAATCAACCGGAACTTCCGGAATGAAGGCGTTTCCTCCCGGCATAATCCGGAATTTACCATGCTGGAATTCTACCAGGCTTATGCCGACTATGAAACGCTCATGGCAACGACCGAGGAAATGTTCCAGCATGTTTTTTCGAAAGTAAAAGGGACGTTGCAGATTGAATACCAGGGGAATGCCATCGATTTCTCGCCGCCCTGGCGGCGGATGACCCTGGCGGCGGCGATGAGCGAGATCGGTGGCCTGGCGCCGGACCGGCAGCGGGACAAGGAAAGTCTCCTGGCGTTTGCGGCGGTTCACGGTATTCATCTCACCAAGACGGAAAATTTCGGGAAAATCATGACCAAGCTGTTTGATGTTCTGGTAGAGCCGAAACTCATTCAGCCGACTTTTATCACCGGATATCCGGTTGATGTGTCGCCGCTGTCGAAATCCAGCGAGAAAAATCCGCAGGTCGTCGACCGGTTTGAACTGTTTATCGCCGGGAATGAAATCGCCAACGGGTTTTCCGAACTTAATGATCCCGAAGATCAGCGCAGCCGGTTTCTGGCTCAGGTTAATGCCAGGCAGGCGGGTGACGAAGAAGCGCATTTCATGGATGAAGATTATATTGAAGCCCTTGAGTATGGGATGCCGCCGACGGCCGGCGAGGGGATCGGCATCGACCGGCTGGTGATGCTGGTGACGGATTCCCCTTCCATACGGGAAGTCATTCTGTTCCCTCATATGAAAAAGATCCCCGGGGAATAACAAGCAGCAGAAAAAATTGCCGTGAACAACACGGCAGCGGCCACTGTCAAACCATTATGATATACGAATTATTGATCAGCCGGCGCCATCTGATGGCGCCCCGTCGCAACGCCTTTGTTTCTTTTATCACCCTGCTGTCGGTGGTCGGGGTGGTTATCGGCGTTATGGCGTTGATTATCGTGATCGCGGTAATGTCGGGATTTGAAAACGATATTAAAAAACGAATACTCGGCGTGGAATCGCACATCGTTCTGTTTCACCACAGCGGAGAGATCTATGATTTTGTTCAGGTGGTGGATGAAATTGAACGGATGGATCAGGTTGTCAACGCCCAGCCGTTTATTGTCACTCAAGTCATGCTGCGTTCAGCATCGGGGGTTACCGGAGGGGTCCTGAGAGGCATTGACCCCGGGCGGGCGGGCGCTTCCATGAGCATTTTTGAGTCGATCCGGCCCCTTGACGATAAATTAACGCGCAGCGGCGATAACGAGGAAAACGCCGGGAAGCCGCCGGGCATCATCCTGGGGAAAGAGTTGGCCGGCCGTCTGGGTGTTAAAACAGGGGACGTGGTTTACCTGGTCCTGTCTATGGGCGCGTTGTCCCCGGTCGGCCATATGCCGGCGGTCAAGCGGTTCGAGGTGACCGGCATTTTTGAGGCCGGCATGCATGATTTTGACAGCACCTTCGCCTTTGTTCACTTGTCTGAGGCGCAGCGCGTTCTTCACATGAACAATACCGTCAGCGGAATTGAGATACGCGTCAAGGATATTTACAAAGCCCGGTCAGTCGCCGAGGCGATTATTTCCCGGCTGGGGTATCCGTATTATGCCAGGGACTGGATGACCATGAACCAGAACCTGTTCGCGGCGCTGAAACTGGAAAAAACCGTCATGTTCATCATTCTGACCCTGATTGTGCTGGTGGCGGCCTTTAACATCGCCAGTTCCCTGATCATGATCGTAATGAACAAGAAAAAGGAAATCGGCATTTTAAAAGCTATGGGCGCTACCCGGAAAAGCATCCGCCGGATATTCGTGTTCGAGGGCATGCTCATCGGCGGGGTGGGCACCCTGCTGGGTGTTGCCCTGGGCGTCGTCGCCTGTCTTCTGCTTAAACGTTATCACTTTATTGAGCTGTCCAGCGATGTTTATTACATCACCACCCTGCCCGTTCAGCTGGAATGGCTGGATGTTTCCATCATTGCCGGAGCCGCGCTGACTATTTGTTATCTGGCGACCCTCTATCCTTCGTCTCAGGCGTCCAAAGTCAATCCGGTGGAGGCGATCCGTTATGGCTGATACCATCCATGCCGGCGGCGGCACGGAGAACACCGGACGTGACCCGCTGATCATCGGACACGATCTTTCCAAGGGATTTGACAACAACGGCCTTCGGATCGAGGTGATCCGGGGCACCTGTTTTGAAATTTTCCGCGGGGAATCGATTGCCGTGGTCGGCGCCTCCGGTATCGGGAAATCCACTTTTCTTCAGGTCATCGGCGCTCTGGATCCGCCTGACAGCGGTACGCTGCTGCTGGAAGGCAGAGACGTCTATGCCCTCGGAGAAATTCCGCTGGCGCAATTGAGAAACCAGACCATCGGTTTTGTGTTTCAGTTTCACCACCTGCTGCCGGAGTTCAGCGCCCGGGAGAACGTCATGATGCCTGGACTGATCCGGCGGGACGACAGCCGCGCGGTCCGGCAACTGGCCGAAGAAATGCTGGCGCGGGTGGGGCTTGCCAATCGGCTGGATCACCGCCCGTCGGAATTGTCCGGAGGGGAGCAGCAGCGCGTGGCCATCGCCCGGGCGCTGGTGTTGAACCCCCTGGTGCTTCTGGCTGATGAACCTACTGGCAATCTTGATGAAAAGACGAGCGGCCATATTCACGAACTGCTGCTGGAGTTGAACAGCGAGTTGTCCATGACGCTGATCGTGGCCACGCATAACCCTCACCTGGCACGACTGATGTCACGTAATCTGACCATCGTCGACGCTAAAATATTGGAAATTGCGGACATATCCGAAGCGGGGTGATCGTATGAGGGGAATAGGAAAGCATGGCAGCGGTTGGACGTTTCCCTTGAAGCGCGCGGGATCTTCCCCGCGGATAGCTGCCGCACTGGTCATAGCCATCGCCCTGTCTTTCGTTTTCCCGGGATGGGCGCAGGACAAGCCGGATGGAACCGTTGCCCGGATCATGTTGTTCCCGTTTACCGTGAATGCGGATAATGATGTGGGGCTATCTCTCACCGCCGGGTTGGATACTGTTCTGACCGACCGTCTGGCCGATTATGGCACAGCCGTGATCAGTGACGTTCAGGCGAGACAACCGGGCCTGTCCGTTGGCCAGAGAAGACGACTCGCTCTTGAAAAAGGAGCTGGCGCCGCGCTCTGGGGCAGCGTTACCGTCCAGGGAGAGCAGTTCAGCATCGAAGCCTCCCTGACTAAAACACCTGCGGACGCCGTCATACAGCATTTTACCGGCGAAGGAAAGTCCCTTTCACGGGCCGTCGAGAACCTGGCGAAGAATATTTTCGGAACCATTTCGGGGAAAATCCTTGTCTCCGACATCCAGGTGCGCGGTAATGTTCGTATCGAAGCGGAAGCCATCAAGAAAGTAATCGGCACCAAAGCCGGCGATGCGTTCAGCAAAGAACAACTTTCCGATGACTTGCGATCGATTTATCAGATGGGTTATTTCGAGGATGTCCGGGTCTCGGTCGATGATACCGCTGCCGGGAAAATCGTTTATTTTGACGTCAAGGAAAGACCGACGGTAAGGAAAATTCTCTTCAAGGATAATACCCTGTTTGATGACGAAGAGTTGACCAAAGAGATTACCATCAGTCGCGGCTCCATCATCAATACGCTGGAAATACAGCGCAACATCAGGAAGATGGAACAGTTATACAAGGATAAGAATTATCACAGCGTCAAGATTACCTATGCGATTCTTCCCGAGGACAACAACCAGGCGGATATTGAATTCACCATTGCGCAGGGGGATAAATACCGGATTCGGAAAATTACGTTTGAAGGCAATAAGGTATACAGCGACAAGCAATTGAAAAAGGTCATCGAGACTTCTGAAAAAGGTCTGATCATGTGGATGATTTCCTCCGCCGGTGACCTGAAGATGGATCAGTTGTATCAGGATGTCGCCCGGTTGACCGCTCACTACCAGGACCACGGGTATATGAACGCAAAAATCGGGGATCCGGAAATTACTTACGGTGACGTGCCGGGAACGGAAACAGGGGAAAAGAAAAAAAAGGGCATCACCATCACCTTCAAGATTGAAGAGGGGCATCAGTACAACATCGGGAAAATCCGTATTTCAGGGGATCTGATTGATGATGAGCAGGTACTGCGCAGTAAACTCACCATTGCCGAGAACACGGTTTTTAATCGTTCCGGCGTCCGCACGGATTTGATGACGCTGAGTGATTTTTATTCCGACAAGGGCTATTACTATGTTGATGTTTATCCGGAGACCGTAACCAGCGAAGCCGATCGAACGGTGGATATCGATTATAAGATCAGCAAGGGGAATCTGGTTTATTTTGATGAAATCATCATTTCCGGAAATTCGAAGACCCGGGATAAGGTAATCCGGCGGGAACTGGATATTTACGAGCAGGAGCTCTACAGCGGTCAGAAGCTGAAAAGGGGGATCGGCCGGTTGTACCGACTCAATTATTTTGAAAACGTGAACGTCGATACCATAGAGAAAGAAGCCGAAAACAAGGTCGACCTGAAGATAGAAGTGGAGGAAAAGTCCACCGGGGAGTTTTCCTTCGGCGGCGGATACGGCAGCATCGAAAAGTTTTTTGCCACCGCCTCCATTTCTCAATACAACCTTTTCGGCCGCGGGCAGGTATTGCAGGTCCAGGGTCAGGTCGGCGGCACCACCACGCAGTATAAACTCAGTTTTACCGAACCCTGGCTGTTTGACATCCCCCTGTCCGCGGGTTTTGATCTGTACAACTGGGGAGTCGATTATGATACGTACGACATGGATACTACCGGAGGTGGCTTGCGCTTCGGCTATCCCGTTTTCAAGGATACCCGGTTATACCTTTCAAATACTTACGAACAAAATCATCTTACGGATGTTTCCGTGTTCGCCCCCATATCCATTCAGGAGATGGAGGAGGACAGCATTACCAGCAGCGTGTCCGCCTCGCTGGTGTATGATACCCGGGATAATACCATGAACCCCCGCAAAGGCGCCAAAAATTCGTTTACCATCGAAAACGCCGGCGGTATGCTCGGTGGAGACGTGGCTTTTACCAAGTACACCACCGAACTGGGCTGGTACGTGCCGCTGTTCTGGAAAACATTTACCTTCCTCCACTCCGAAGGCGGCTATGTCCATGAAAATTCAGGCGGGTATCTACCGGACTATGAGTGCTTTTATCTGGGCGGCATCAATTCGTTGCGGGGGTTCGACTGGCGTGATATATGCGTTTATGAAACCGATGAAACCGGTCTGGTCATCGAAAAAGGCGGGGATAAATATGTGCAGTTCAACCTGGAATTGCTGTGTCCCCTGTTCGGCGAGAAAATCGGCCTGGTTGGACTATTGTTTTATGACACCGGTAATGTTTATGATGTGGGCGAAAGCATCGATCTTGGAAATTTGAGAGAAACGGCGGGGTTCGGTATCCGGTGGTTTTCACCCATGGGGCCGATCCGCCTGGAAAGAGGGTATATACTGGATGCCAAGGACGGGGAAGACTCAAGCGGACGGTGGGAATTCAGTATAGGAACAGCCTTTTAAAAACAATTCAAGCAGTAAGGAGTCCATAAAGAAATGAAACGGATAATTTTCTGGATTGCAGGGATAATGGCGGGGGTGGCCTTGTTCGCAGGTCCCGGCGTTGCCGAGGATGTCGCTAAAATCGGGGTGGTCGATTTTCAGCGCTTTTTAACCGAATCCAATATCGGCAAAGCGGCCCAGTCGGAGATCGAGGCAGAAGGCGCTAAGATGGAAAGCGATCTTAAGGGACAGGGAAGCGCCATCGAAGCCCTGGAAAAAAAGATGGAAGCGGACGCCATGGTACTCAGCGAAGAGAAAAAGGAGGCCCAGCTCCGCGAATACAGGATCAAGATCGGAGATTTGAAGGCGCTGCAGCAGAAATATACGGTGGCGTTAAAGAAGAAGGAGCAGCAGCTGATCGGTAGTGTGCAGCAGGAAGCTTCCGCTCTGGCTGCCGAGCTGGGCAAGAAAGAGGGATACCTCCTGTTGATAGAAAAGAACGCTGTCATCTATTATCCCACGGCCATAGATGTCACCGACCACCTGATTCAGTATGCCAACGAGAAAAAGACCGCTCCGCCCAAAAAACAGTAATCCCTTCCACCCGGTTTAATCCGGCATAATGGTGGTCAGGATATGAAATTATCCCTGGGGGAAATAGCCGTTATGATCGGCGGTGTGGTGAGGGGAAATCCCGATCTACGGATATCCGGAGCGGCTCCTTTTGAACGGGCCGGACAGGAGGACATCACCCTGGCCGGCAGCCCGGTATACTGGAATGCCGCCAGCCAAACCCGGGCCGGCGCTCTCATCGTTCCAGCGGGGGTAAGCTGCGATCATGAGAACTGTATTGAAGCGGCTGATCCTCAAGTTGCTTTTACCCGGCTGATCAACCTGTTTGCCGATCGCCACCCGCCGACGCCGGGGATCGATCCTCAATCCGTCATCGGCCTGAATTTCTCCTGCGGCGCAGCAGTGACGATTTTTCCTGGCGTGGTGATCGCCGATAACGTCATCCTGGGTGATCGGGTCGTTCTTTATCCGGGGGTTTATCTGGGTGACGGCGTTACCATCGGCAGCGACGTGGAGATTCATGCCCATGTGTCCATTTTGTGGGGATGCATTATCGGCAGCCGCGTGACCATCCAGGCCGGAACGGTAGTCGGCAGCGACGGGTTTGGATACACCCGTGACGGGGATCGCTACCTGAAAATCGCGCACACCGGTATCGTCCGGATCGATGACGACGTGGAGATCGGGGCCTGCAACACCATCGACCGCGGTAAGTTCGATCGAACCTGGATCAAGAGCGGGGTCAAAACGGACAATCTGATTCACATCGCCCATAACGTGACGGTCGGGGAGAACACCATTATCGTGGCCCAGGCCGCCGTGGCCGGCAGCGTCACCATCGGCCGGAACGTCATCCTGGCCGGCCAGGCGGGTATTTCCGGGCACCTCACCATCGGAGACCACGCCATCATCGGCCCTCAAGCCGGAATAGCCAAATCCGTGGCCCCCGGCGACGTGATATCCGGAACCCCCGGAATGCCCCATAAATTATGGCTGAAGACGAGCAGTCTGATCACCCGTCTTCCGGATTTGAACCGGAAAGTAAAAGAGATGGAAAAACGGCTGGCTGAACTGGAAAGCCGGTTGGGGAAAAACGGATCCGATGACCATTGACATCAATAAAATTCTTTTGCTGCTGCCCCAGCGGTACCCGTTTATTCTGATCGACCGGGTGATCGATTATGTGCCGGACGAGCATATCACTGCCATCAAAAATGTTTCCGCCGGCGACCCCTGGATGGCCGGCCATTTTCCGGGAAATCCCGTAATGCCCGGCGTGCTGATTCTGGAGGCCATGTGCCAGGCCGGCGGTGTGCTGGTGAATCTGTCCCGGAACGAAAAAAACAATCAATCGGCCAGATATCTGGCCGGCCTGGATAAAGTGCGTTTCAGAAGAAGAGTTGTTCCCGGAGACCAGTTGATCATTCGCGGGAAGATTATCAAGAGAAAGCTCAATATCATCAAGATGGAAGTGACCGCGACGGTCGAGGGTGTACTGGTCGCGGAAGCCCAGATCATGGCCAGCACAGGAGTGGAAAATGATACATCCGACGGCGATCGTTGACCCCGGTGTCCGTATTGAACCGGGTGTCGAGGTCGGTCCTTACAGCTGCATCTCCGGTAATGTCTTTATCGGATCGGGAACGAAGATCGGTCCCCATGTAGTCATCGAAGGCCATACCACCATCGGGCCGGAGTGCCGGATTTCAGCGTTTGCTGCCATCGGCGGGCCGCCCCAGTCGGTTAAATATGCCGGCGAGGACACCTGCGTCAAGGTCGGGCGCAAATGCGTCATCCGGGAGTTTGTCACCATTCATCGGGGGACGGCTTTCGGCACCGGCCTGACCCAGGTCGGGGACAACTGCCTGCTCATGGCCTACACCCATATCGCCCATGACTGCCAGGTGGGCAATCAGGTGATTTTCGCCAACAACGCCACCCTGGCTGGACACATTACCGTGGAAGACAACGCCACCATCGGCGGTCTGGTGGCCGTTCACCAGTTCGTCAACATCGGCCGGCATGCCTTTATCGGCGGCAAATCGGCGGTGGTAAAAGATGTCCCGCCTTATGTCATCGCCGCCGGGGACCGGGCCAAACTGTACGGGCTTAACCTGGTCGGATTAAAGCGCAGCAATTTTCCTCCGGCCGTCTTAAACAGCCTGAAGAAAGCCTACCGGATTATTTTTCGCGTCGGCCTGACCCTAAATGAAGCCATTGAAAGAGCAAACGCCGAAGTAGAGCAAACCCCGGAGGTCGTCCATTTTCTGGAATTTATCAAATCTTCCCGTCGGGGTATTACGCGGTAAACACACCCGGGCGTTGTCCGACGGGATAAGGACAGGGCAATGAAAATCGGACTGATTGCGGGCGGAGGCGATTTCCCCCTGCAGTTCGCCGAGGCTGCCGGAAAATCCGGCAACCAGGTATACGCGGTTGCGTATCATGGCGCGGCGGCGCCTGAAATCGTCGACCGGGTGAAGGCCGTCCAGTGGCTTTACCTCGGGGAGTTGGAAAAGCTGGTCCGTTTTTTCCACGACAATGGCGTCCGGGAGGCGGTCATCATGGGCGGAGTCAACAAACGCGCCATGTTTTCCGATTTCCGGCCTGACGCGGCCGCTCTGTCCCTGATCGCCGGGCTGACCGATACCCATGACGACGCCCTGTTGCGGCGTTTCGCGGCCTTCCTGGAGGAAAACGGCATCGCCGTGCGCTCGTCGACTTACCTGCTGCCGGAACTGCTGGCACCGGACGGATGCTGGACAAAGGTTGAGCCGGACCCGAACCAGTTGCGGGATATCGCCATCGGCTGGAAGGCGGCCAAAGCCGTCGGCCTTCTGGATATCGGTCAGTGCGTGGTGGTGGAAAAGGGCTCGGTGCTGGCGGTGGAGGCCATTGACGGGACCGATGCCACCATTGCCAGGGGCGGCCGCCTGGGCGGCGGCCGGGCCGTGGTCGTCAAGGTCTGCAAGCCCCAGCAGGATACGCGCTTTGACATTCCGGCGGTGGGACCGGCGACGATTGACACCATGCGCGCCGCCGGCGTCAGCACCCTGGCCGTGGAATCCGGTCGGACCGTGGTCTTTGACCGGGAAAAAATGATTGCCATGGCGGATGAGTCCGCCATGTCCATAATCGCTTTCGGAGAGGACAGATGGGCAGATTGAAAGTAGCCGTGATCGGGTGCGGGTATCTGGGAAAATTCCATGCTGAAAAATACGCGGCCATGGACGACGTCATTCTGGCCGGCGTGGCCGATGTGAACAAAGACGCGGCGGAAAGCGTGGCGCAGCGCCTGGGGACCGTCGCTTACACGGATTACCGGCAACTCCTCGGCGCGGTCGACGCCGTCAGCATTGTCGTGCCCACGATTGATCACTGCCGGGTGGGCCTGGATTTTCTGGAAAGCGGCGTCGACATCATGATGGAAAAGCCCATGACCGCCACCCTGGCGGAGACGGACCTGCTGCTTTCTCTGGCGGAGAAAAAAAAGAAGATTATTCAGGTCGGTCACCTGGAGCGATTTAATCCGGCCGTTCATCCTTTAAAAGACATCGTCGACCGGCCTCAATACATTGAAGCGCACCGTTTGAGTATTTACAAGGAACGGGGCACGGACGTCAGCGTGGTGCTGGACCTGATGATTCATGATATCGACATCATCCTGAACCTGGTCGGGTCCGAGATCGTCGATATCCGCGCGGCGGGTCTGGCCATCATTTCCGATCATGTGGATATCGCCAACGCCCGCTTGGAATTTGCCAACGGCTGCGTCGCCACCATTACCGCCAGCCGGGTTTCCAACCGGAGCGAGCGGCGGCTGCGGGTGTTTCAGGAGAATGCCTATATTTCCCTGGATTTCGCCAATTGCGGCATCACGGTGGTGTCCAGGAACGAAGCCGGCAACGGCAACGGCCCGGTCCCGCACATGAACACGCAGCAGCTGGCCTTTGAAAAATGGGACGCCCTGGAACAGGAGCTCAAATCCTTTGTCGACTGCGTCCGCAGCCGCCGGACGCCCGTGGTGTCCGGCCGGGAAGGCCGTGAAGCCCTGCGGACGGCCCTGGCCGTCATGGATCAGATTCAACAAACGGGAAAACGGTTTGAATAACCCCATTCCGATCCCATCTCTGCCGCCGTCCCCCCGCTGCGTCATGATATCGGCGGGGGAGGCCTCCGGCGACCTGCACGGCGCCAACCTGGTCCGGGCCATGCGCCGGGAGTGCGGCTCTCTTTTCTTCTGCGGCATCGGCGGCAGCGCCATGAAGGCGGCCGGCGTGAAAATTATCGTCGACGCCGACCGGTTGTCCGTGGTCGGTATCACCGAAGTTCTGGCCCGGCTTCCTTCCATCTTAAACGGCATGTCCGCCGCCCGGAAGATTCTCCGTTCCCGGGTTCCGGACCTGCTTATCCTGATCGATTTTCCCGATTTCAACCTTAAGCTCGCGGCCGTGGCCCGGGAGCAGGGCATCCCGGTTTTCTATTACATCACCCCCCAGGTCTGGGCCTGGCGTCAGGGTCGGATCCACACCATCAAGCAACTGGTGGATCGGGCCGCGGTCATCCTTCCCTTTGAAGACGGCTTTTTCCGGAAACACAACATTCCCGTCTCCTTTGTCGGCCATCCCCTCCTGGATGCGGGCTACGGGATTTCACCGACAGCCGCTCAATGGCGGCCCGGAGAGACGCCGGTCATCGGTTTTCTGCCGGGCTCCCGCAACAAGGAAGTCCGCCGCCTGCTGCCGGTCATGCTGGAAACCGCCGAGGTCATCAGCCGAAAGAACCGGCAGGCCCGGTTCCTGGTTTCATGCGCACCGTCCGTTTCCCGGGAGCTGTTCGACCGGATCGCGGCGCCTTTTGCCGGCCGGGTAGATTGTGAGACGGTCACCGACAAGGTGGAATCATTTTTACAGCGGACCACGCTGGTGGTGGCGGCCTCGGGCACCGTTACCCTGGAGGCGGCGCTGTCTGCAACGCCTGCCGTCGTCGTCTACCGGGTGTCGCTGCTAAGCTACTGGCTGGGCCGGATGCTGATCAATCTCCAGCATGTCAGCCTGATCAACCTGATCGCGGAACGGGAAGTCGTGCCGGAACTGCTTCAGGCCGCGGCCGCGCCCGAAACCATCGCCTCCGAAGCCATGGGCATCCTGGAGGATGCACAAAAATTCAACGCCATCCGGGATGGCCTGCTGGAAGTGCGGCGGCGGCTGGGCGACAGCGGCGCCTCCGGCCGGGCCGCCGGCATCGCCCTGGAGATGCTGTCCGGAGGGCAGGCCGTTCTTCCGGCCGGCGATAGTCTCAAGCAGCTTACCTAGTCAACGGTGTCATCATGAAGAAGAAAAAATCCGGAAAATCCTCCGCAGTGCCCGTGGAAGAATCACCCCCCGCTTTTAATGCAAACCTGAAGTTTGACAGCATGGAACTGGCCGGCTCTTTCGGCGACCTGGGGACTCTCCTGCCCATCGTTCTGGGGATGATCCTGATCAACAAGCTGAGCCCGTCGGCCGTGTTCCTGTCCTTCGGGCTGTTTTATCTCCTGGCTGGATATTACTACCGGCTGCCGGTCCCGGTCCAGCCGCTGAAGGCCGTGGGCGCCATTGCCATCGCCTATCCGGCCGTTGTCTCCGAACCGGTCATCGCCGCCGCCGGGATTCTTTTCGGGTCGCTCCTGCTGGTTTTCTCGCTGACCGGTCTGGTGGACCGGTTGGCGAAGCTGTTTACGCAGCCGGTTGTCCGCGGCATCCAACTGGCCCTGGGCCTGGTGTTTCTGCGCAAGGGGATCGAGCTGATCGTCAAGAAAGACCTGTTCCTGTCCGGCGGTTCGCCGGACCTGGCCGGGTTCAACGTGAATTTTATTCTCGGCATCGTTGTTTTCGTGGCGGTGCTGATGCTGCTGGACAACAAGAAAGTGCCGGCGGCCATGGCGGCGGTGGGCCTGGGGATCTTAACGGGTTTTATCTTCGGCGGTTTCAAGGGGCAGAACTTTTCGCTGGGGCCGACGCCGGTCCGGTTCATCCTGCCTTCGGCCCATGATTTCTGGATCGCCTTTTCCATGCTGATCCTGCCCCAGATGCCCCTGACCATCGGCAACGCCTGCGTCGGAACGGCCGACACCTGCCTGTCGCTTTTCCCGGGCAGCCCCCTGCTGAAGAAGGCCGGGGCGGGCAACTTCGCCCTGACCATGGGGATGGCCAATCTGCCGGCGGGGTTTATCGGCGCCGTGCCCATGTGCCACGGCACCGGGGGGCTGGCGGCTCATTACCGTTTCGGCGCCCGGACCGGCGGCGCGCCGGTGATGATCGGCGCCGTGCTGGTGGTCATGGCCCTGGGGTTCGGGGAACTGGGCTTTTCGCTCCTGTCCATGATCCCCAACGCGGTGCTCGGGGTCCTGCTCATTTTCGCCGGCCTGGAACTCTGCCCCCTGATCCGCAGCCTGAAAACCAACGAGGAGTATTTCGTGGCCCTGCTGATCAGCGGCATTTCCCTGGCGGTTCCCAATATGGGCTGGGCCTTCGGCATCGGCATGGCCGTTGATTTCTTCATCCGGAAAATCAAAATCAGGATATAGCGGCCGGATTGAAATACTGTGGTTTCTCGATTGAGAAGGCCGGAGTTGAGTTGTTTTATTGGCGATGATTTAAATGAGGCAGGGGGCGGTTGAGCGGAAGGGGCCCTCGCGGTAATGTCGGGCCGGGCGGCGAAAAAAGCCGTTTTGTTCGCTCTCCGACCATTCCGGGCGGTCTCAAAGCCCCCGGCTGAATTTCTCGAACTCGGGCTGTTCAATATTTCTGAAAAATGTCGGGATTTCGCCCTCAGACAGCGAGAAATTCTTTTCGCCGGGGGGCTTTGACACCGTACTTCCCGGAATGCTCGCAGGTCGCTCACAAAAGGCTTTTTTCGAGTCCGGCCGCGGGCAGCGATTCGGTGGTAAACGGCAGTCGATATAATAACAATGTTGGGCATATAAATCAGGCACAAGCAAATACTATAAATGACAAAATCAATACCAAAAACGTCTCAATTATATTTCTTTCTTATGCCTGACGAAACCAAGATCATATTAAAATTTTTAGTTGATCAAAATTGCATTATCATTGGAGATCGTTCAGAAAGCATTGAACCAAATGAAATCAAAATATTTAATGAAATTTCAAAGGTATATATTTGTCCTTCAGAATTAAAAGACAAAATACAAATGACCAAAGTTTCCAACGAAATCTATGTTGTCGATGAAACGACCTCCCCAGTCATTGAATTTAGCTGTTCGATTTTACGGAAATCAGAACTTTCAAGAGGGAGAATCTATTTTCGGGGAGGATACTTTGGGCGAGATCAATGGATGCCCTATCCTGACGTTTTATTCGATATTTATAAGAAGGTTACATCATTAATGAATAGAAAATTTCTCACAAAGAATCGTGAATATAAGGCATATATCAGCAAGGGTAGTCAGAATTATATTTCTGAAGGAGGCGTAATGAGCCAATTCTGACTGACAAATATACTAAAGGGCTTTGCCCAATTCAGCGCAAAAGGATCGCCAGGGCAGGCTTTGTTGAACGGCTTGGTTGAAGAACTGTACCCACCTTTATGTCAACCAGTGGAAGCCCTGGCTGCCGCCGTTAATAACAATAGAAGCACGACATGGGCGCCTTATTTGTGATATAGCAGATAACAACCATTAGAGCTGATTTGAAAGATCGGAAGAAACGGGCAGAACTTTAATGGGCGGGGATGGTTTTGGGAGCGACATTGATGGTTTTCGGGAAAGAATTCAGCAAAGGCCGGAGCGCAGAAACTTCAAACTGTTTGAGGCCGCCAGGCCGAGTTTTTGAAGTTTCAGCGGAGGCGTTTGCTGAATCCCGAAAGCCATCAGTCGCGAGCAAATCATCCCCGCCCATTTTCATACTCTGAAAGCATACTGCTCAGATCGGACGACAATTGACGGCAAGGTGGCGATAGCAGTATTAAAGGGTTAACAATACGAAGCCAAAGAGATGCAGAAGGTGGCATAGTTTTATCTCTGGTGAGGAACAAAACAATCGCGCCGCACGGTTCAACGCTAAAGGGCGCTGGAAATAGGACAAGATGAAAATCGATAAACGCTACCGGGACCTGCTGGGATATATCAAGGCCAACCGCTTCCGACTTTATGTGGCCATGCTGTGCATGCTGCTTACATCCGGCACCACCGCCGCCCTGGCCTATCTGGTCAAGCCGGCCATCGACCAGATTTTCATTACCGGCAACGAGGCCATGTTGAAGCTGATCCCCGTGGCGGCCGTCGCCGTGTCCCTGTGCCGGGGTGTCGGCATGTTCGGCCAGGACTATTTCTTAAGCCGCGTGGCCCAGGGGATCGTCAAGGAACTGCGCGACCGGCTCTACACCCGCATGTCGGCCCTGCCGTTGTCCTTCTTCCACGAGAAAAAGACCGGGGTGCTCATGTCCCGCATCACCTATGACGTCAACCTCATCCGCATGGTGGTGTCCAATTCCATAACCAGCCTGGTCAGCGATATCGGGACCCTGGTCTGCCTGCTGGCCGTGACCTTTTACCAGATCTGGGAGCTGGCCCTGGTGGCCTTTGTGGTCCTGCCCGTGGCTTTTTACCCCATCGCCACCCTGGGCCGGCGGGTGAGGAAGATCACCCGGCGTTCCCAGGAGCGCGTCGGCGACATGAACTCCTTCCTGCACGAAACCTTTTTCGGAAACAAGATCGTCAAGGCCTTCGGCCGGGAGGATTATGAGATCGCCCGCTTTCATAAAAAATCGGCGGCATTGTTCGCCAATGAAATGAAAAACACCATCGTCAAGGCACTGACCTCGCCCATCGTGGAAACCCTGTCGGGCCTGGGGATTGCCCTGGTGATCTGGTTCGGCGGCTCCCAGGTGGTCAAGGGCGTTTATACCACCGGCACTTTCATGTCGTTCATGGCCGCGGTCATGATGATGTATTCCCCGGCCAAGCGCCTGTCCAAGCTCAACGCCCAGATCCAGCAGGGGTTGGCGGCCTTTGACCGGGTGTACGAGATCCTGGAAACGGAGTCGGATATCCGGGAGGCGCCGGACGCGGTGGAGATCGAACGGAAAAACCACCGGGTGGTCTTCCGGGATGTCTGTTTCTCCTATGAGGACGGTGAGCCGGTGCTGACGGACATCAACCTGGATGTCGCCCCCGGCGAGGTGATCGCCCTGGTCGGGGCAAGCGGCGGGGGCAAGACTACCCTGGTCAACCTTATCCCCCGGTTCTATGATGTTTCATCCGGCGCGGTCCTGATCGACGGGCTGGACATCCGCCGGTCAACCATCGCCTCCCTGCGCCAGCAGATCGCTATCGTCACCCAGGAGCCGATTCTGTTTAATGACACCATCCGGGCCAACATCGCCTACGGCAATTCCGAGGCCACGGAAGCGGATATTGTCCGGGCGGCCGTGGACTCTTATGCCCATGAGTTCATCACCGGTTTCCCGGAGCAGTACGATACCGTCATCGGGGAACTGGGGGCGCGACTTTCCGGAGGGCAGAAGCAGCGGCTGTGCATCGCCCGGGCTCTGATCAAAGACGCGCCGATTTTGATCCTGGACGAGGCCACGTCTTCTCTGGACACCGAGGCCGAGGCCATCGTTCAGAAAGCCCTGACCAACCTGATGAAGGGCCGGACCACTTTTGTTATTGCCCATCGACTTTCCACCGTCAGCCATGCCGACCGGGTCATTGTCATCTCGAATGGAAGAATAGTAGAACAGGGGAAACACGACGAGCTGCTCGCCCTGGGGGGCGACTACTGTCGTCTTTGCCAGATGCAGTTCGGCAATGGCCCTTAAGATTAAATGATGACCAGCCGCTTGATGGTCGCCACGATTTTTTCCGGGTCATCCATGATCTGCATGATATCCATGTCCGAGGGGGATATCAGTTTCTGGGCCAGCAACTGCTGCTTGATCCAGTCGATCAGCCCAGACCAGTAATCCGTGCCGACCAGAATAACCGGCAGGGGTTTGATGCGCCGGGTCTGAATCAGGGTCACCGCCTCAAACAGTTCATCCAGGGTGCCGAGTCCGCCGGGCATGATGATATAGGCTTGGGCATATTTGACGAACATGACCTTGCGGATGAAGAAATATTCGAATTCATGCCTGACGTTGGCAAAGTCGTTGGGCTTCTGCTCGAAGGGGAGTTCGATGTTCAGACCCACGGAAATCCCGTTGTTTTCGGCGGCACCCTTATTGGCGGCTTCCATGACGCCGCCGCCGCCGCCGGTAATCACGGCGAAGCCATTCTCCGCGAAAAGCGCGGCGATCCTTTCCGCGGTCCGGTAGACCGGTGTGTCCGGCGCCAGCCGCGCCGAGCCGAAAATACTGACCGCCGGGCCGATATCGTGAAGCGCTTCGACGCCGTCCACGAATTCACCCATTATTTTAAATAATCGCCAACTCTCTTCCAGCTTAAAGTCATCAATAAGGTACTGTCTTCTCATTCCGCGCTTTCCATTCAAGTTTGATCCGATTTTTTCCATCACCGATTCCGAACCGTAACCCGGGGGCGATGCCTGTCCTGCAGACTCTGGGAGGCAGCAGTCGCTGCTCAGAAAGTTATAGAATTCATCCGGGCTATGGCTTAATTATTTGACGAATTGATTTCTGGAATCGGGAGAGAAGGCCCACGTTTTTTGCCACTTTTTTGATTTTAATCACAATGACCGTGATGTTATCCAGTCCGCCCATCAAATTAGCCAGCTCCACCAGTTTCTGGCAGGCGCCAACCGGTTTTTCAACGGTGACCGTGTCCCGGATCTCATCAAGAGACAGCATGTCGGTCAGACCGTCCGAACTGATGACGATGGTGTCGCCTTCCTGACATTTCCTTTCAACGGTGTCCGGTGCCACACTGGTTTTCGTGCCCACAGCCTGTGTCAGCATGTGCTTGAATTCATTATCCAGGGGCTCCCCGTCCGGATTGGCCGCCGCGGCTGCGGAGGCGACCGTATGGAGCGTGGACACCATCTCGATCTGATCGTCGCGGACGAGAAAAATCGGGCTGTCGCCCACATTGGCGGTGATAAATGTTCGGCCGGTCAAGAGAACCGCTGAAATGGTCGTCCCCATCCCGGCGTAGCGGGGGTTGTTGGAGGCCAGGTCATATACACTCCGGTTGGCCAGATGCAGGCCGGCCAGAAGCCGGTTGGCCTGCCTGGAAACTCCCCGGATTTTTATCGGCAGTTCTTCGGGATGTTTTTGTGACAGATTCCGGATATAACTGGAAATGGTTTCAACGGCCACGCGACTGGCGACTTCTCCGGCCGCGTGCCCGCCCATGCCGTCCGCCACGACATAAAGGTTATGCGCGTCGTCAACGACAAAACTGTCCTCATTGGCTTTTCTTTTTCTGCCGGTGTCGGTCAGACCCGCGGACTCAACAATCAGCATATGTCGCTTTCCGGTTATTTGCCATCCTGCGCTTTCTTGGTTTTGGCAGCGTCAATTTTCTGGCCGAGTATTTTCAAGTGCTGCGCCATCTGGCCGGCGGTCTGGTAGCGCGCTTCTGTCTTTTTGGACATGGCCTTGTTGATGATCGCCACCAGCGGTTTGACGATTTTGGGGTTGATCTGCTGCGGGTCCGGGTGCGGCTCGTTTAAAATTTTGTGCATCAGTTCCGCCGGGCTGCTGCCCTTGAAGGGAACTTCACCCGTGAGCAGTTGAAACATCATGACGCCCAGGGAAAAAATGTCGCTGCGGCCGTCCACTTTTTTGCCGGTGATCTGTTCCGGCGACATGTAATAGGGAGTGCCCTTGATGATGCCGGTCTTGGTTTGAGACGAGGCCGTGATCCGGGCGATGCCGAAGTCGGTGATTTTGATCTTTTCGCCTTTAAGCAGCATGACGTTGGCCGGCTTAATGTCGCGATGAACGATTCCCTTCTGATGGGCATAGTCCAGGCCGTCGGCTATTTCGGCGATGTACTGGATCACCTTGCGCATGGGCAGCAGATTTTTTTTCTTGGTGTATTTATCCAGGTCTTCGCCTTCCAGGTACTCCATGGCGATGTAAGCCAGGTCATGCTCCTCTCCGGCATCGTAAATGGTTACGATGTTGGGGTGGGACAGGGTGCCGGCGCTTTCGGCTTCGCGGAAGAATTTGGCTTTCATCTGTTTAGCCTCTTCCTCGTCAAAATCTTCCGAGAACTTCACGGTCTTGATGGCCGTGGTCCGGTTGATCCGCGGATCCTGGCCGAGATAGACCGTGCCCATGGCTCCCTTGCCCAGCTGCTTGAGGATTTCATAACGTCCCAGGGTCGGCCGGACGCCCGCCGACGCGGTGGCGGCCAGGTTGTCTCCGCCGCCGCCGAAGTCGCCGCCGAAGACCATGGTTTCACTGGCGATGTTCAGCTTTTTCTTTTTTTCCGCCACGTCCTTGAACTTGCCGTCGTGGTCTTCGATGTAGCCGAATACCGCCGCCGCCTTGTTGAATTGCCTTTTGCGCTCGTAATCCAGGGCAAGGTTATAAAGGATATCCTTCATTTCGCTATCGACCGGTACTTTTCTGAATTTGTCGAAGGCCATGTCCAGCATTCCCTGGGACTGGAACGATATACCCAGCATGCGGTTGGTCTGGGCGGATTCGCCCTCGACCTTTTCCTTGCCGGTTTCGGCCATGAAATAACTAATCGTGACCACGCCGATATAGCCGATGACCAGCAGCAGGAGCGGATAGATTAACTGGACCCATATTCCCTGGATCAGGAAGAGGTAAGCGGATCCGCCGATCAGCAGGCACAGAACCCCAAAAAACGACGCGCCGGCAATGACGGCCTTGAGCCGGGGGAGGATTAGCGCCACAAACAGACCCAGTATCAGAACGGCGATCAGTTCGCTGACCATTGCCAGCGGCATTTCTTTGATAAACTGTCCGTTTAGAACGGACCAGATCACATTGGCGCTGAAATCACCGAAAGAAGTGTCCGGAGAGACCGGCGTGCTCAAGGTGTTGGCCAACCCCTTGGCCGAAAGAGACAGCAGGACGATTTTCCCTTTGAATATATTCAGGGGGATCTTATCGTTGATGACATCGAAGAAGGAGTAGTGCTTGAAGGCGTCCTCCCCGGCGCTGTAATTGATCAGCATTTCGGAATAGGCCGTGAGCGGGATAACCATGTCCTTTATTGCTAATGATGAGCCGATGTCGGCCGTAATATCGGCAGGCATGACTTTCAGGTACCTGGCGGCAATGACCAGGTAATAGGAGGGGATGTATAGGTCATTGAACTGATAAAAGAGCCGCTCCCGGCGATAGGTTCCATCCAGGTCCGGCGCGCTGTTGATGTGTCCCATGCCCGCGGCCGCCTGCCTGAATGCCGGGATCGGCAGGGTCGCCTCGCTGGCCCGGGGGCAGAGAATGCCGGCATCGGGCTGAGTGACGGTGATCGCTTGGGCGGCCAGAACCGGATCAATTTGCGTTTCACCGGCTCCGGGGATCAGGTCGTCTTTGAAGAAAACGGGCAGGGTAACATTTCCGGTGTTTTTCATGGACATGGCCAGAATCGTGTCCCGGTCCAGCCTGGCTCTGGCTTCCTGCATCGACCGGAGAAATTTTTCACGCGCCGGCCCGGCGGCGGGGTTGGCTTCAAGGAAAATCTGCTCCAGTCGGGCGATCTCCTGCAGGCCGGCATTTTCCTCGGGTTCGCTGTAGATAATATTCAGGCCGATAACGGCCGGACCGGCCGAGGCGATTTTGTCGATGCACTCGGCGATTCTTGTCCGCGGCCAGGGCCAGCGGCCCAGCTTTTCGATGGATTCGTCGTCAATGTCGATGATGGCGATACGGTCTATGGTGTCGGCCTGGCGGTTCAGCTTCATCCAGGCGTCGTAGAGCTTAAGCCCTAAAGCATCGAAGAATTCAACCCGGAAAAGGGTTAGAAACAGGAAGACAATGGTGACCGCCAGGCCGAAGAAAAGCGTTGGATGTCTCTTTATCAGGTTCATGCAGCCTGCCGGAAACGAAAACTACCTGCCAATATATTTTATTGTGAAATCCCCCTGCGGGTGAGTGTAAATACTTTTATGCTTTGATTATAGAGTCGCGGCCGGGTCGTGTCAACAGATAAGAATCCACAGAAATAGCGATAAGTTGTTGATCAGTTTCGGATTGTCGGCTATAGAGAATAGTCGCCTGTCAATCAAATGAGAGTGCTATCCATGGAAAAAAAGTTCCGACCGGAGTTGACGGTAATTCTGATTTTGATTGCCGTCACGCTGGCCACCTATCTACAGGCCATTACTTTCGAACTGGTTCATGCTGAAGATTATGTCATTTACAATGAACTGGGAACCCGGCTGAAAGCTTATGGCTTCCCGCTTATGGGAATTTTCCGGATGCCCAGCAACGCCGTTTACCTGGTTCCCATCCCCAATTTTGTGGCTTTTCTGGATATCTGGCTGTTCGGTGACCGGATCGGCATGCTGCATCTGATGAACGTGATCGCTCATGTCATGAATTCAGTACTGGTTTTTATGATCCTTAGACTGGCCTCGGGTTGTCTCTGGCAAAGCGCTTTTGTCGCGGCCCTGTTCGCGCTGCATCCGGTCAACACGGAAAACGTCGTTTCCTGGTGCCGGGGGCCAACGCTGATTGAGACTTTTTTCTTTCTGCTTACCGTCCTGTCTTATATCTATTACGCCCGAAAACCTTCGAAACTAAGATACGGACTGATCGTGCTTTTCATGGTCCTGGCGCTGCTGTCCAAGCCATCGATTGTTTTTTTGTTTTTCACCCTGTTGCTGTTTGATTTCTGGCCCATGAACCGACGGCGCTTTGGCAGGGATGAGTCGGTCGCACCCCGGTTTGCGCCCGCGGAACCCGTGAAACTGATTACGGAGAAAATGCCGCTGTTGATTGTCCCGGTCGTGTGGGTGGGAATTTTCGCCCTGGTTGTCCGTATGGGCCCTGATCTGCCGGTCAATATTCCCCGCCCGGACAATCAGTGGCATCTGCTCAATCTTCCGGTTTCCTACGTTCTGTATCTATGGAAAATGGTCTGCCCCTCAAGCCTGCCGCTGCATTTTCCGGACTCACCACTGGCCCGGTCGTACGTGATGCCTGCCTGGCAGATAGGCGGGGCAGCGGTCCTTCTTGCGTTGATAACCGCCGCGGTGATTCATCAGCGGAAAAGGCATCCCTTTCTGCTCACCGGATGGCTCTGGTTTGTCATCTGTCTGGGACCTTACGCGTTAATCAGCGTAAGCCAGCAGCGGCCGCTGGTTCCCCGATATTCCTATCTTCCCATGATCGGCCTATCCATTATTGCCGCCTGGGGCGGGGCGACGGTGTTAGGCAGGATGGGCGTCCGCAGGCTGACGGTCGGAGCCGCGGCTGTTATTGTCCTGGTCGTTCTGGCGGTGACGTCGTGGACGCAGGCCGGGCGATGGGCGGATAAAATCAGCTACTTCAAGCACGCGGTCGATGTTTTTCCCGGCTGCGAGCAGCGGCGCTCCAATCTGGGGGAAGTGCTTTACGAAAAGGGCCGGATTGATGAAGCCATTACGCAACTGGAGATGGCGTTGAAGATCAATCCCGATTTTTTTGTGGCGCACAACCACCTGGGCCTGGCCCTGATGCAACGGGGGGATCGCCAGGGGGCCCGGGACCATTTTGAAAAAGCCATCCGGGCCAATCCCGATTATCCTGAAGCCCATAACAATCTGGCCAACCTGATGGCGGATATGGGCGATACGGACGGGGCCGTTGCCCATTATAACCAGGCGCTTCGCATCGACCCGTCGCTGTTCCGGGCGCATAATAATCTGGCCACGGTTCTGCTGCAAAAGGGATTATATGACCAGGCAATTTTTCATTGGGAAACGGCCCTGTCGCTCAACCCCGGCTACCACACCGCCCGGGAAAATCTGATCCGGGCAAGACAAATAAAAGAGGCCGGGCCAAGGCGATGACGTCTTGGCCGTCATGGGTGCCCTTCGCGTCGCCTTGTTTTCTGCCAAATGAATTACCATGAGGCGTGGCGGCCAGCCGGAACTGCCCGACCGCTCAAGTTTAAAAGAATTTACAGGAATTTGATCCGTCCGGCCGTCAGGATGGCCATTTTCAGCAGCAACCAGCCGTGATGCCACCGGCTGATATTGGTGAAGCCGTACTTTCTGCGGCGGTAACGGACAGGCAGATCGGTGATTTTAAGATTGAGCCTGGCCGCGCTCAAGAGCAGGGCAAAATCACCGAAGGGGTCGACCAGGCTGAAATCGCCCGGATCGTTTTTCATGATTTCATAATCTTTTTTCCATAAGGCTTTGGTGCCGCAGAGCGTGTCCTTGACCGGCTGGCCGAGCAGCCAGGAGAACAGCAGGCTGAAGATTTTATTGGCTATCATATTGAGAAAACGCATGCTCTGATTTTCCATGGGATATACCAGCCGGACGCCGTTGATAAAATCGCCGGCGCCGGACACCAGGGCATCGACGAAACGGGACAGGTCTTCGGGCGGAACCGTCAGGTCGGCGTCCAGGATAATCAGGATATCCCCGGCGGCTTCCTGAAAACCGGCCTTTACGGCATCGGCTTTTCCCTTTCCCGGCTGTTTGATGAGACGACAATTGCTTTCAGGCAGTTCAGCGATGGCCTGACAGATGGTTTCGTGGGTTCCGTCGGTTGACCCGCCTTCCACAAAAATCAATTCGATCCTGTATCCCGGGATAACCGTCTGTTGCAGCAGATCATGGATGTTGCCGGCTTCGTTTCTGGCGGGAATGATGATGGAAACAAGCGGCGGGCAGGTATTACGGCCCGGGGGAGGGACCGGGCGGGCAATCATGAAATTGGTCAGCCCCAGCCAGTGGAACGGCGGCAAGTGGAGAAAAAAGCGATTCAACAGCGGTTCCAGCACGGGGCAGGGGGCCGGAAACAGGATGGCGTTGTGTGAACGAATCTGTTCGAATCCGGCCAGTCTCAGCAGGTTGGTCATGTCCGGGGGGGTCAGCCAGTTCTGTTCCATCAGATCAGCGGCCAAATGATATTTTCTGGCCAGGTTCAGGGGGATGCGCCACATGTTATTGAAAAAATTAATGATCAGGCGGGTCCCGGCATGGCTGAACGACGCTGCCCGGGCCAGGACGGACTGGACATCCCACAGATCATTGACCAGATCCGACAGGATGATGACGTCGAATTTGATCTTCAAGCCGATCTGGTGCGCATCGGCGCAGACAAAATCAAGATGGGGATATTTTTCCCGGGCTTTCGTAAGCATGCCGATGGAGAAGTCCACGCCGACCCCCCGCTCCGGATTCAGAGCGTTTAACAGATCGCCCTGACCGCAACCCAGTTCCAGCACGGTTAGACCCGGGGGAATCAGGGCGCGATAATAACGCGCCAGAAGATGATGGTAAAAGTGACCGGTGCGTTTTTCTCTGCTCGCGGTGGTCCGGCAGATGCCGTCCCAATGCCGGCGCCTTTGGGCCTGATAGACCTGTCGAGGGGAAGGATTTTCAGCCATGGCCTTTTAAAAAAACGGTAAAAGAATGGTTACCGCTATTAATTCTATATTATAAATAAAAATTTTTATATGATTAAAATATAAGCCGGAAGGTTGCAGCGTAAAGAAACATTTTTCGTTATTCCGGGATGATAAGAACGGGAAAAACTGAACAATCATGAATCGCCATCATGGTGCCCTTCGATCCGGGTTCCTTAAAAAAGCAGTCGCCGGTCTGGCCAGCGGCGGCCTTCTTGCCTGTTACGGGCTGATTTTTTCCGGGTTTTTCCCCATCGCCAGCGGCGGCCTGGGACATGACTTCGTGCTGGGCCTGCCGCAACTGCTGGCCGGCTACTTCTGGTTCAGGAACAACGGCCTTTCCTCGGTCCTCTGGTTCTCCCCGTTTATCTGCGGCGGTGTCCCGGCTTTTCCGCATCCCATCCATTTTTTTTATTCCGTGCCCCAATTTTTGAGTTTTGTCATCGACCCCTTTTCAGCCGTCATGCTGAACCTGCTCATATTCGCGGCAGCCGGTTTCTGGGGGCACTACCTGCTTGCCCGCCGGTTGTTTGCCGCCCATGCATCCACCTCTTTTTTCTGCGCCGCGGTGTTTCTTTTCAACGGATTTTATGCCTATCGATACGTTATCGGTCACTTTCTTTTTCATTCCTTCATGCTGATTCCCTGGTGCGTGCTGCTGCTGTCGGATCCTCGCCTGGATGAAGGCCGGGATCGGCTCCGGCGGAACCTGGCCGCCGGCACGGCCGTCGCGTTGCTGCTTAGCTATATGGTCTATTCCACTCTTCAAAACCTGATGCCGGCCGTGTTGTTGAGTATTGCCGCCGCCGGCCTGATTTGCGGCCTGGGGCTTGGCCGGCGTTTTTCGGTTCGGGCGTGGGCAGCGCGTTTTGCCTTTGCCGGCGTCCTGGCGCTGGGGATATCGGCGGCCAAGTTGAGCGCCGTTTACCATTTTTTACGCCATGTGCCCCGGACCGGCTATGCCCTGCCCCAGTTCACCGGATTGGCCGACCTTCTGATCGTTCTTGTCCAGTCGCTTTTCTTTTCACCGGCCTGGGAAAGGGCCAGGCAATCAATGATCAATATGCAGTTTGCATTGAAGCAGCATGAGTTCGAATTCGGGTTGACGCCCGTACCTCTGGTGATCCTCTGCGTCGGCGGGATTTCTCTGGTCTGGTCTTTGCGGGCAGGGGAGCGCAAGGATTTTGCCTGGATGCGGGGCAGAAAAAACCTGACGATACTTGCCGTGATCTTCCTGATGCTGTGCCTGCCGGTGATCCTGAACTACCATACCCCCGCCTGGAACCGTTTTTTAAAGACGCTTCCCATTATCGGCAGCAGCACCCAGTGTACCCGCTGGTTCTGTATGTATATCCCGGTCATTACCATTCTGACGGCCATCATCGCCGGAAACGTCTCCTGGCTGAAGAAATATCATAAAACGGTCGCCGTAACCGGCGTGGCCGGCGTTCTGCTCCTGAACCTGATCGCGGATAAATCTTACTACCGTCAGGAGACATATTCACCGCTGCCCATCATGGCCATGTATTACAATGTCAAACGGGGGCTGTGGGAACCGGTCATTACCGATATCGGCGTCTGTACCGATGAGACCGGCCGTCCCGGACTCCCCATTTTCCGGAACGACAGCCTTATCTTCGGTCAGTCCCAGATGCTGTGTTACGATTCCGCTTTTGGCTACCGGCTTGAGAACCTGCCGGTCAGGCAACTGTCTCCGGGGTCGGTGTTCAAGGAAACAGATGGCTTTTTGAATATTAAGAACCCCGCCTGCTATGTGTTCCCCGAAGAAAATGGCTGTCGACCCGGCGATCATTTCACGGTCGCGCAGAAAGATCAGGTTGTCGCCTTTACCCGTTACCGGCCTTACGACTTTAAAATGCCGCCCGCCCAGAAAATCGCCAACCGGTTGACCCTGGCCAGTCTTTTTATGGCTGTTCTTTTGCTGGTCTGGGGCGGCCTCGGCCGGCGGCCGGCTTGCCGGCGACAAAAAACTGGGTCCACAGCAGAAAATCCAACTTCGTGTTAAACAGCCTGGTGTTCAGCGCTGCCGCAAGACGCTGGGCAAACCGGGCGGATGTTTCGGCCAGGCCCGGCAGGTAAAGGCCGGACTTGTGAATTTCCAGCACGGTAAAACCGATGCGGGCGAGACTTTCGTTCAGCCGGCGCGAGGTCATGAGGTTGATGTGACCCGTCGGCAGCACCGGTTCGCGATAAATTTTTCTTACCAGAGAGATGACCGGCCGGCGCAGGAGGATGCCGGCCGTTATTTCCAGAAGGCTGAACGGCTGAGGGGTGGAAAGCAGAAGGATGCCGCCCGGCTTCAGAACACGGTATATCTCTTTCAGGCAAACCAGACCGCTGTCGATATGCTCCAGCACCTCGGCGCAGACGACAAGGTCGGCGACATTATCGCGAATCGGCAGGAAACGGGCGTCGCCGGCCAGCCACTGCATGGCCTTGTTTTCTTTGAACCCGGTTTTGACCTGTTTGAGAAATTCCGTCTCAAGATCCAGGGCGATGACCGATTCAAAATGCCGGGAAAGCGCCGGCAGCAGGATACCGCAGCCGGTTCCGATATCAATGACCGGCCCTTTGGCGCCGGGCGGAAAATAGCGGCCGGCTGTATCGATCAGCCATTGCAGCCGGCTCGTGTGCAGCCATTTCCGGGTGGGGTTGCGGGAGGTGTAGAGCCCGCGCTGAAGCCGCAGGGCGTCATTGATACCGTCAGTAGCGCTATTCAGCCTTGTTTTTTTCATCGGGCGCTTTTATTTCACGGATGACAAACAGCGGCCTGTTTTTGACTTCCAGGAACAGATGGCCGATGTATTCACTGATAACACCGATCGAAATGAGCTGGATGCCGCCCAGAAAAAGGATCAGCATGACCATGGAGGCATATCCGGGCACCCGGCCGCCGAAGACAATGGTATAGACAAAAACGTAAACGCCGTAGCAGAAACCGATGGCGGCGGCGCTGATGCCGGCCAGGGTCCATATCCGTAAAGGCAGGCGGCTGTAAGACGTGATGGCGTCAATGGCAAAGGCGGTCAGCTGCATATAACTCCACTTGGATTTTCCCCCTTTGCGTTTTTCCCGTGTATATTCCACAAAGCCTCTGCGAAAGCCGATCCAGTTGATCAGCCCTTTGAAGTAGCGGGTCCGCTCGGTGAACTGCAGGATGACGTCAACGGCACGCCGGTCCAGCAGGCAGAGATCGCCGCTGTCCGGCGGCAGATCGCAGTCGGATATCGTCTGGATGAGTTTGTAGAAAATTTTGGCGGCCAGCCGTCGTATCCAGTTCTCGCCCCTTCGGCGCCTGCGGATACCGATGACGATGTCATGGCCCTGCCGCCATTTTTGCAGCAGGCCGGGGATGATGGCCGGGGGATCCTGAAGGTCGGCATCGATTACCACCACGGCCTTGCCGGCGGCCCTGCCGATGCCGGCAAACACGGCGATATCTTTACCGAATCTTCTGGACAGGGAGATCAGGGTGAGGTCGGGACGGTTGCGGCTGATATCCAGGAGAATATCCCAGCTGTTATCGGTGCTGCCGTCATCGACGAAAATATATTCGTGGCGGATGTCCTCTGCCGCCAGGGCCTGATCCAGAGCCGGCAGGCAGTCCCGGAGGATATCGGCTTCATTGTAAACCGGTATGACGATAGAAATCGTGGTGTTGTCAGCGTCTGTTGTCATGAGCGGTGCTGTTGATTGATGACGGTATCCTGCCGGAAACAGGATGCATTCGGTTAAGGCAGATGTATCATATATTTTTAATGCCGGCAAACCTTCACTCATGCAGCGTATAACACCGGCCGATGTCGTCAAGGCTGCGGGCCTTCAAATAATCGGCAATGGCCCGATCATAGACAGCCGTGTGCTCAAAGGCCTTTTGGGCCAGACCAAAGCGCGTCTTCAGGGATATTTTTCCGCCGGTGGCTTTCAATTCATCCAGGATGGTCGGGTAATCGGACGGGTTGACTACCGGTGCCACGCGGATAAAATTTTTGGCGGCTGCCCGCAGCATACATGGCCCGCCGATGTCAATATTCCCCCGGGCCTGCTCCGGGGTAACGTCGGGCCGGGCGACGGTCCGGGTAAAGGGGTAGAGATTGACCACCACCATATCGATGCGAATCGCGCCGGTTCTTGACAAATCGGCCTGGTGAGCGTTGTTGTAGGTTTCGGTCAGAATCCCAAGATATATTTTAAAATCAAGGGTTTTTACCAGACCTCCCTGGGTTTCGGGCTGTCCTGTATAATCGGCGACCTGGGTGAGCCTTGATCCGGCTCTGTCGCCCAGCGCCTTTTGAATCGCCGAGAAGGTTCCCCCGGTGGAAAGCAAATGAACTTCCGGAATAATATTGATAAGATCTTTGACAAAAGCGTCCAGACCGTCCTTGTCTGAAACACTGATCAGCAGATTGCGGATGGGAATCAGGCCGTCAATCTCTTTTACGGTGTTAATGCTCATGGCAACTTACCTCCAGAAATAATTGATTTTATTGTTAAATTATTTATGCCGTGCAGCCGACAGCAGAGGCAAAATAAGCGGCGAAGCGATCTCTAAATCCGCTATTGATTTTTGGGCCAGTTTGTACTCTTCAGCAGGACAATGTCAAATATTTTAGGACAAAGTTATGCTTTTTTATGCGTCTTTTTTTATTGGAATGGAACTTTTCAGAGCCGCTGGCATAAGTTGCACACAGACAAGATTAATGTTTTTTTGTTATGATTCAAAGTGTTATTTTTTTTTATCCAAGAAATATGAAGTTTCGTCTTCTTTTGGCCCGGATATTGCTTTTTAAAAGGCAAAAGTGATATTTGAAAAATAAGATTGTTTTTGACGAAGTCTGAAAGATGTGGTTACCCCCCCCTCCCCCTAAACCACTCAGGCTTCAAGTTGTACGGTGCGTCTGAATCGCTCGCCAGCATCTCCCCAGGTGCTACCGGCACCCCCCCCTCCTCCAGCCGGGTGAGTTAGGCAGACCACCTACATAATAAAAGCTGTTGCGTACCCCCCTGTGCGCAACAGCTTTTTATTTTTTCCCTTCATATTCGGCCAGGAACCGACTGAAAAACAGCTCCATGAATTCATGCCGCTGCCGCGCCATTTCCCGGCCGGCCGCGGTCAGCATCCTGTCCTTTATCCAGCGCAGTTTGACCAGATACTCCCGGTAGCCGGTATCGTTTACCGAATATGACGGGGCCAGGGTAACGTCGATTTCCGGGTTGTGCAGGCAGGCCCCCAGCTCTCCGGCAAAAAGGTATGCCCTGGCGATACCGATGGCCCCGATGGCATCCAGCTTATCAGCATCGAATACTACCCTGGCCTCCAGCGTCTCCGGCTCAGGCGGTTTCCGGAAGCGATGGGCCGCGATGCAGTGAACGATGTTTTTTATCTGGTTTGCTGAAAAGTCAAATTGCTCCAGGATAGCGACCGCCAGATCCGCCCCCTTTTGCGCGTGGCAGAGGGCGCCGCCGGCATTGTCCTGATGGCATCGGCCGATATCATGCAGCAAGGCCCCGGTCACCGCCACGGCCATATCCGCTCCTTCGAGCGCGCCGATGGTTCTGGTCAGATCGACCACACGCCGGGTATGCTCCCAGTCATGACTGCCCTGGGCGGCCAGGAAAAATTGTTTTACAATTTCCGTAATAGCGGATTCATGGTTTGGCATCGT
This sequence comes from Thermodesulfobacteriota bacterium, assembly GCA_040753795.1. Lineage (NCBI taxonomy): Bacteria > Pseudomonadati > Thermodesulfobacteriota > Thermodesulfobacteriota bacterium. The sequence continues at coordinate 445,705 of JBFMDX010000001.1, forward strand.
TTATTTATGACCGATAAAAAAACACCGTTTCAAGCTATCGGTACGCGGTAGTAAACAGAGGCATTTTTTTTAACTGCATCAAGGCGGTTGCCGGCAATCAGTTCCTTTACTGTCCGGCGGATTTTTTCTATCGGCGTCGCCAGGCCCGCTGCCATGTCTTCCAGGGTGACCGGTCTTCTGGCCGCCATTTCAAGAATGGCCGGTGCGATATCTCCGGCCTGGTCGCCTGCCCGGGCGGAAAAGACCGTGTCCCGTTGCCGGCTGACCCCCAGCGCCTGGTAAAAAAAGTCGACCGTTTCCTCGCTGACCTGCCTTACGGAGGAGTCCGCCGGCGGCCGGACGGCGGTGTTGATATAAACATCCGTCGGCGCGATCCGGTCCACCAGCGGCTTGAATCCGGCGGCATCTTCCGGAGCGGCGTTGATACCGTCCATGATGAATATTTCCAGCCACAGCCGGCCGGGAAAGGCGCGGGAAAAGTCGACCAACCCTTCGACCATCCGGTCAAACCCGATGGTTTTGTGCGGCCGGTTGATCTTTTCAAACAGGGCCGCGTTATACGCGTCAAGTGACGGCACCACAATATCGGCCGCCATCAGGGCGTCACGGACATCCTCATCAGACAAAAGGGAACCGTTGGTCAATACCGCCACCGGCAGGGGGGTTGCCTCTTTTATGCCCCGGATAACCTTGCCGATGTCACTGTTCAAGGTCGGTTCTCCCGACCCGGCGATGGTAAGGCAGTCTGCCGTAACCCCGCCGGCCAGTACCTTTTTTACCTGTGTCAGGACGTCGGCCGCGTTTCGAAAAGGCCGTCTCCTGATCGTGGCGGCGGCCGTTCTGCCGAGCTGGCAGTAGATGCAGTCATAGGAGCAGATTTTGGCCGGGAGCAGATCGATGCCCAGGGAACGCCCCAGGCGCCGTGACGGCACCGGACCATATATGCAGTTTTCCTTTTCGGGTGTCATTTTTTAAAGAAGGCCTTTATTGAAGTGCCGATTGATGCGCTTCATCAATTCGGGCGAGCAGGTAGGTCACCATGGCGTTGTCATCTTCCTGGACGTCAAAACAATACCCGTCTTCTCCCAGCAGGCCGCCGGGGATGAGGTCCCCCATTTCTTCCGGATCAGTGATCATTTCTCCGTAAAAACAGACGGACAGCCAGCGGTTTTGCGGGTCATCGTCGATGACATCCACCATGACAAACAGCTCCCGGCCCTGGCCGGGAGTGGCGGCTCGCAGGGAATAACTGACGCCTGGCCGGGCCTTGAATGCCAGCCGTACCGGGTCCTTGGATTCCAGATGGTCCCGCAGGCGGAGAAAAACACGGCGCACACCGGACGTCGGCTCCTGCCAGGAGTCGATCAGTTCGGCCAGGTTTTCTTTCTCATCATCTTTCATGGATGTCGTGCCCGTCGTTTTACTTTTTCGATTCAGGTCAAAGTTGTGTCAATGCTTTATACCATCTGCATATATCAACATACGCCGGCGCGTCAAGGGCTTCCGCCCGGCTTTCCGGATCGATTCCGGCCTGTTCCAGTATCTGATCCCATAGTGCCGGAGGCGCTCCGGATTTCCCGGACGCGAGGGCGTTTTTGATGGTTTTCCGACGTTTGGCAAAGGCGGTTTTGATAATTTCAAAAAGTAGCTCGTCGTCGCAGGAAACCGTTTCGGAAGAGGGTTTAAATAGAATACCGACCACGGCCGACGCAATCGCGGGCCTGGGGTAAAAGAGCTCTTTCCGAACCCGCATCAGCGGTCTGACCTCGGCGCAGTAGCGCAGCATGGCCGACAGACGGCCATAATCCCTGCTTCCCGGTGGGGCGGCGATGCGGTCGGCCAGTTCCTGCTGGAACATCAGCACGGCCCGGTCAATCAGCCGGCGTTTTTCAATCAGGCGAACCAGTATCTGGGAGGAGATATAATAAGGAAGGTTTCCCATGACAACCAGTTTGCTACCCGCCTTTTCAAAGAATTCGGCCAGATCCACATCCATGAAGTTGCGGTTGACGATGGTTACGTTGCCAATATCTTTTTCCCGGATGGTTTCCGTCAGCACATCCATCAGCCGGCTGTCGGTTTCGACGGCGTACACTCTGGAGGCGGCCCGGGCGGCGTGAACGGTCAGCGCGCCTGTACCGGCGCCGATCTCCACGACCGTGTCCGCCGGTCCGATTCGTCCATGCCGGACAATAGCTTCCGCGGCCTGGGGATCACAGAGGAAATTCTGGCCCAGACTTTTTTTCGGGCGGACATCATGGGCGGTCAGCAGTGCCTTGGTAGATGACATAGCGGGCTCATTTTTTAGGTTGAAATTTTTGTATATATGCATATCATGTCCCCAGCCTGTTTTCAACGATCGTAAAAGAGGCGAGCCGGCATAACCTTCACCGCTAATGATCTCCAGGGTTTCGTCCGGAATGTCCTCAGGAACGCGGGCAGGGGGCTTGATTTAATTGACGGGTCGTGTTAAGAGAAATCGCTTAATGTGTCGCTGGGGGGAAACGTTGGCAATTGAAATGTCGGCTCGATTTGTCCTTAACCATTACCACAGGGGGGCGTGATGGTCGTGTTTATGTCTGCGGGGGAGATTATCAGGCGATGGGGGGTCGCCATAACGCTATGCTTTCTGCTGCTTTTGGCAATGCCGGTCGCCGGGTTTTCACCCGCCCGGGCCGATACTGGCGCGGGCATGATACTCACGGCCATAACCGCCGCCTGCCGGCCAAGGATCAAAGCGGCGGACGCGGCTCCATCCGCTGACTCCGTTTTTACCAATGATCTGGGGATGACGTTTGTATATATCCCGCCGGGCAAGTTCATTATGGGAAGCGCGGAGAACGAACCGGGCAGGGATAACGATGAGAAGCAGCATAAGACGACGCTGACCAGGGGGTTTTACATTCAGACCACCGAGGTGACTCAGGCGCAGTGGACGGCGATCATGGGGAAAAATCCGTCCCATTTCCTGTCGTGCGGGGGAAACTGCCCGGTGGAGCAGGTCTCCTGGAATGACGTTCAGGAGTTCATCAAGAAGCTCAATCAAACGGGTAAACGGATTTATCGGCTTCCCACGGAAGCCGAGTGGGAGTATGCCTGCCGAGCGGGCACAACCGGTCCGTTCAACACCGGCGATTGCCTGTCCACGGATCAGGCCAATTATGACGGCAAGTTTTTTCAGCAGGGATGTTCCGCGGGCGTGACAAGAAACTCGCTTGTCGCGGTCAAAAGCTTCGCGCCCAATGCCTGGGGGCTTTACGATATGCATGGTAATGTCTGGGAGTGGTGCGCGGACTGGTCCGGGGAGTACTCTTCTTTCATGGTGGTCGATCCCGTCGGCCCTTCCGCCGGTCAGGCCCGTATTTTCCGCGGCGGCGGTTGGAGCAGCGGGGCCCGGGGCTGTCGTTCGGCGGAACGGAACTGGCGCGGTCCTGATTTTAAAAGCAGCATCATCGGGTTCCGTCTGGTTGTCAGTCAATAACCCTTTTATTTCATGGCTTTTCTCCCGGCAGCATCCACCATCCGGCCAATACGATTTAACACTTGACATTGGCGGCCGGAATGATTTAGCATTCATTTTTTCGAACGATTGTTCAGTAATTTTTTCCCTTGAAATACAAGGCATTAAAAGGACACATTCAAAACAATCAGAAGGAGGATCATCATGGCGCAGCAACTGGCGGACAGACGGGACATGGACTTTGTCATGTGGGAGCAGCTTGACGGCGAAGCGTTTCTGAAAAAGTTCGGGTTCAAGGAGTTCAATAAAAAGACCTGTGAAATGGTCTTGAACGAGGCCCGTGCCCTGGCCATCAAGGAGATCCTGCCCTCCTTGAGCGAAAGCGACAGCGAAGGGCTGAAGTTCGACGCCGGCACCGTCACCGTTCCGGAATCCTTCCACCGTCTCCGGCAGTTGCTGCTCGAGGGCGACTGGCAGAGTCTGATGGTGGAGGAGGAGATGGGCGGTCAGGGTGCCCCGGGCTTTCTGGCGGCCGCGGTAAGCGAATTGTTCATGGCCGCCAACTGGCCCCTCTACACCTATGTCACCCTGGGCGCCAGCACCGCCGGCATGATCCATCGCCACGGCACCGAGGAACAGAAAAAACTGTACGTGGACAAACTGATCTCCGGCGAATGGGGCGGTACCATGGCCCTGACCGAACCTAACGCCGGCACGGACGTGGGCGCCCTGGAGACCTCGGCCGTGAAGAACCCCGACGGCACCTATTCGTTGACCGGCAACAAGATCTTCATCACCAACGCCGAGCACAACCTGACCGAGAACATCATCAACCCGGTGCTGGCCCGCATCGAAGGCCATGAGCCCGGCACCAAGGGCATTTCCATTTTCATCGTGCCCAAGTACCTGGTCAATCCCGACGGCAGCCTGGGCGCGCGCAACGACATCGTCTGCACCGGCATCGAGGAGAAGCAGGGCATTCACGCCAGCGCCACCTGCAGCCTCAGCATGGGCTCCAAGGGCAAATGCATCGGCTTCCTGCTGGGCAAGGAAAAGCAGGGCATGCGCATCATGTTCGAGATGATGAACGAAGCCCGCATGGCCACCGGCCTGCAGGCCTTTGCCTATGCCACCGCCGCTCACATGATCGCCGTCAACTACGCCCGGCAGCGGATCCAGAGCAAGGAGATCACCAGTTTCCGGGATCCCAACGCGCCGTCGGTGGCCATCATCAAGCATCCGGACGTGCGCCGCAACCTGCTGTGGATGAAATCCATGGTGGACGGCATGCGCAGCTTCTTCTACTACACCAGCCTGGTCGGCCAGATGTCCCACATGTCCACCGATCCCAAGGAAAAGGAGTTCAACTCCGACATGTTCGAGCTGCTCACCCCGCTGATCAAGGAGTACCTCTCCCTGCGGGGATTTGAAGTATGCGTCCAGGCCATGCAGGTGCTGGGCGGCTCCGGCTACATCAAGGAATACCTGGTGGAACAGTACATGCGCGACTGCAAGATCACCTCCATCTATGAAGGCTGCAGCGGGGTTCACGCCATGGACCTGCTGGGCCGCAAGATGACCATGAAACAGGGCCAGCTTTTCTCAAACTTCCTGGCCGAGGTCAACAAGACCATCGCCGCGGCCAAACAGGTCGAGGCCACCAAAGACATGGCCGGGCAGCTGGAAAAACTGGCCAAGCGGCTGGGCGAGGCGGCCATGCACCTGGGCGTCACGGCCATGGGCGGAAAAATCAAGGAAGCCTTTGCCCACTCCCTGCCGTTCCTCCATGCCATGGGCGATACCATCATGGGTTGGATGCTGCTGTGGAGGGCCATGGCCGCCGCGCCGAAGATCGCCGGAGCCAAGAAGTCCGATGTCGATTTTTACAACGGCCAGGTCAAGACGGCCGAGTTCTTCCTCAACACCGTCGTCTACCAGACCCTGGGCAGCCTGGATTCGGTCATGGCCACCTGCCCGGCCGCCATCGAGATTACCGATGACGGGTTCGGCGGGTTATAAACCGGAGCAGTATGACAAGTAGCAACCAGGGGGCAGGGCGGACGCAGGAGCCGCTCTGCCCTTTTTTTTGTCCCGGGTGCCACAACCGCAAACTTTCACCGCAAGAGCGGCTGGACGAAAAGCGCAGGTTCGTCAGCCAGATCTTGTCTGCCTGGGGGGATCGGATTGGCCCGGTACGGGAGCCGGCTGAAGAAAACCGGAAAGGGTACCGGGAAAAGGTCTGCCTGGCGGCCGAATGGGGAGAGGGCGGCTGGCGCATAGGTTTGCGTCACCGGCAGGCCCTGATCCCCATCCATCACTGTCCCCTGCACTCATCCCGCGTCAATACCATTATCGGCCTGATGGCCGGCGTCCTGCCAGCGGCCGGGTCATTTCCCCTGGCCTATTATCTGCAATCCGGCAGCCAGGTGACCCTGGTGGTCAAGATCCGGGACCTTCCGGACCTTTCCTGGCTGACTGCCGAAGTGACCGGAGCGTTCGCGCGGGCCGGCGGCCAGGGACTGTGGCTGCATCTGCATCCCGCGGCCGGCCGCCGGGTAACGGCCAAAAACACCTGGCATCTTGTCTGGGGCGAGCCCCGGTCCATCGACTCTACCGGTCTGATTTATGGCCCGACCGCTTTTCAGCAGTTGATCCCGGATCTGTCCCGGGCGGCCCTGGACGAAGCCGAATCCTTTCTGGCCCCGGGGGCGGATGATGGGGTTCTGGACCTGTACTGCGGCATCGGCGGCAGTCTGCGGCGCTGGGCCGGTCGTGCCGGGTGTGTGGCGGGCGTTGAAATCAGCGCCGAGAGCGTGGAATGCGCCGGGATCAATGCCCCATCGGCGACTATCCTGCGGGGCGCGGCCCGGCAGCGTCTGCCCCAGTTGGCGGAGTTGCTGACCGTGGACCCTGACCACCGACTGCTCTATGTCAATCCACCGCGGACGGGCATTGAACCGGAAGTGCTGGACTGGATCGCGGATGTGTTCCGGCCGAAACGGATCGCCTGTCTTTCCTGCAATGCTGTCAGCCTGAACAGAGACCTCTCGCGGTTGACCGCGGGCGGTTATGAGGTGGAAAAGATCATCCCTTTTGATTTTTTCCCCGAGACCCGTTACCTGGAGATGCTGGCGCTGCTGACGCGGGAGTGAATACCGGGGACAGCATACCTATTTCCTTTTTATGCCGCTAGAAAGAATAAATAGATATGCTGTCCTCCGACATGCATGCGATGCATATTGGTCATGTTCAAAAAGCCGTTTTGTTCGCAACGTGATTATTTCGGGCGGTCGCGACGCCCTTCGCTGGATTTCTCGAACTCGGGCTGTCCGGCATCACCGGAGGAAACCATGGCCCGTCGCCCTCAAACAGCGAGAAATCCTTGACGCGAAGACCGTCGCGACCTTTCTTCCCAAAATAATCAATGTTGCTCACAAAAGTCTTTTTGCATGACCGGGGTACGGGTTTTACGGAGGTCGTTTTGTTGCGGGAATGTCAGTTCGGACTTGTGTCTAACGCCAAGCTCTGGCACCAGGAAGAACCCCCCGGTTACCCGATTCGTCCCTCCCTCGTTGACTCAAGAAGGCTAAACACAAACCTATTGTATTCATATGTAATGCCATTATGCTTTATCACCTTCGATGGCGAAATATTTGGTTGGACATTCAATAGGCCTCTATTCACAGTTAAGAGCCGCTTAGTGCGGAACATTCCCAAGCCGTGTCCAGCTAACTGTAAACGAATCGCCAAGCTGCCAGAGAAACCTTCTTCTCCGAGACGAGCGAGTTCTTGTGGTGATATTGGCAGGCTCAACATGTCCAAGACTACCTTTACTCTCCCATCTTTGGCTTCAAAGCTAACGATTAACTCTGAATTCGGCATTATATATTTAGTAGCATTGTCGAAGACATGGTACAAAGCTACATGAAAGGTGTCATAGTCGAGAAGAACTGTAAAAGGAGAATCGTTAACGTAAACCCTGACGCTGTGATCTGTGAAGTCTTGGAAGAAAGCATGAAGCACATTGAGAACAACCTTCTGAATTTGATGAACCCTTAATTGAGGATGGGGACTCGCATCCTCCAAATAACGCATAGCTACAAATTCCGACTTCATAGCAAGATTGTTTTTGGCAATTCGGAGGATAGTTCTCGCAGCTTTCTGTGGCGATGCCTTTAAAACATTTTGTACGGTTTTCAGCTGTTGGGAAATGTTTTTGGTTAATGTGTCCTGCGAAACGAGATCGAAGATCTCCTGGATACAGTGGGCATTCAACGAAGTGAGATTGTGGAGTAGACGCTTCATCTGTTGGTTGAAGGCCGCTGCCATGTCTGTTCGCACGGTCATTACGTGTGAGAGAATGGTAACATAAGCGGACATTCGGGAGCGAAAAACTTTCGAACTGTTCACGTCGTCTTTATCTGGAGAACAAAGCAAGACGAGGCCCTGTTCTGTTTTCCCTAACCCTAAACGCCGCGTGAGACCGTCAGCCGAGCATTTTATTTTTGTGGTTGAATTTGTCTTACATTGGGAGAAGCATGCCCCACATTGGGGAAGCATATTCCCAGCGATTTCCTCATTGTCGGGCTGTCGAATAGAATATTTCATGGCTCGATGGAAAGCTCTGAAGCAAGACGTTCGGTGAGTTGTTGGAATTCATAGGGATCGGCGTTCTTGGGAAGAAAGTCGTCAGCCTTTCGCAAGGCATCATGAAATCGTTCACCTTGCGTCTGCGCTGAGTAAATGACGACTTTTTTGTTTGGGAACTTATCTTTGACAGCGCTGGCTAAACCGAGGCCCTCGTCCCGAAACTGAAGTTTCCTGCCTACGCCCTGTATGTCAATAAAGAGAATCTGCGCTTTTTGTATTTTTTCGTCATCAATAGAACCAACGTCACTCATCCGCCGTGTGTGGACCCAGCCGCTCTTTACAAGAATATCGACAACTTTGAATTTCTGGTCATCATCAATGAATAATATATGAGTCTTTGCCTTTAGTATGTCTATGTCGTGGACTGTTGTTGTACCAGCAACCTTCCCCTCATTTGACATGATATTGTGGTTTGTAATAGAGATGGACGTCTTTCCAGCTCCCCCCTCGGTTAAATCCTTACGTACTAGTCGGACTGCGGTAACCAAAATGCCTGCAACAACTGTAACCCCGAATCCGCTGAAGACCCATTCTTTGTTATCAAGTATCCAATTTATCATCTACGTCTCCTTTGGAGAACGTCACTCCTGAGGTGTTGTTGGTGACGCGTCCACAAACCTTCCAGAACCACTTCCAGAAGGTTATTGATCGGTAATATTAAGGTAGCGATTGAACCTATTTCTTCCTTCTTCCAGCTGTTTGTCAAACCACAGGATCAGGTCCGTTTCGTCATCAACGATCTTGGACCATTGCTCGTTGTTATAGCGCTCGGGTTGCTCCATGCGCCCCTGCAAGCCGCGTAAGCGTACTGCTTGTCTGTAGACGTGCAGCAGATATTGGTCTAAATCCTCGTCAAACAAGAAGAGCGCATCTTGTATTTCACGTAAGTATTCAAAGAGCACTTCATGTGGGACAATCGCCTCTCGCACAATGTGTAAAGCGATTTTCTGGAATGCTCGATAAACAGGCAGTCGGATTTGGAAAACATCGAGGGCTATACCTCGTGAAGGATGTGTCGCGAGTGTTGAATCGTAATGAGGAACCGAGAGAATCTGTTCATTGTGTTGGGAAAGATAGGCGAGTAGGTCGGCTTTAGCTTTGGCGAGTTCGCTTTTCTGAAAACTTTTACTTTGGCTTGGACGTGTGTCGTACTGGTTGTGGTGTAGTAGGCAGAGCCAAGCTAAGTTCTCCTCTACACAGTTTTCCGGGTTCCGGTCTATGTGCGCTATCTGTCCTTCCTTGACACATAGATCACAGTTGTAATGAAAGCAAAGGGCGCATCGACGCTTGCTCTTGAAGAGAATGCACAGTTCAATGTCTTTTGGTATTGGTTTCCTTTTTTTTTCCATTTCATCCATCCAGCAGAACAGTTTTCGCACCTGTTGGTGAATAGCGGCAATGGTTATATCCTACCAGCCATGTTCAAGCGAAACCCCGCCCCCGTGAATTCAACGAATACATGATGAACTTTTTTATCGGATTCGGCTGTTGATGTCAATACGGCGGCCGAATCCTCCGGCCGCCTTCAGGGCCAGTTGTGCTGATCGTGGGCATTTCTGAAAATTGATGTTCGGCTCAATTTCTGCGTTACGTTCAATTTCGTTTACAAAACACTTTCGATTCGGCAGCAATTTGCCTTGTCCGTTTCGTTGTGAAAATATGAGTTGTATTGTGGGATAAAAATCCATCGGGAATAACGGGCTTAGCGAAAAGTTGTTTTTGTGAGCGCCGTTTGAACCGTTTGGGAGATAGCCGGTTGAAGGCGGCTGCGTCAAGCATTTCTCGCTGTTTGAGGGCGCGCGCCTGTGGGATTCAGTTCTGCCGGACAGCCCGAGTTCGAGAAATGCAGCAGACGGTTTCAACCGGCCCCAAAAGGGTCAGGGCGCGAATAAAAATGACTTTTCGCGACAGCCCAGGAATACGTTGAAAGTTAGGATTGATGAAGTCGTAAAAGAGCTTTGTCATCGTCATTCCGGCGAGCAGCAGAAGCCAGAGCCACTTGATTTCACTGGACCCCGGCTTTCGCCGGGGTGACGAAACAAGGTAGATTCCGAATTTTTACAAGATCAGCATGATTGCCGATCATGATCAATGCTGAAGGGAGACCCCATGATTACCGTATCCGTGAAAACCAGTGCCAGGAAGCAGATGGTGGACGTGACCGACGAGTTGCGGCAGGCGGTGAAAGCGGCCGGCCTGGCCGACGGTCTGGTCATCGCCTACGTGCCGCACACCACTGCCGGCATCACCATCAATGAAAACGCCGATCCCGACGTCTGCCGGGACATTCTCGGCCATCTGGCAAAAGTGGTGCCGGCGGACAAGGCCTTTCGCCATGTGGAGGGCAATTCCGACGCCCATATCCAGGCCAGTCTGATGGGCAGTTCCGTGACGGTCCTGGTGGAGGATGGCCGCCTGGTGCTGGGCACCTGGCAGTCGGTCTTCTTCTGCGAGTTCGACGGCCCCCGCTCAAGACAGATGCATATCAAACTGATGCCGTCGGGCGGAGTGTAGTTGGATCAAAAAAAGCCGCTCAAGACCCTTGACACCGCCAGCAAAATGTAATTACAATAATTACAAAATAGTTGCCATATATTCAGGAGAGATGACCATGCGGAGTCAATTACGGACAAGAGACGTGAAGCTGGTTCCCATCGGCAATTCCAAAGGGGTTCGAATCCCCAAGGCCCTGCTTGATAAATACGGGTTGAAGGATTCGTTGCTGCTGGAGGAAACAGAGGGCGGGCTGCTGCTGCGCAATAAAGAAAAAGGCCGGCTGACCTGGGAAGAAACGTATAAAGCCATGGCCCGGGAAAAGGAGTCCTGGGAAGATTTTGAAACCACGGTTTCCGACGGCCTGGAGGACGAGGACTTTGGAGATTAAGCGGTACGACATTTATTACGCGGACCTGAATCCCGCCATCGGCAGCGAAATCAGAAAAGTGCGGCCGGTCGTCGTCATCAGCCAGGATGAAATGAACCAGCACCTGGAAACGATCGTTGTCTGCCCCTTAACTTCAAAGCTCCACCCGCAATGGAGAACCCGGATTCAGATCACTTGCGCCGACAAAAAAGCGGAAATTGCCGTGGACCAGATCCGTACCATCAGCAGGAAGAGACTGCAGAAGAAAATTGACCGGCTGCCTGACGGTAAAGCCGCCCAGTTGCGCAAGCTGATTACGGATATGTACGGGGAGTGATCAGTTTCCGATGGCGATCCGGTTGACCGGCAAGCCCTGAAACAGTCCTTCTGTTTCCGGGTGGCAGGTAAAGAGCAGGGTCTGGCGGTTTTGTGAAAATTCATGCAGGAGGGCGGCCGTTCGTTCGGCCCGTTTCCGGTCGAAATTGACCAGGATCTCGTCCAGGACCAGGGGCAGGGACTCGGTCTTCTTCTCATACTCTTCGATAAATCCCAGGCGGATGCTGATCAGGAGCTGCTCCCGGGTGCCCCGGCTGAGCTGGTCGATGCGCCGGGCCGCGCCGCTTTGGTCAAACACCAGCACCCGGCTGTCTTCAAGGGACACCTGGATGCGCTGGTAGCGGCCGCCGGTGATGCGCCGGAAGAAATCGCTGGAGTTGCGGATAATGGCCGGCTGCTTCTGCTGTTCGTACTGCTGTTTGACCTGCTGCACGACCTGCCGGGCGATTCTGGCGGCCAGCCACTCCTGATGGCAGCGGTTCAGGTTTTCCCGGCAGGTGGCGACCCGGGTCATGATTTCAGCCAGGCTGGAGGCGGCGCGCAGCTGGTCGCGCCGGGTCATGTCGGCGCTGATTTTCCGGTTCCACTCATCCCGCTGCTCCATTAACGCTTTCAACGCCTGGCCGGCCTGGGCCAGTTCTTTTTCGAAAACCGGTTTTTCCGTGGCCGCCAGATAAGCGATGACGTTTTCGCTGTCATGAACGCCGGCGATCTGCTCGATGGTCCGCACGGCCTGGCGCCGCTGTTCCGTCATGGCGCCGACCCGGGCGTTCATCCGGTATTTTTCTTTAAAGTCGACGCGGTCCTCGGCCTGGATCGAGGTCAGCAGCCGGTCGATCGCTTCCTCGGCCAGGGCCAGGGCCTGGCCGGCCTTTTTCTCCGCCTCCCGCAGCCGGGCCACTTCCTTCTGTTTCTGGATAAACAGGTTTTTCCGGGAGACGGCTTCTTTGTGCTCCTTCAGGACGCGGCCGGCCAACCGGACCTTGTCCGTTTCAGCCGCGCTGTCGGACGAGATCCTGGCCAGGGATTCCAGGGCCGCTTCAAAGGCCTTGAGGAACCGCTCCTTTTCGTTGAGCCGGTCGCGGAGCCGGTTCCGGGCGGCGATGTCCGGGCCGAGCTGCTCGATGACCCGCAGCGTCTCCAGGGCCGCTTCCGGGGAGAGCGCCGGCGGCAGCCCCAGTTCCTCGCCAAGATAGCGCTGGAGCTGGTCGTCTGCCGCGGCCTTTTCCGTCTCCAGCAGGGCGGAAGCCTGGAGCGCCTCTCTTAAGGGGGCATCCACCACCAGCAGTTTTCTGCCGAAAAACACAACCAGGCTGATCAGGATCAGGACGCCGGCCCAGAGATAGTTTTTGTCGTAAAGCAGGGGGGCCGCGCCGATCAGCAGGCACAGGGCGATAAGGAGGCAGGCGTTGCGGACGTGAACCGGCGAGCGCCGGGCCTTGAGCAGGCTGATTTCCGTGTCCAGGCGGTCGCGGCTGCCTTGTAAAGTTTCCAGCCGCTGTTTAAAACCGGTCAGCCGGTCGCGACGGGTCACCATGTCGGTAAAGGCCAGGACGGCGTCCTTCGTCCAGCCGGTGCCGATGGCGGTAACGCGCCGGGCGATGGACTGGTCCAGGTCATCCAGGTCGGCCCGGTCCCGGCCGCTTTCCCCGGCCCAGGTCTTGTACTTTTCCAGGTTACGGGACAGGGCTTCAACTTCCTCGGTCCGGCCGGCCAGGGCTTCGTTGTAACCGCCGGCCTCACCGGCCTGTGCCGCGGCCAGCTCGTCCCGGAGGCCGGCCAGAACCTGCCGCAGGCGGGCCTCTTCCTGTTCCATCTGTTCCAGGCGGGCGGCGCCGTTTTCCGGCCAGGGACGCCATTCCGGCAGGGCCGCCAGTTCCCGGTCGGCGTCCCGGATGATGACAAAACTGGGATAGCATTTTCCGTAAGCGCTGAGCCGGTCGTACCGGGACTGCCGGTCCGACAGCTCGGCCTCCACCCGGCCCAGTTCCTCCTGATGGCGGTCAATATCCCGGGAAAGCTGTTGATATTGGGGCAGATGAAGCTGCCGGGCCTCGATTTCGCGGTTGTATTCAGAAATCTCCCGGGCCAGACGGATGGCCGTCTGCTTGCTTCCCCTGGGCTTGTAAATGGCCTCCATCCGGTCCGTCAGGTTCCGTTCAATATCATTAACGGAAATGTTTTTCAGGCCCAGGCCGAGGCTGAAGATGCGATCCTCGACTCCGGAATGATTCAGGGATTCCAGGCCGGTCAGTTCATTTAGAGAAATGGCGTAAACGTTTTCAAACAGGTCTCCGGAGGCATGCCCTATCAGTCGTGACCACTCCTGGGTGCCGGCGGTGGTGGTGTCGTCCGAGTACAGCTGGATGTCGCCGGGATATCCGGCGGTCCGCTCCAGCACAAGCTCCGCTCCGTCGTTCAGCAGGACGTTGACCCGGCCGCCGTGGCGGCCGCCGTTTTGCGGGGGCAGGCGCTGCTCCAAAGGCCGCGGGTAACCGAACAGGGTGAAGCGGATGAACTGCAACAGGGTGGATTTCCCGGCCTCATTCTCTCCGAAGATGATATTGACGCCCGGTTTCAACCCGGAGAGGGTATACCCGGTGAACAGGCCGAAGCCGTCAATGTTCAGTTCGACAAGACGCATAAGGGTTACGGAAAAAAAAGGTCTATCAGTTGGCGTTGCGCCAGCGCCATTATGCGGCGGCAGGCCTCTTCATCCGGCAGGCTGATCTCTTTTCTGATCCCGGGCGTGGCGAATTCGCCGGCCAGTGACTGGATCAGGCGGCTGCTTTCCGCCGGGTTGTCGTCATATCCGCGGATGGTCCGGAAAACTTCCGCCGGAAAATCGTTTCCCCGGGCCACGGCGGCCAGGTCGATATCGGGCAGGGTTTCGGATTCGATGCGGTCAATGTGGTAAAACCGGGTTCCCGCCCGGAGTTCATTCATCCGGCGGGCCAGGTCCGAGAGATCTTCTTCTTTGCTCAGGTGCTGGTGCAGCGGTGTCCGCCCTCTCAGGACGACCCGCGTCAGGCAGTCGGCCTCCGTCGCGGGGTTGCTGTCGCCGATGGCCTCTTCGATTTTGTCCGGAACCTCGGTCAGGGCCTCTATATCCGACAGGTCCACGGACACGGTTTCAAAACGGATGGCGCAGGTGGGGATGACCGAGATGACCGGCTGCCGTCCGGTTTCCAGGACCACCCGGCAGCAGCCCTTGAGCCCCGGTTCCCCGAAATCCCGGCCCTGGGGATTGCCGGGATAGACGATGGCCGGGTCGGCCTGACGGACGATCCGCTGCTTATGAACGTGGCCCAGGGCCCAGTAGTCAAACCCCTTGTCCATGACATCGTCCACGGCAAAAGGGCTGTAAGGGGCATGGGGTCCGGCCGGGCCGACGGTGGCGTGGAGCAGGCCGATGGAAAAGGGCGCCGGGTCTTCTGTTTTCCGGAAAAGGAGTACGGGGTTGTCGGCGCTTTTCCCGCCGTCAAAACTGAGTCCGTGGATATCCGCCAGGGGACGGCCGTCTTTGGAAAAGGTGACGGTCTCCGGCCGGGCCGGGGAGAAGCAGTGCACGTTCCCGGGCAGGGGAATTTCCCTGAGCCAGTCGTCGGCGGGGTCATGGTTGCCGAAGGTCAGGTAAACCGGGATACCCGCTTCAGCCAGACGCCCCAGTTCCTCGGCAAAACCCAGTTGCGCCGACAGGCTCCGGGTCTCTCCGTCAAAGGTGTCGCCGGCGATCAGCAGAAAGTCCGCCGGTTCCCGGAGACAAAGGTCCACCACCCGTCGGAACGCCTGAAAAGTGGACTGTCTCAGGCGGTCGGCCAGATCGGCGTCGATTTCGGACAGTCCTTTGAAGGGCGTGTCCAGATGGATATCGGCCGTATGGATAAAGGTGACCCGCGGCATAAAATCGGAAATTCCCGTGCGATGGTTGACCGGGCGCCAAACAGCCGGTTATGCCCCACCATAAAGAAAAAACCGGGGAAGGTCAATGGGGGAGGGGTGCAAGGTACAAGGTTTAAGGTGCAAGATTTAAGGGGTTCAGGGGGGCCGGAAGGGGCCGCAGTACATAAGCCAGCCAGTCGTCTCCGGAATTGAGGGCTGAACGACTGGCTGCAGCGTGAACGACCGTCAGGCCCAGCTCCCGCCACAACTCATCCAGAAGCGTTTTTTCCCAGAAATAAAAGGTCCGGCCGAAGGCATCGGATTTCAGGCCGCGGCCCTGCTTCAGGGAAACATAAGAGATGCCTGAAGGCGTCAGCGCCCGCAGGATGTTCTGAAGCACACCGGCCAGCCGCCCCTGGGGAACATGCACCAGGGAGCCGCATGCCATGACGGCATCAAATGAGAAACGGGAGAAATCATATTGTTCAAAATCGCCCGTGATAACGTCACATCCCGCGTGCGCTGCGGCCAGTTTTGCCAGGCCGGGCGAGCGTTCAAAGCCCGTGACCCGGAAGCCCCGTTCTTTGAGCCACAGCAGATCCCGTCCGGAGCCGCAGCCGATGTCAAGCACAGTCGCGTCCTTGGCCAGGTTGTCGATCAGCGGGGTCAGAAACGGGGCAGGATTAATGGCAACGGTCCGTTTGAAGTATTCCCGGAAATGGTTTTGGTAAAAGTCGGTTCCGTCCTGATTCAAGGCAAGGATCTTTCCGCGCCGAAGGCGCTGTTTTGCCCGACCTGCCGTCCGGCGCTTTGATTAAAGTCGATACACAGGCCATGTCGGGGAAGGTGTCGCCAGGTTACTTAATTATTCAAAGTCCGTAATTTTACCGCGGTTTTGTTTTAATCGGCTCTGGCGGATTTTCGTTTCCCGGATACGCCGCCGGGAAGCGGCCGTGGGGCTTGTTTTCCGGCGAACGACTGGCCTGACCGCTGCCTGGCGAATCAGGGCCGTCAGCCGGTCGACGGCGTCCTGGCGATTCCGCGGCTGATCACGGAACCGCCGGGCCTCGATGATCAGGATGCCGTCATCCGTGATCCGCCGGCCGGACAGGCGGATCAGCCTGGCCCGGGTTTCCTCCGGCAGGGAAGGAGAACGGCGGACGTCAAACCGGAGCTGGACCGCCGAAGAGACCTTGTTGACGTTCTGGCCGCCCGGACCCGAGGCGCGGATGAACTTGAAATCCAGTTCCGCCTCGGCGATGGTGATATGATCGGTGACAAAAATCATTTTTTTAGAATAAAGCACTTTTCCCAGGCCGTCAATTGCCGTTAAATTAAAGATTGACATATAAACGGTCCCATCTTTAAATAACAAGTAGAGCGACAGACGTATTCCTTTTTTTCATAATTTCATTTTCTTGGGTTCCAATGACAGAGAGCAAAGCGGAAAGCAGGAGCGGAGTTACCGTCGAAAGTCTTCTTGACTATTTCATGACGCTTTACAAGCTTACCCTGGGTGTCCCGCGAGACGCCGTGTCGCAGATCGTTGAGGTGGAGCCCAGCCGCCAGTATCCCAAGCTGATCACCTATGATCTGATCGTGGAGTACAATAAAGACAAAACCTCGCGGCGGGTGACCGTCGGCCCTATCGCCGAGGAAACAGGCAGCCAGAGCACCTGTTTTTTCGCGATTTACGACAGCAAGCTGGTCATTAAAATTCCGCCCAGGCCGATAACTGATTTTGAGGAATATATCCGCTGTATCGTCCGGGACAGAAAAATTGTCGATACGTTAAAGCCGCGGGAATGCCTGATACCGGGCGTTTCCATGATCCTGGATAAGATTTACAAGTTTCCCCGCATCAATGAACTCAAGGGGGATCAGCGGGAGGACGCCTATTTTGAATGGTTGAACTTCAATCAGGAATACCAGCGGTATCTCAAAATAGGAGGCGGCTTTGTTTTTTTCATGGACCTTTCCAAATATATGTTTCTGGCGGACGTTCTGCAGCTTTTCCACGGCCTGGGCACTAAAGTCCAGGAAGAGATCACCCGCGATCATTCGATATTGGACAATTTTGAGAAATTCGAGGGCCGGTACGGCATTGAAAACACTCAGGTCGGGGTGGACCTGAAGGGCGTTTACAAAATTTTCAATGAGAAGGCGTCCCGTTTGATGACCGACACCGGCGCCGCTTCATCCGACATGCTGTACAAGATGCAGGAATGGTTTTTTCACACCATCAGCGGTAAACCCATAGACCAGAGTGAACAAAAGGTCAGCGAAGAGCGGGCGCCGGGGGTAAATCAGCTGTTGAGCCGGATCGTGGAGGGAAACCGGGAGGTCATTGACAGATACAGGGCCATGGTCGTCGATTATCTGAAATCAAAACGATATTTTCAGAACAGAAAATATAAAGAAGGCGTCGTGGCCAACGTTATCGAGTTGCTGGCCTGGCTCAAGGGAAAAGGCGTTGCCGTCAGGGACATTAAACCGGACAATCTGCTCCTTGACGGCGACATGGACAATTATCCCGCTTTTCTGGCCACACCGGAACGGTTTTCCATCGGGCTGATCGATTTTGAAACGTCGGTGATATTCGGTACGGAAACTCCGGAGGAGATTGAACAGCCGTTTCTGGGCGGCACTTCTCTTTATGCCACCCCGCTGCATATGTTCAATAACAGACTGCTGCTCGCTTTTTACAAGGACCTGCGTCCGGCATATTATCTTCAGGACTGGTATTCTGTCGTGGCCATGATCTACCGGCTGCTGACCGGCGAGACTTTATTTTCTAAAACTTCCCCGCTCTTCCATGAGGCGGCGGCCAGGCTCAAGGCGGCCAAAAAGGAAGGCCGGCCGCCGGAATCGGTTGTCCCCGAGATTAACGCCATGTTCTGGAAAAGCGCCGTTTCGGAATTTGAGGCCCGGATGGAGCGGAAACGGGAGGCGCTTCAGTTTTTGAGGACCACCCTTGTCGACCCGGCGCGGGAGATGTTCAAGACTGAACTGAACGCGGAGAATAAGCGAACGGGACAGGAGATCCGCCGCCTGATCGAGCGCCAGACCCTGTTCAAGACCAGGGAGCACCGTGAACAGCTTCTGGCCGTTACCCCCGAGCAACTCGACCAGTTGATTAAAAAGGCGCAGGGAGGTCCGGATGCGGCGGGCCAGGTGGCCCCGCCGCTGGCCCAGTCCCTGGGGCAATTGAAGCGGATTCAGAAGCTGAAAATCCAGGTTTTGAAGAACCGGGAGATCATGAACCGGCTCAAGACAGAGGAAGAGGATTTTTCCGTTTATGAATTGCTGACGTTCATGTTCAACCGAGTGGTACACTTTATGGACGTCAGACAATTGCCGGTTCAATCCGGATAAGAGGGGCGTCATGAGTCCTGCCAGTGAGCAAGCGGTATCCATTCTGCGCCATACCGGCAACATGCAGTGGTACGTCGTGCCGCTGCTGATTTTTGTCATTTACGCCTACATCACCGAGATCGAAAGGAAAAACTGGCCGGCGGTGACCCTGGGCATTGCCTTCTGGGCCGGGGAATTCATCTGGGAGATGTTCAACGCCCTGGTGCTGAAGATCAACGGCTGGGCGCCCATGTGGAGCACGCCGGGCGGTAATTCCGCTTACGTGATTTATGTCGGACTGAACATCGAAATTGCCTTCTTTTTTGCCGTGGCCGCTCTTCTGGTCATCAAGGCCCTGCCTGCGGACCGGTCCCTGAAGATTCTGGGCCTTCCCAACCGACTGGTGATCCCAATGATGATGGGCCTGGCGTCAGTGTTCGTGGAGGTCCTGCTGAACCGGGCCGGTTTGCTGGTATGGGACAATGTCTGGTGGCAATGGCCTAATATCTGGCTGATCATTGCGGCTTACTGCCTGCCGTTTTTAGTGGTGGCCTGGTGCCACGATCATCTGACCTTGAAGGCCAAAACCATCGCCGCCGTCGGGCTGCCCGTCCTGGCGGTGACTTGTCATCTCATCTTTGCTACCTGGCTTTCCTGGATTTAAGGCAGAGCCATTTCCGGCACCAGGTTTTTCGGTTTTCGTCCTTCCAGGGCGGCGATGACGTTTTCCGCCGCCATGACGGCCATGTTCGACCGGGTTTCAACCGTGGCCGAACCGATGTGCGGCAGCAGAACGACGTTGTCCATGCTCATCAAAGCATTGGTGATGGCCGGCTCCCGTTCATACACATCCAGGCCGGCGCCCTTGAGCCGACCCGACAATAGCGCTTCGACCAGGGCAGCTTCGTCGACGATTTCCCCCCGGGCGGTGTTGATCAGACAGGCGCCGGGCTTTATTTTCTCAAAAGTCGCCCGGTTGAACAGATGCCGGGTCTCGGCGGTCAGAGGCGCGTGGATGGAGATGATATCGGCGCGGCCGAGCAACTCATCAAAGGAACAGTAACTTGCCGCCAGCCGCGTTTCCGTTTCTTTATTCAGGGGGCGGCGATTGTGGTAGACAACGGACATGCCGAAGGCGCGGCTTTTTTCCGCCAGTGACCGGCCGATCCGGCCCATACCGACAATTCCCAGGGTCCGGCCCGCCAGTTCATCCCCGAGCAGCAGCAGCGGATCCCAGCCGATAAATTGGCCCCGGCGGGTGAACCGGTCGGCCGTGAGAATCCGGCGGGTCAGCGTGATGATCAGGGCAAAGGCCAGTTCGGCGGTGGCGTTGGTCAGCACCCCGGGGGTGTTGGTCACCATGATGTTTCTTTCCCGGGCGGCCGCGATATCGATGTTGTTGTAGCCGACGGCGTAATTGGCGACGATTCTCAGCCGTCTGCCATGGTCCAGAATGTCGGCGTCAATGCGGTCGGACAGGAGGCAGACCAGAGCGTCGGCCCGGCTGACCCCCTGCCTCAATGTCTGCCGGTCAATAGGCTCGGGCTTTTCAAACACGCTCACGCTGAAACGGTCCCGGAGCAGTTTCAGCCCCGATTCCGGCAGCGTGCGGGTGATAAAGACGGTCGGTTTCATTGTTGAGCTCCTTATTTTCACCTTTCGATTGGCAGGAGCAAATCAGACGCATGGTCCTTTGTAAAGCAGATATTTTTTAAGGATTTAAGGTTCAGGGTTTAAGGGTTAAGGTGTACCTTGCCCCGGGATCTTACACCTTAAACCCTGCACCTTGAACTCTATACCCTGAATCTTAAACCCCGCCCGTATTGCCAGCACAAACCTTTCCATGCTATACCAGTTCCAAATCAACACCCTATTATTATTTGGTTGATCATATATAGGCCAATGAAAGCGCATTCGGAAAATTATTTACCGGCTATCCGGAAGACAACGCACGGGCTTTATTCCTTCGGCTTCTATGAACCGTTGAGCGCTGCGACGCTGGGCGCTTTTGTGGAAATATTCCAGAAAGGGTCATATAAAGCATCTGAACGACTTGAGGGCCGGGCGGCGCCGCAATTCGCGTCTAGTCCCGAAACCGGCCCGGTGGTTATCAAGTTTTATAAACGCGGCGGGTGGATGTCCCGGTTGAACCGGGACATTTATTTGCGGACGTTGCGCGTTCGTTCCCGAAGAGAGTTTGAATGCCTGGCATGGGCGAAGAAAGCCGGAGTCAGCGTACCGGTTCCTGTGGCCTACGCCAGTCATGGACTGCTATGGTATCGGGCCTGGCTGATAACCAGGGAAATCCCCGGGCACATTCCCTTCGTTCGGTTCTGCGTTACGCAGCAGGAGCAGTCTCTGCGCCTGATTCCGGAGATTGCCCGCCATATCCGCCTGCTGATCAACGCCGGCATTCATCATGTAGATCTTCATCCCGGCAATGTTCTGGTCGATCAAGACCGCAGAATTTATCTGATCGATTTTGACAAAGCCCGCATCCGTTCGTCGGCCGGTCAGGCACTGGCCCGAAAATATCAGCGGCGATGGGCCAGGGCCGTTCGCAAGTACCGGCTGCCGGATATCTTCGCGGATCTGGGCCTGACGGAAGCGTGACGCGCCAGGATCGATTGACACGAAAGGCCGGCCTTGTTATAGGTTATGCCCGACAGCAAATACTGGAAAGGACTCACTGATTTTGCGGAAAAAGTTTGCTTCGCATATCACCCGTATCCCTTATCGTCATATTGCCGCCATCGGCAGAATCGTGGGGCTGCTGATATATTACATGGATGTCCGGCATCGGCGAATCGTCCGGCGGAATCTGGCGTTTGTTTATCCGGACTGGTCGTCGGAAAAGGTCAGAGAAACATCCCGGCGGATTTTTCAGAACCTGGGGATTACCCTGATCGAGATATGTCAGATGACCTGTTTTTCAGGAGACGATATCCTGAAAAAAGTGACGGTCAGGGGCGAAGAACATCTGCGGGAAGCCATGAGCGGGCACCGGGGCGTGGTGCTGATCTCCGCCCATCTGGGAAACTGGGAAGTGGTACCGCTGTTCTGGCCCTTGTACTTCAAGACGGCGGTGGCCGTTGTCGCCCGGGAACTCGAGAATAAATTCGTCGATAAATGGGTATACGGTCTGCGGAGCCGGTTCGGGAGCGAGGTGATCTACAAGGACGAGGCCATGTCCGACATGATCCGGGCCCTGCGCCAGGATAAGGCCCTGGCGGTTCTGGTGGATCAGGGAACAAAAAGCTCCCTGGGGGTCAAGATCAAGTTCTTTGACCGGTATGTGACCGCCACCGCCGGTGCTTCCCTGCTGGCCATGCGCTGCAAAAGCCCGGTCCTGCCCGGTTTCTGCGTCCGAAACGGCGACGGCAATTTTACCCTTCAGATCGGAAAACCCCTGCCCATGGCACGGACCGGCGACCTTCGCGCCGACCTGGCGAAGAACACCCAGGTCATGACCGACGCGATTGAAGGGGCGGTCAGGGCTTATCCGGAGCAGTGGTTCTGGGTTCACAAACGGTGGAGAAAATATTATCCCCATCTTTACCCGGAAGACATCGCCAAAAGGAAGCGGCGCCGGATGAAAAAAAACAAAAAGCTGGGGCTGCCTCCTCCGGCCGGCTTAAAGTGACGGGATTCAGGTAAGGCCAATGCCGCCAACGGATCTGACCATCATCATCGTCAACTGGAACACCCGGGACCTGGTGCTCAGGTGTCTGGAGTCGATTTTTACGTGCATCGAAACCTTGAGCTATGGAGTGGTGGTGGTCGACAATGCCTCGTCCGACGGCAGCGCCGAAGCCGTCCGCGAGCGATTCCCTCAGGTAAGGCTGATCGTCAACCAGAATAACGAGGGGTTTGCCGGGGCCAACAACCAAATCCTGCCGCAGGTTTCCTCCCGCTATGCCATGCTGCTCAACTCGGACACGGAACTGATAAAAGGCGCCGTCGAAACGCTGGTCGGATTCATGGATGAGAACCCCGGCGCGGGCATCGCGGCGCCCCAGTATCTGAACCCGGACGGTTCCAGGCAGAACTCTTTTGATAATTTCCCCGGGCTGGTTTCCGAACTGCTCAACAAGAGCCTGCTGAAAATTATCTTTCCCGGAAAATACCCCAGCAAGCGGAAGGATTATCAGGAACCCCTGGCGGTGGATTCGGTCATCGGCGCCTGCATGCTGGTGAGGGCGGAGGCCATGGCCAAAGTGGGCGTTCTGGACGGGGACTACTTTTTTTTCCTGGAGGAGACGGACTGGTGCTATCGTATGCGCCAGGCGGGATACGGGGTGTATCACGTGCCCGGGTCTCGGATTTACCATATCCAGGGCGCCAGTAAAAACAAGGCCCCCGATCTGGCCTGGATCGAATATTACCGGTCCAGTTACCTTTTTTTCAAAAAGAACAGAAGCACGCTCGCCTGGGTGGTCCTGCGGATTTTCCGCCCGGTCAAGCTGGGCGTTAATTTTCTGCTGGCCTCCCTGGCGGTGGCGCTGACCCTGGGAATGAAGCCGAGACCGCGGCGCAAATGGAAGATTTACGCCCGGCTATGCCTGTGGCATCTCCGGCTGTGCCCGGACGACATGGGGCTGCGGGCAAAACGATAACCGGACAGAAGGCGTTTTATGCGCAATCAAGATCCGCTCTGGCATTGGAACATCACCGACTGCGAGGTGATGAAGGCGTCAAAGTCAAAAAAAGTCCTGCGCTGCCTCGACGCCGGAACCGGCCGGTTTCGCCTCGTTAAAATTTATTATTATCCGGGCCTGTGGCAAAAGGTGAAATATCTGTTCCGGCCGTCCAAGGCACACCGGGAGCTTGCCCTGGCGGCCCGCATTCGGGAAAAGGGGATCCCGACGATTGTTCCGGAGAAGGTCCGAAACGTGAGGAAATGGGGCCTGTTGAAGGAAAGCGCTGTTTTCGCGGAATACCTGCCGGACTGCATGAATCTGGAGGAAGCGCTGATCAGGAAGGGGGTGTCCGGCGGCTGGTTGAAAAAACAGATTGTCCGTGAATACGGGAAGCTGGCCCGCCTGATTCATGACCAGGGCGTTTATCAGGACGATTTTGACCCCAACAACATTCTTTTTCAGAAACAGGCGGGCAGCACCTTTCAACTTTATTTTGTGGATTTTGAAAGAACCCGGATCGTCCGGGAATTTTCTTTGCAGAGAAGAATCCACAGCCTGGCCAAGCTCAATCGCATGGGACGTCATTTATCCCGGACCGATCAGATGCGGTTTTTGAACGCCTATCTGGGCCCGGGGGCAACCCGCCGGGAACGGCGGGAATGGATTTCCGGCATCCGGAGGGAAGAGGATAAGGTGCGGTTACGGGATCAGCGCCGGGCGGCCAGACAATGCACATCGGAGAACAGCCGGACAGGGGTTTTCAGGCATGACGGTTATCAGGGGTACTACCGGAAACGGCACCATTCCCGGGAATATTTTTCCCGATCTGATATGATCTTCCTGGCGCAATCCCTTGACAAATTCCTTTTGGATGACGGCTCCGGTCTCCCGACCGATCATCAGGTGCTGAATCTGGACGTGAAGTCCGGCGCCCGACCGGAACAATTTCAGGTCAGGGTTTTTGAAGGCGGCGGTTTGGGCTACCGGCTTCAACGGATTGCCGGACGGACGCCGCTTCTTCGGGCCTGGAAGGCGGATAACGGCTGTTTGAAAAACCGGTCGGCTTCTTTTTTGCCCGTAGCGGCGCTGGAAAAGAAAACGGGCCTGAACCGTTATCATGGCTTTCTGATACGAAAACAGTAAAGTGGTGGGCAAGATGAAGATCTCCGCCGTTATCATTACGCACAACGAGGAACGGAATATCCGGCGCTGCCTGGCGTCGCTCCGGGATATCGCCGACGAGATCGTGGTGGTCGATTCCTACTCAACCGACCGGACCGGAGAAATCTGCCGGGAGATGGGGGCGGTGTTTCTGCAGCACCCGTTCGAAGGTCACATCGAACAGAAGAACTATGCCTTGAGCCGGGCCAGCCACGATTATGTCCTGTCCCTGGACGGGGACGAGGCCCTGTCCGATGACCTGCGGCAGTCTATTCTGGCGGCGAAAAACAACTGGCGGGGCGACGGTTATTCACTTAACCGGCTGACCAGTTACTGCGGCAGATGGATCCGCCACTGCGGCTGGTATCCGGATTCGAAAATCCGGCTCTGGGACCGGCGAAAGGGGCAGTGGGGAGGGACCAATCCCCATGATCTGGTCGTCATGCGGGACGGCTGCGAGGTGACCCATCTGACGGGCGACCTGCTGCACTACTCCTATCACAGCATCCGGCAGCAGGTGGAACAGATCAACACGTTTTCCGATCTGGCCGCGCGGGCTGTTTATGAAAAAGGGAAACAATCGCACTTTATTGCCGACATTCTCCTGAACCCTCCGCTGACTTTTCTGAAAATGTACATTCTTCAGGCGGGTTTTCTGGACGGCTACTACGGCTTTGTTATCTGTGTAAATTCGGCTTTCGGCAAGTTTTTAAAGTATATCAAGCTTCGGGAACTGCATCAGAACCGGCCGGAAGGGCAGTAGCATCCGGATTAAAGATTCAACCCTTCTCTCCGGCGAATCCAAAATTATGCCATCGGCCCGTTACGGTTTATTATTAGATGGATCAGCGGGGCCGGTCTCTCTGCAGGAAATCCCGGCCAGAATGGCAATGGGGAGCCAGAAGAAAAACCAGAGCGGGTGGGTGGTGGTGATGAGTTTGTCCTGGCTGGCCATGA
This sequence comes from Thermodesulfobacteriota bacterium, assembly GCA_040753795.1. NCBI lineage: Bacteria > Pseudomonadati > Thermodesulfobacteriota > Thermodesulfobacteriota bacterium. Next base: position 471,008 of record JBFMDX010000001.1, read on the forward strand.
TCGTGCCGGCGGCAAACAGAACCAGCGCCGGGAGCGTGATGTTCCCGGTTTTTTTGTAGTGTTTCCAGCCTTCCCGTAAGGCCGTCGCCAGCAGCAGCACCAGGATCGCCAGACCGGTCAGACCGCCGTAAAGCGCCATCGCCAGATAGACGTTGTGGGGATGGCGCAGCCGCCTTCCTTCATGGATCATGACCCGCTGGTCGGTGGTCAGCCCCTTGCCGAAGACGGGATCGTCTTGGATCATGGCGATGGTGTTTTTCGCCAGTTCAACCCGGTAGCTCATGCCCCGCTGGGTGACCATTTCACGGTAAGGCTTGACGCTCAACGCGACCGCCGCTCCGATTACGATGATGCACCCCAGTGCGATCAGGAGCCTTCTGTTCCGGGTGATCAGGCCGCCGATAACCAGCGTGGCCAGCAAAACGGCCACAGGGCCCCGGCTCTGGGTCATCAGCATGGACCCGGCGATGATGGCCAGGAAGAGAATATATAGCCATCGCGGCCGGCCGCCCGGTGCCTGAAGGATGTGAAAACAAACGATCAGCACAATCATGCCGTAAAGGATTCCGCCTAACACGGGATTGTCAAGCTGGTCCGCGAGAAATATAAGGCGATCGGATAGAGGGGCGGCCCGGTAAAAGAGGAGAACGGACAGAAAAGCGGTCACGGCCCCAACCCAGGCCAGAAGCACAAACAGTTTTTCCGGAAACCGGGAATGTCGGATCGTCAGCTCCATGGTCAGGATGAAGAAAGTCAGAAGATAAAAGGCGTTACGGATGAAATAGATCGGCCGTTCCTTCCCGGGATTTTCTCCCCAGAGCATTGTCAAAAGAAGATAGACCAGCAGGATCAGGGTGATCCGCCAGAGGCTGGAAGAAAACAAACGTCTGATATTTTCCGTCCGAAGCGATATCAGGAAAGTCGGGATCATCAGGGCGTAAAAGAAGTTCCGGGGCCAGCGCTGCTCCGTCGATATGAAAAAGAGGAGCACAAAGAGGAAATACAAAATCATATGCCCGGACTTTTCTTCCAGGAAACGAATGGCGACGGATCGTATTTTCAGGATGTTCATGGTCGGCCCTTTCCGGTCGATGCCGGTAGACGGCTGTCAGGGTTGAATTTTTTCAGGATCCAATCCAAAGGGCAGGGTGTTTTTCCCCCGGGTGATCCGCCAGATGGTTTGATAGGCCCGACGTCGTTCCCTCCTCGGCGGGAGCGCGTTACGGTAATAAGAATGAAAAAAGCGAAGCCGGTCTTTGATGGTGAGGCGATGGCTGAGTGAGGCGTTGAGCTGGGCCAGGTTGATCAGCTCCCTTTTCGGTGAAATCTTCCGGCAGATTTTAACGCTTTCCAGATCGACCATCATGAATTGACCGTCCACGACAAGGACGTTGCTGGACTTGAAGTCGCGCTGCCAGATGTTCAGGTCGTGGCAGGTCCGAAGCCAGCCGGCCAGACGCCTGATGGCCGCCTTTTTTTCGGGGCCGCTCATGGATGTTGAAAAGTAGTCGTTCAGCCTCAGGCCGTCGCCGTAAAACACGGACAGCAGGCAGGTGAACTCCGGCAATACGAAATAGGCCAGGGCGACGGGGACGCCTATCCCCCTGATTGCCAGCGCCCTGGACATTTTCCAGCCGGTCAGGGAGCGATCCCTGTGGAACAGCCGTTTCTTATGAATTTTGACGCAGACCGCTTCATGAACGAGGAGGTTTTCGCCTTTGATCTGTTTTCCCCGGTCCAGGGCAATCTGCAGTTCCGCTTTTCCCCAGGCAAAATCTCTCCGCTTAAATCCCCGGAAGGACGATCCATTCCGGATAACCTGGAATTCCGTACTGTTTTTGCAGCATCTTTCATCCCGGGAACGATAATAGCGCTGCTGGCGGCGATCGGCGGCTTTCTCAACTTCCGCGGCGGAGACAGGGGCGTTTTCCCCGGTGTTATAAGCCTGCAGAAACGCTTCCAGGGTGACCGGGCCACCGGGAGGGGAGCAGATGTGCCACCACAACTGACCGAGATTGGAGATTTTCAGGCGGCGCGGCAACCACGGCAAAAAGTAGACCTCCTGGACATCGAGAAGGGTCGGGGTGCCGTTATGGTCCATCAGAATATTGTCCGGGTGGATGTCCCGGTGAAAAACACCCCGCTCATGAAGTCCGGCCATAAAGGCCGCCAGGGCAAGAACCTGGTCCGGATTCCGGCGATCTATCGTCGCGCCCGGGACTTCTCTGGTGACAAGAAAAAAACCGAGATTGGGGAACAGCCCCCTGTAACCGAATAAAATCCGCCGGGGCGCGGCGATCCCTTTTTTGCGGAGTCGGGCCAGGTTCCGCCATTCGGTCCCGATTCTCCAGGGGAGGGCCAGAAACCGTAGCCGGTCCTTTTTTCGCTGGACCGGACTGTATTTCAGGAAGAAAATACCGGAATCGGTCTGGATTGAATAAACCATCCGGCGAAAGTTGCCGGAAACAGGGAGAATGGGCCGTGACGCATCCAACAGGCGCTCCGGGTAAAAACCAAGGTCAGAGGACCGATCCATGATTATGCGGAAGTTTTTTATGTTCCGGATCAGATCGGAAACCGAAGGGACTTCTGTCGCAGCTGGAGGTTGTGCCATATCTTTACAAGGCGGTCACAGCCGGGAACGTTTCCCGGGGACATGATGGTTTGAATATGAAATCAAATTGTTATTATCAGGTATAAATTTTTATCGAAACTTTTAGCACACTACCGGTCCGGTTGGCAAGCAACAACGGCCGGAAGGGCCCGGCCGACCGGTGTGAGAACTGGTGTAAACAGTTGACACCTCTTTTCGGGCGCTGGTATAGTGATGCCTCACCTCTTCCCGGAAGTGCGAAAGGACGACGTATGCTGCATAAAAACCTGAAACGCAAGCTGCGCCTGATACGCCAGTATGCGGCCTCCCGTTCGCGCGCGGCGCAATACCGGGAAGATTTTAATGGCGTGGAAGTGTATTGCATGTTCATCGGGTATCCCCGGAGCGGACACACGCTGATCGGGTCGCTGCTGGACGCCCATCCGGAAATCGTGGTGGGCAATGAGTTGAATACGCTGCGTTATGTGCGGTACCGGTTCAGCCGCGACCAGATCTACTGGCTGCTGCTGGAAAATTCGCGCCAGTTTTCAAATGAGGGGAGATGGCATACGGACTATCTCTATGCCGTGCCCGGGCAGTGGCAGGGCCGCTATAATCGTCTCCGGGTGATCGGCGACAAGCGCGGCAGCGGGTCGGTCAAGCGGATCTGCTACCATCCGGGGGTGTATCAGCGCCTGCGGCAGATGGTGGGCGTGCCCATTCGCACGATTCATGTGGTGCGCAATCCGTTTGACAATATCAGCACCATATTTCTCAAGGGCCGGAACAAGAATTTCCAGGAAAGCATCGACTACTATTTTTTTCTGGCCGATGAGGTGCTCCGGCTCAAGCAGATCATCCCGGACAAGGATCTGATGGAAGTCAGCCACGAGGACTTTATCAGCGACGCGCGCCTTTACCTGCGGCAGTTGACCGCCTTTCTCGGCGTGGAGGCCTCTCCCGAGTATCTGGACGCCTGCAGCGGCATTGTTTTTTCAAAGCCCCACCAGACCCGCCATGACGCGCCCTGGACGGAGGAGATCATCGCCTCCGTCACCCGGCGCATCCAGGATTACCCCTTCCTGGCGAATTACTCTTTTGAGAAGTAAAGGGCAATTCGGGACTATAGCATAGATTCCGGCAGCGCCGTCCCCCTGGCCCCTTCCTGGCGATTCAGCCTTCTGCGGAATTTATTCAGATTGCGGTAAACGGCGTGGTTGTAGATCCGGGTAATCCGGTTGCGAACCGCGGAACCGGAAAGGGCGTGCTCCTTTTCATCGATTTCCCGGGCCGGCAGCCCCGCCTTTTCCCGGAAGGCCGGGTACAGTTCATCCCGTACGAAATGGTAGAGCGCCAGGTCCAGCCGGTTCCCCTGGCGCAGCAGGGCCATCTGGGCCTCGTTGTTCAGGACCTCCTGCCTGGCCGTGTTGTCTCTGGTGATGTGGAGCCGCTGGTACTGCAGGACAAGCGGCCAGGGGAAAAGCCGCTGCAGAATGGTTACGGACTCGGCGAAGCGCTCGGTCAGGCCGACGAAGAAATAGTTTTTCTCCAGCTGCTTCCTGGCCTGGTCTAAATCCGGAGCCCCGCAGATCCGCTGCACCTGGACATCGGTCATTTTCTCGTTGCGGATGAAATCTTCAAAGGTGATATCCCTTCCCAGCCGCTGCCAGGCCCGCTTGATGTGCTGATAGTGGGACAGGCATCGCTGATAGGGGTCACGGATCATGGTAAAGTACCGGACCGGCTCGGGGAAGCTGACCGCGAACGGCCGCAGGGAGTGGCCGCTGATGGTGTGAAGACCGAAGAAGAAGACCTTTTTCATGAAGGTGAAATCCCGCTCGGTGAAGATGCCGGAGCGGGCCAGGGGTTGAAGGTCGCAATGGCGGAAAAAAGTGGAGTTGCGCAGAATGAACTTGAGGGTGCTTCCCCCGGTTTTGGGGATGTGAACAAATCCGATAAGCGGCGTGCGAGCCATTTTTTGATGCTCCTTTCCGGAATCCGCGGGCGATAAGGGATATTACCGCTTCAGCATGTTATTAGCACGTTCTTGCAAACTCAAGTTTTTTTGTGTTACACAGGGCCATAACAGATAATCATTGTCTGGTCCCGCGGCCGGATTTGTCCGGACCGGGCCGTATTATTTTGATTTCATATATTTTTTGGCGCAATGAAGATCCTCCATCTGCTCAGCAACTGGAAATGGACGGAACGCTCTGAACTGGTCATTGACCTGGCCATGGCCCAGGCCGGGCTGGGCCAGCAGGTCTGGCTGGTCTGCGGCCAGGCCCCGCCGGATAGCGAACCGGGAACGGATGTGCTGTTTCACGCCCGGGGAAAAGGGATGGAGAATGTCGCCGCCTGGCCGGAAATGACCAAGCATACCCGGTTTACCCTGGTCTCCCGCGGCAGCGGCAGGATCCGGAAAATGATCGACCGGGTGAAGCCGGATGTCATTCACTGCCATATGCGCAACGCCCACCTGCTGGCCGGCCTGGGCCGCGGGAAAAACAGCGAGGCCCTGCTGATTCGAAGCGCCTATGATCCTGAACGGCTGGGCGGGGACCTCCGTTCCCAGTGGTGTTACCGCCATTTTACCCGGGGTCTTATCGTGGTCACGGAAAAGGTAAGACAGTCGGCCATATCCCGGTCGTTTGCACCGGAAAGGGTGATAGTGATCCAGCCGGGGATCGACCTGGAACGATTTTCACCGTCAAGGGACCTGTCCGGACGGACGGATTTCGGGCCCCTTCAGGGCTGCTTTGTGGCGGGCGTCGTTTCCCGGATACGGCCGGAACGCCGCCTTGACATTCCCCTGGGCGCCCTTCAGCGGTTGCGGGACGCGTATCCCGGGTTACGGCTGCTCCTGGTCGGCCGCGGCCGCTTCGGCGCGGTGGAAAGGGTGATAGAAAAACCGGCCGCCGGCCTGGGCATTCAGGATAAAGTGGTCCTGGCGGGTTATTGCGGGGGCGACGATCTGGTGGCCGCCTTCCGTCACATGCAGGTCCTGCTTTACCCCATGCCCGGAACCGACAGGACCTGCCGGACCGTCCGGGAGGCCATGGCGGCCGGAGTGCCGGTGATCGCCGCTGACATGGGCTATCTGCCGGAACTGGTCCGGGACGGCCGGAACGGGTATCTGGTGCAACAGTCGGCGGAGGGGTTTGCTGCGGCGCTGAAAGGACTGATGGATTCACCCGATACGCTGGAACATTTTTCCCGCCAGGCGCTTGCCTCGGCCCGGGAACGCTTTGAATGGAAGTCCCTGGCGGAGCAGACCCTGAAATTTTATGAAAGGGTCGGGGCCACCCCGTAATGTCCGGATCAATGGGATTTAATATGGAAGAAAAGGTCTTTGTCATTTCCCTGCACCGGACCATGACCCGGAGCGTGGATGCCTACCTGTCGATTCTGGGATACCGGACGATTCATTACCCGAAATATATCCGGGGGGTGAATATAGAGGAGAACTTCCGGGGGATAGAGCATCTGCAGGACAGCGTGCTGTCCCTGCTGGCGCCGGTCATTGAAGAATATGATGCCTTAAGCGATATCCCGTTTCCCGTTTTATATAAACGCCTGGCGGAGCGGTGGGTCAACAGCCGATTCATCCTGGTTCACCGCGATCCGCCCGGGTGGGTGAAAAGCGTCAGGAATCACCTGAAAGACAGGGCGCTTGCCCCGTTTGATAAAATACAGTACGGGCCTTATCTGGGGTTTGACGTCAGCCGCCTGAAAGATGTTTCCGATCAGCAGATGGAAGAAATGTATCTCCGGCATACCCGGGAGGCAGAGCGGTTTTTTTCTGAGACGGGTGAGAAAAACCGGTTATGTGTTATTCGGGATACAAAGAACGCCGCCGCGATGATTTCTGATTTCCTGGGCAAGCCCGTTTTTGACATGCCCTGGATAACCGGCGGCAATAAAGGGACGGCGGAAATCCCGTCCCTGCAATACTGGAAACAATTCTGTCCGGAGAAAGCCGATCCCTGTTATTATCTGGCGAAAATTTATTATGAGCAGGGGGATTACCGCCGGGCCCGGGGGGAGTGCGAAAAGGCCATCGAACTGGATCCGTATTACCATAAACCGCGCAAGCTGCTGTCGAAGATCAATAAAAAGAAAAAATTTCTCTGGATTTTCCGGTTAAAGCGGTCAATTCTGTCGGGACATGCGGGATAGCCGGAAAATTTTATGAAATACCCGGGGTCATCCCGCTGAAGGATACCTTATGCCAAACGTAAGCGTCATTATACCAACCTATAATCGGGCCTTTATTGTCAGGCAGAGCATCGATTCGGTCCTGCAGCAGACCTACGGTGATTATGAGATCATTGTGGTGGATGACGGATCGACGGATAATACCCGGGAAATAATCGAGTCTTACGGCGATAAAATCAGTTACGATTATAAGGAAAACGGGGGCATTTCCAGCGCCAGAAACCGCGGGCTTGAAATCGCCGGCGGCGAGTATATCGCCTTTCTGGATTCGGATGATTTCTGGAAACCGGACAAGCTGCGAAAACAGATGGCCTTCTTCGGTGAGCATCCGGAATACGGCATGGTCGCCACCCGCTGCCTGACCAACACAGTGGACCGGCATTTTGAGACCGTTTCGATCAATAAAAGAAGGCGGTACGGGAAATCCGGGTGGGTCTACAAGGATCTTTTTTACAGGAATTTTATCCGCACCTCATCGGTGGTCGTGAGAAGAGAATGCTTCGATCAACTGGGCGTGTTCGATGAAAGCCTGCCCCGGTGCGAGGAAATCGACATGTGGCTGCGGATCGCGAAAAAATATCAGATAGGCTTTATCAACGATATTCTGACCGTTTATACCCGAAGGCCCATCGAGATCCGGCAGGACAGCATCAAGGGACGGAAGAACTGGATACGGGTGCTGGAAAAGAATTACGACCCCGAGTTGATCCCCCGGGCGGTGTACAATAGACGAATGGCCCGGATTTATGCCCATATGGCTGAAAATCTTTTTAAAAAAGGGAAAAAGCAGGAGGGGGAAGCCCTTCTCCGGCAGACCCTGTCGCTTCACCCTTTTAATTTCAGGGCCTGGAAAAACCGTTTTTTCCTTTTAATGAAGGGCTGATCCGGCCGCCGGATCAAAGGCCCCCGGTTATCTTCCAGACGAAAGAAATACCCGGAAGTTGAAACCTACCGATAAAAACAACAACCCCGCCCGGATGACGATACTCGTTTTCTGCCCGAACTGGGTCGGTGATGTGGTCATGGCGACGCCGGTCTTTGACTGTCTGCGCCGGAATTTCCCGGAGGCCGGAATTTTCGGTGTGATCCGCCGTTACGCCGCCGGTGTTGTCAAGGACGGTCCCTGGTTTGACGGGATTATTGAACTGGAAGACAAAAGCACCGGCGGCTTTATCAGAAGCGTCAAATTTCTCAGGTCCCTGCGGCCGGATATGGCCATTGTGCTGCCCAATTCTTTCCGGTCGTCCCTCCTTGCCCTTCTCTCCGGGGCCTCAAAACGATACGGGTATAAAAGAGATCTGCGCTCGCTGCTGTTAAGCGGCGGCCCCCGGCCGGTGATGGATGAAAAGGGCATCAAGCCGGTTCCCATGGCGGATTATTATATGGCCGTCTGCCATCATCTCGGGCTGGCCCCTTCCTCTTCACTGAAACCGCAACTGTTTTTTTCCGAAGACGTCAGGAAAAAAGGGGACGGTCTGTTTGACGGCTATGGCATCCGGCCGGGCGAGATGGTCATCGGGATCAATCCCGGGGCGAAATTCGGCGCCTCCAAGTGCTGGCCAGCGGAAAATTTCGCCCGGCTGGCGGAACGGGTCAGTGAAAAATGGAACTGCCGGATTCTGCTGCTGGTCGGTCCCGGCGAGGATGAAATCGCGGCCTCCATCCTGGCGTCAACCCGGGCGGCCATCATCGACACCGGTCCGGACCGGGTGGACCTGTCCCTGTTGAAATACGTCATCAGCCGGCTGGATCTTCTGATCACCAATGATACCGGCCCGAGGCATTACGGGGTGGCCTTTGACATCCCCACGGTCGTCATCATGGGGCCCACCAATCCGGATTACACCGCCGCCAACCTGGAGAGAACCGTTGTCCTGCGCAAGGACCTGGACTGTTCCCCCTGCCACGAAAAACAATGCCCCCTCGGTCATCACCAATGCATGACCCTGATCACCCCAGAAGAAGTCCTGGATGCCAGCGTCCGGCTGCTGGCGCAGACGCATAAGTAGCGAAGGCTTCAGCCTTCCAGATGCTGGTGGAGAGTTTCACAGGCTGTCCAATAACCTGAAGCAATCGTCATTCCGGACGAGTCCGACAACGTCGGACGAGATTCGGAATCCAGAAAACGGGCAAAGCCCGGGGAAAACCGCGTTAAACTCCGGCTGTAGGATGGACTGGGGTTGCCTGCCGTATTTTCCGCATGACGTCTTCCGCCTGAATAGCGCTCATGCAGATCATGTTTTTGCCCGGACATTTCCGTTTGTAACAGGGCGCGCAGGGGACATTTGCGCTCACGACCAGATGCTCGCTGCCGAAGGGGGCGGTTCTTTCCGGTGAGGTGGGCCCGAAGATGGTCACATAGGGCGTTCCCACGGCGGCGGCAATATGGGCGGAACCGCAATCGGGCCCGACCGCGATCGCGGCTTGTTTCAATACCGCGGCCAGTTCCAGGATAGAGGTCCGCCCCACCAGATTGATCAGCCGGGCGGAGTTGACTCGTTTCTCCAGATCACATGCCATGGGGTATTTCTCCTTGGTGTCCACCATGACGATGTTCCAGGGGGTTGTCGTTATCATCTCCTGTATTAAGCGGGAATAACCTTCAACGGGCCATTCCTTGGAAACCCAGCTGGAGCCGAGAACGACGGCCGCGTAGGGGGACGTAATCCCGGACAGGATTTCGGACGCCAGGGAGGAAAGCCCGGGGCCGGAGAAGCCGAAATCAAGGGCCCCGGATTCAAAGAGCGACCGGGATTGAGACGGCGCATAGGCCGGATGACATTCCAGGTATTCCGTGAATTTGAGATAATGAAAGAGCTTGGGATAAAACTTATCCTGGGCGGGAATATGGATATTGTTAAACAGCCAGTTCCCTTCCTTGGCGTCGTCGGGATGAAAGCCGATTCGATATCTGGCCCCGGAAAGGAAGGAAAACAAGCCGCTTTTGAAATGGCGCTGGAGATCGAGGACACAATCAAAATGGCGCTGCCGGAGTTCGCGGAAGATATCCTTCAATCCCCCCTGTTTCCAGTTTGTCCGGTTAAAAAACAGAACCTGGTCGATAAGCGGGTGATAGGTGACCAGTTCCCGGCATTTGGGTTCGACCAGCCAGGATATGGACGCGGCCGGGAACTTTTTTTTGATCTGGGACACCACCACCAGCCCCCGGGCCACGTCCCCCAGGGAGCCCATGAGGATGATGAGAAAAGACGGGTTTTCCGGCAGCCGGATCGGCGGTTGCGGACCGGCCGCGGAGCCGTTGTCGGTCTTCTGATCGCGAATGTCGTTTAGGTGCCCTGACGGTTCTGTTTTCATCGCTGGCGTTTTCCCATACCGGAATATGACAGCCGAAAAATTTCTACCCGGAAAAGGCTCTGGAGACCGTCACCGGATAAGTGAGGGGAAAATACCATTCCTTAACGGGTTTATCAAGGCGCGAGAAGATCCGGTGCTTGCCGGCCGGTCTCACCGGCTCCTAAAATAAATAGGTATACCCCGAATTCCCGATAAATCATTCCATGCAAAAAGCCGTTTTGTTCGCAACGTGATTATTTTGGGCGGTCGCGACGCCCTTCGCTGGATTTCTCGAACTCGGGCTGTCCGTCATCACCGAAGGAATCCACAGCCCGTCGCCCTCAAACAGCGAGAAATCCTTTACGCGAAGGCCCTCGCGCCCTTTCTTCCCAAAATAATCAAAGTTGCTCACCAAAGACTTTTTGCATGATCTCGGTACGGGTTTGCTTTGATTTTTGTCGCGGGGGTGTCCGTTCGGCTCTGCACCCTATGGCAGGCATAAGGCACGGCGGATTTTTTTATCGCCTCAATGCTGTTGGGCGAGGGATTCAGACCAGGGCCTGATTTTATTGAGCAAAGGGCCAATAGTGCGTTCAGCGACTTCCGTATCGTAGGCAGCCTGGGCACGTAACCAATAACCGTTCGACAGACCGAAGAATCGGCACAAGCGCAAATCAGTATCAGCCGAGATTGAACGTTTATTTGAAACGATCTCACTGATACGCTGGGCGGGAACATCAATTTCCTTGGCTAAGCGATACTGGCTAAGCCCCATAGGCTTAAGAAATTCTTCCAACAAAAGTTCGCCTGGCGTGATGGGATCAAGTTTTTTCATAATAGGCCCTTCTTAGTGGTAATCAACGATTTCCGCATTTTCCGCACCCGCATTTGTCCAGTTGAAGCATATTCGCCACTTATCGTTTATGCGGATACTGTATTGACCGGCACGATCACCCTTGAGTGCTTCGAGATGATTGCCGGGCGGCACCTTCAAATCATCAAGCCGATTCGCGATTTCGAGCTGGCGAATTTTACGTCGGGCAGCTTTGGCAATGTTCGCGAATCTTTTGACAGGGTAACCTTTTGATAACGCTTCAGTATATTCACATTTGAATGATCTGATCATGTATCCCATAATAACGCATGGCGTGACTAACGGTCAAGCATAATTTGCTGTAGAGTCGTGAACACAAGAAGCGCCCTTTGATTTCATCCCGGAGACTTAATCTCTGGAGATGCTGACGCGGGAATGAGGTGAGGAGCCGATAAATCGTGCATGCAAAAAGCCGTTTTGTTCGCAACGTGATTATTTTGGGCGGTCGCGACGCCCTTCGCTGGATTTCTCGCACTCGGGCTGTCCGTCATCACCGAAGGAATCCACAGCCCGTCGCCCTCAAACAGCGAGAAATCCTTTACGCGAAAGCCATCGCGACCTTTCTCCCCAAAATAATCAGAGTTGCTCACAAAAGACTTTTTGCATGATTTCGGTACGGGTTGGCGGAGGTTGTTTGGTCGCGGGGATGCCAGTTTCGGTATTGTTGTGTGCTCAACGCCAAGCATAAGGCGCAGCGGCTTTTTGCCGTCACCCTTAATGCTTTTGTTCGCCTTTTTTATCTTTATATTTATGCGCCATCTTTAATATTTTTCTTGTAGCGACCGATAGCTCTTGATCGTTCTGATGCGGAGAAAGTAAAGAAATAACATGTTCATAATCACCCTCATGAAAGGCCTTTGATGCAATAATTGCGTCTCTTTCCCTGTCTTTTTTTCTCTGCATTTCTTGGTCAAAAATCATTTTTTCCCCAAGAATAACTTGAACACGATCAAAGATTTCTCGTGAGGGAGATTCTAATATATCCCATGTTGATGTAATTGCTGTTGCTAATTCTTGAATTGTTCTTTTCATAAAGCCCAAATCAAGTACAAATGTATTGCCTCCCAACCCTTTCTCTTTATTCCTACCCGCCGCTTCCACCAAGAATGTGGGATAAATATATCGATCTATTTGAGGATAATACAATTCAGGTTCGACGATGAATTCTTTGTCACCATAGCCAATATCTAGGACAACAGATGGAAATTGAAAACGGCAAATAAACCAAAATATACTTGGAATTTTAGCCCCTCTTTTCTTTAATTTTTTTGGATTTCCTTCAAATTGTGAAAACCCAGAATTATAGACCGCCCTTCTTTCAGTGATGAAATTTTGAAATTTTCTTTTCACCGAGGCTTCAAATTCATCTAATAATTGTGAAGTTGATACAGTCATATTTTTGATGGCGAACAGTTGCAATAAATGGAAGAATTTCCATGTTAATGACGCATATAGATGGGAATCTTTCCATTAATCATAATATTACATCCCAATATGGAAATTGAATGGGAAGTAAATCCCTGTAAATTGGTTCAGGCGTTACAACCCTTGTCAAGATAAACCCGCCCCCGTGAATACAACGAAAACATGATGATTTTTTTTATCGGATTTGGCGGTTGATGTCAATATGGCGGCTGAATCCTCCGGCCGCCTTCGGGACCAGTTGTGCTGATTAGGGCATCTCAAGAAATTGCCGTTCGGATCGATTTAGGCATTACGCTTAAGTTTTCTTAAAAACGTTTTTTCTCCGGTACTGGTTTGCATGGGTCGTTTTGTTGTGAAAATGTGAACGGTATTGTGGGTAAAATCCGCCGGGAAAACGGACTTAGCGAAAAGTTGTTTTTGTGAGCGTCGTCTGAGCCGTTTGGGAAAGCGCCGGTTGAAGACGGCTGCGTCAAGCATTTCTCGCTGTCTGAGGGTGCCCGTCTGTGGAATTCAGTCCTGCCGGACAGCCCGAGTTCGAGAAATGCAGCAGACGGCATCAACCGGCCCCAAAAGGGTCAGGGCGCGAATAAAAATGGCTTTTCGCTTCGCGAGCCCGCCGACTCAACCTCTCCGGGTTTTTCCAAAAACTAACCCGGCTGTCCTTATTTGATCTTGGTTATCGTTCCGATTAGAATCCTATCCTTTTCTTTTCTGGCAGTGGATCGGTATCCAATAATTGTTTGATAAAGTTAACCAACTCGATGATTTGTTCATCATGATCGGCAAGTCGCCGCTCAATCTGTGATATCTTACGTTGCCATCCCTTTTGGCTTGAAATCATCTTCCGCATTTTAACAAAGGCACGAACGATATAAACACTAACTTCAATCGCTCTGGATGTGTTCAGTACGCTGGCAACCATGATCGTCCCATGTTCAGTGAATGCGTATGGCAGTGTGCTGGAATATTTCGTGTTCTTCAGGTGGTCGCAATTTGCGACCACCTCGGATTTTTCTTCCGGAGAAAGCCGAAACATGAAGTCTTCAGGAAATCGGTACGGCGGCCGCCTTCGGGAATAGCTGTGCTGATTTTGAGGTACCCTTTTACATGAAGTCCCGCGTATCTTTTTTAGCGCAATCCTATCCCGTTCAAAAAAAACTTTCATTCCGGCGCCAGTTTGCATTGGTCACTTTTGTCGTGAAAATATGATCGGCATTGTGGGTAAAATCCGCCGGGAAAACGGGCTTAGCGAAAAGTTGTTTTTGTGAGCGCCGGTTGAGCCTTTTGGGAGAAAGCCGGTTGAAGACGGCTGCGTCAAGCATTTCTCGCTGTTTGAGGGTGCCAGGCAGTGGATTCCGGTGATTCCGGACAGCCCGAGATCGAGAAATGCAGAAGACGGCAAAAGGCTCAGGGTGCGAATAATAATTTCTTGTCGCTGCAATTGCTCTTCTTCGTAACGGAAAACCCGGTCGATGAGCGGATACCGGTCTCTGGCGTCCAGAAAACCGTTGACACACCGGACCGGCCTTGTTATAGGTGATGACCAAAAAAGCAACTACCCTGATTCCTTATTTTTTTTGTTGAATATGAATCCACGATCCTATACAGCCAGATGGCATCAAATCAAAGGAAAGACGCCGGATCCGGACGCGATTGAACACCTTTCCCGTCAGGTGGCCCTCTCTTTTATGGATGCCTGCCTATATCGCGACCGGTATGAACAGTCCTGCATCGATCTGTTGTGCGAAATGGCCACGGCCTTTGACCCGGGCAGCGGCCTGAACGCCAGGGCCACGTCGGCCCTGTTCGATATCGTCGTCGAAGGCTTGTGCGATGAGTTCGAGGATATGCAGACGGAAATTTACGACCGGGTCATGTGCCAGATCGTCTCGTTCTGCCGGAAGACGGCCCGCGGGAAGAAACTGGACGAAACCCTGGACGGTTTCGGCCTGACTTCCCTGGAAAGCCTGCTCGGCCGGGCCGCCGGGCTGCGCAAATCTTTCCCCCTGAAGGAAGAAATAGCGGAACCGGAAAAAATAATGTTTCTTTCCCGGGTGACCTTTGGCGCGGATATCGCCATTACCAGCGTGCTGATGCAGCGGTTCGCGCAACTATTCCCCGGGGCGGAGCTGGTATTGCTCGGCAGCGCCAAGCTGAACGGAATCTTCGGCGGGCTGAAGAACCTGAGAATCCGAGAGCTTTCCTATCCCCGGCGGGGCGGTCTGATCCAGCGGTTTTCAGCCTGGTTCTCGGCCCTGGCGGCCGTGGAGGAGGAGACCGGGGGCCTGGGCGGCCGGTTTTTGGTGATCGATCCGGATTCGCGGCTTTCCCAGCTGGGCATTCTGCCCGTGGCCGACGCCGGTAACTATTTTTTCTTCAACAGCCGGCATAACGGCAACAGCACCCACCGCCAGTCCATGTCCGAACTGGCTAACGAGTGGGCCAACCGGGTTCTGCCGGAATCGGGTTTCTGTCATCCCGGGGTGTGGATCGATGGGCCGTCGACAACTGCGGCCGGTGATATGCTGGGCCGCCTGCGGCGCACCGCCGGGCATATCGTCACCGTCAACCTCGGCGTGGGGGGGAATTCCCGGAAACGCCTGGATGACGATTTCGAATTCGATCTGCTGGCTTCCCTTCTTTCCGAAAAAGGCACCGCCGTTATTCTGGACTGCGGGGCGGAAGCCGAAGAAAAGGAACGCGCCGGCCGGCTTCTGACAGCGCTCGGGGAAAAGGGCTTTCCGACCGCCCACGCGGACATGAGCCGCCCGGCGGATTTGACGGAACCGGGAATCGTCAGCATTGTCTGCGGCATCGGGGAGATCGCGGCCCTGATTTCCGGCAGCGATGAATTCATCGGGTATGACTCCGCCTGCCAGCACATCGCGGCGGCCGCGGGAATCCCGTCCTGCACCGTGTTTGCCGGTTCCAATAACCCCCGCTTTGTCCGGCGGTGGCAGGCCAGGGGAAAAGCCGTCAGCCGCGTCATTCATGTGGATAATCTGAGCCGGGATCGGATGTTCGACAATGCCGATATCATCGCCCGCATCCATGACGCCAGGAACCGGGCGTGAAGATACTTTTTATTTACCCCAATGCCGGCTCCCAGCTGGGATTCAACTACGGCCTGGCCCACATGAGCGCCGTCCTCAAGCAGGCCGGCCACGAGGTCAAGCTCCTCCATCTGGCCGAGGAACTGGCACCGCTGCCGGATGAAGCCCAACTGCGGAACCTGGTCAGCGCATACGACCCCGGGATCATCGGTTTTTCCGTGGTGACCAATCAGTGGCACCTGGCCGAGCAGACCGCCGCCTGGATCCGAAAACAGATTTCCGTTCCCATGGTCTGCGGCGGTATTCACGCCACGGTGGCGCCGGAGCAGGTGCTGGGTTCGGGCCTGTTTGATTATGTCCTGGCCGGAGAGTGCGATACCGCTTTTCTCGAACTCGTCGACACCATCGCCAAGGGTGGTGACCCGTCCGGCATCCGCAACCTGGGTTTTTTAAAGGACGGCGCGGTTCACCTGAACCCGGTCCGTCCCTTTCCCGACCTGGCTTCCCTGCCCATGAAAGATTACACCATTTTCGACTTCCAGAAGCTGATCGACGAAAAGAACGGCTGGGTCGGACTCATGGCCTCCCGGGGATGCCCCTTTCAGTGCACCTACTGCTTCAACCATATCATCGTCAAGAAGTACCGGGCCGACCTGGACTGCGGTTTTTCCAAACTAAACTACATCCGGCATTTTCCTGTCAGCGCCATGATCGCGGAAATCCGGTACCTGCTTGAACATTACACCGGCATCAACATGTTCATTTTTGACGACGACCTGTTTACCTTTGACGCGGACTACCTGGCGGAATTCTGCGCGGAATACCGCAAGATTTGCCGGATTCCGTTTGTGGTCAACGCCCACGTTCACTTCTTCGACCCCAGGCGGGCAAGGTCACTGGCGGACGCCGGATGCCGGATCGTCAAGTTCGGCCTGGAGAGTGGAAGTCCGCGCGTGCGCAAAGAGATCATGCGCCGGCACACCAGCAACAAAGACATTGCCGCGGCCATTCAATACGCCAAAGACGAAGGGATGCACACCTCCTGTTTTGTCATGATCGGGCTTCCCGGGGAAACAGCCGAAAATGTCATGGAGACGATCCGGCTGCTGGCCGAGGCTAAACCCGGCCGGTTCCGGTGGACCTTCTTCTACCCTTATCCCGGCACGGAAGCCTATGCCATCAGCGAACGGGGCGGTTACATCGATTTTGATAAAAAAGAAAGTCTGGTCAATTTCACGGACGCCACCTGCCTTGATTTCGGCCCGGAGCAGAACCTGTTTCTGCAGAAGGTCGGCCGGGTCATGCCCTGGTTCGTCAACGCCTGGTCGGATCTGGACTGCGCGGATGTTTACCGCCAAAAGGTCGACGAGTTGCTGGCGTTAGACGAAACTTCCTGGAAGGCGGTCGGAGACACGCTGACGGCTGAGGATAAACGCCTTTCGCAAGAGATGGTTCAATCAGGCAAGACCCATTACGCCATCAAGTATAACCGGTTCATGGGCGTCATCTCCGACTATTTTCTGGGAGAAGAAAAGCAGCCGAGACCATAATCGCTTTTAGTCCTTGCCCCTCCGCCCATCATTTGCCGATCATAAAACTCCACAGCACACCGGCGGCAATGGCCGAACCGATGACGCCGGAGGCGTTGCAGGCCATGGCATGCATCAGCAGATAATTGTGGGGATCCTCGTGCCGCCCGACCAGATGAACCTCGCGGGCTGATCCGGGCACGGCGGATACCCCGGCCGCTCCGAGCAGAGGGTTGATTTTTTCCTTCATGAACAGGTTCATGATCTTGGCGAACAGGACCCCGGAAGCCGTGGCCACGGAAAAGGCCACCGCGCCCAGGAGAAAAATGCCGATGGATTTCGGCGTCAGGAAGACATCTCCCTGGGTGCTGGCGCCCACCGTCATGCCCAGGAAGATGGTGGCGGCGTCCATGATGACCGTCCGGGCGCTCTGGGCCAGGCGCTCCGCCTGACCGCATTCCTTGAGAAAATTGCCGAAAAAGAAGGGACCCAGCAGGGGGATGGAGGCCGGCGCCAGAAAACAGCAGAGCATGATGGCGATGACGGGAAAAATCATGCGCTCGTTTCTGGATACGTCCCGCAACTCGGGCATACGGATGAGTCGCTCCTTGCGGGACGTGAGCAGCCGCATGATGGGCGGCTGAATGACCGGTATCAGGGCCATGTAGGAATAGCCGGCGATGGCGATGGGCCCGATCAGGTGCGGGGCCAGCTTGGCCGTCAGGAAGATGGAGGTGGGGCCGTCGGCGCCGCCGATGATGCCGATGGAGGCGGCTTCCTGCGGGGTAAATCCGAGGCCGAGGGCCGCCAGCATCGTAAAGAAAACGCCCACCTGGGCGGCCGCGCCCAGCATCATCAACTTCGGCTGGGACAGCATGGAGGAAAAGTCGGTCATGGCGCCCAGGCCAAGAAAAATAATGGAGGGATAAATACCCGACGTAACCCCGAAATAGAGGTAGTGCAGGACACTGTTGTTCTCATAGATGCCGATCCCGAATCCCTTGAAAAAAGGGATATTGCCGATCACCACACCCAGTCCGATCGGAATCAGCAGCAGCGGTTCGTATCCTTTTACCGCCCCCAGATAAATAAAAAAGCAGGAGACCACCAGCATGATCAGGTGGCGGTAATCGGCCAGCGCGAAACCGGTGTTGCTCAAAAAATTCAGTGCCAGATCAAGCATCTATTATATTTTCCCTTCCAGTTGAAAACAGCCGGGCGGATCTACCGTCGCCATCTGAACAGGCCGTTGCCTTCAGAAACAAGCATGCCGGACTCCCGCAAGGCCTTGATGGTCAGATGGGGATGGGGCAGACCGTTTTCCTCGGCAGCCCTGTAAACCTCGGAGAGCTGAAAAACGTCTCCCAGGGGATCGGTCAGTGATTTGTAAACGGTCGCCAGATCATTGATACCCGCTGCCAGAAGATTGTCCGGCTGCGATTTGACGGTCTGTTTTTTCCGCGGCTGAACCGGCGCTTTTTTGAGCAGACTGCCGATCTTTTCCAGCAGAGCGACCAGCCTGGGCACCCGGGAAACGATCAGCGATAGAATTGCCAGGCCGGCTATATCGATGGAAATCCCCAGGGCTGCGAAGGCCCAACCGTTGCTATTGGAAATATTCTGAAAACTGAACAGATCGAACACTCCGCCCTCCACTTCAGTAAGTAACGTCAAATAGAATAGATTCATAATTATATTTTTCAGGTTATGTCAATAAAAACTTTAGAAAATGAATTCGTGTTTTAACATCCAACGGCGCCTGAAGTGTTTGACATGCCGTCCGGCCTCGGCTAAATTTAATAAAATATGGCAACCAAAATGAATCGCGTGATTTTTCACCCGCCTTCGATACGGAAAGAACATAACCGCTGATGAGACTGGCCCTGGTCTTTAATCCATTCAAATACAAAGTGCACGAAGAGAATCTCCGTATTGTGCAGAAGTATTTCGGCCTTTTCCCGCCGCTGAGTATTTCCTGGGTGGCGGCCATCGCCCGGCGAGCCGGCCACGAAGTGACCATCATCGACGCCAGAACGTTGAAACTTTCCAAAGAAGAAGTGGCTGCCCGGCTGGAGGCGTTCGCGCCGGACATCATGGGCTTTATGATGACCACCTACATGTTCCAGGACACCCTGGAATGGATTCGCTATTTTAAGAAAAGGTTTGATATCCCTGTGCTCATCGGTGGTTATAATTTACGGGTTTATCCGGAAGCGTCCCTGAGCCACCCGGAAATCGACTATGGCGTGATCGAACACGCCCTGGAAACGGTGCCTCTTCTTTTCGCGGCACTGGAAGGACGAGGAAGCTTGGAGGACGTGCCGGGACTGGTCTATAAAAAGGACGGGGCCATTGTCAAGAATCCGCCCCGGCCGGTCATGTTTGAGGACTTTCCCAGTCCCGCCCGGGATCTGCTGCCCAATGATCTGTATGCGGAGTTCCCCACCGAGAGAAAGAATTTCACGGTCATGGTGACCAGCCTGGGGTGCCCCTATGGATGCAGCTTCTGCGAGGCCGGAAGAACGCCCTATAATCCGAGAAGCCCCATGACCGTGGTTGACGAAATGCAGGAGTGTTATGACCGGTACGGCATCCGGGAAATCGATATCTTCGATTATTCTTTTACGGCCGACAGAAAACGGACCATCGCCATCTGCCGGGAGATGAGAAGCCGGAAGCTGGACCTTCTCTGGGCCTGCCGGTCGCGGATTGACATCGACCGGGAACTGCTGGAAGAGATGAGGCTGGCCGGGTGCGGCCGGATATACTACGGTATTGAATCCGGCTGCCAGGAGATCCTGGACCGGGTCAACAAGGGGATCACCCTGGATCAGGTCCGGGAAACGGTGCGACATACCCGGAAGCTGGGAATGAAGGCCCTGGGATTTTTCCTGATCGGCGCTCCCGGGGAGACGGAACGGACCGTGAAACAGACCGTCAGGTTCGCCCGGTCCCTTGACCTGGAATATGTCCAGTTTTCCAAGTGTCTGGCCAAGCCCCTGACACCGCTGTGGGAGCAGATGAAGCAGGAGACCGGGCGGGACTACTGGGAGGACTGGGTGCGCGGATTGGAGCAGGATCGCCCTCTGCCGCGACCCTGGACGGAATTGACCGAAGCCCAGGTGGACCGCCTGTCCAAATGGGCGTATGTGAACTATCATTCCCGGTTCCGGTTCCTGGTCCGGTCCACGCTGCAGGTCAGATCGTTTTCGGAGTTCAAGAGAAAGCTCCTGGGGTTTCTGGAGATGGTGTTCAGCCAGGAGGACGTTTCCAGGGGGGATGACGCCTTTGTCGCCTACAACGAGAATTCCCGGCGGCTGGATTTTTACAAGAAAATCGCAAAATACAAATAAAGCGGATCCATGCGAATCACTTTTGTCCACCTGGGCCGGGAACACCTCGGCCTTGAATACCTTTCCAGCATCGTCAGGCGGGAGGGGCATCAGGTGTCCCTGGCATACGATCCGGGTCTGTTCGGCCCGGAGGACAATGTGTTCTGTGTTCCCGCGTTGGAACGACTGTTTGACCAGCGGCGGCAGGTGCTTGCCGCCATCCGGGAGTCATCCCCGGATCTGATCGCTTTTACCGTTTATACCGGCACCTACCAGTGGGCCCGGGGCATAGCCGCGGAAATCAGGCGATCGCTGAAAGTGCCCATTGTTTTCGGCGGTATTCACGCCACCCTGGTTCCGGAAGTCATTATCGCCGACAGGAATGTCGATTTCGTCATTCAGGGTGAGGCGTTTGCGGCTTTCCCGGACCTGGTCGCGGTCCTGGCTTCCGGCCGGGGCCGCCTGGATGACGTGAGCAACCTCTGGTTCAAGCGCAATGGGGTTGTCATGAACAACCCGCTGGCACCGCCCCTGGCGGACCTGGATTCCCTGCCCTTTCCCGACAAGACGCTGTTTGAAAACGACGTCAATTATGTCGACGATTACGTGATCATCACCAGCCTGGGTTGCGTTTTTAATTGCAGCTACTGCTGCGAAAGCACCCTGAACCGGTTGTACCGGCATCAATATTATCGCCGCAGGAGCGTGGCCTCCGTCATGGCGGAACTGACCGTTATGAAGGCGCGGTACCGCTTTAAAGAGGTCATGTTCAATGACGCTCTTTTTTTTACCGACCGGGAGTGGCTGCGGCAGTTGATGGCCGCATACCGGGAAAAGATCAGCGTGCCATTCCGGTGCTTCGGCAAGGTGTCTCATCTTGATGACGACATCTGCCGCATGCTGGCCGATGGCGGGTGCTACTGCATTGAATTCGGGATGCAGACCTGGAATGAAGACCTCAAAAGAAGTGTGCTGCACCGCAACGAGACCAATGCCATGGCCCTGGAGGCGTTCGGCCGCTGCGACCGCTTCGGGCTGCGCTATGACATCGACCATATTTTCGGGCTGCCGGGGGAAACGGTCCGGGATCACGTGGACGGGCTGCGCTATTATAGCCGACTCAAACGGCTCAACCGGATCAAGTGCCACAACCTGACCTGCTTCCCGAACACCACCATGGCGCGGTATGCCCGTGAGCATAACGTGCTGGGCGCGGAGGATGAAGACAAACTGAAAAAAGGGGAGATCTCGGATTTCTTCCACGGCGACGCCATCCGCGACGGACGGCTGAAAAAGGCCAAGGACCTTTTTTCAAAATGTTATAAACTGCTGCCGATCATACCGGATATTATCGTGCGGCGGCTGATCCGGTCAGGTGACCTCCGGGTGTTTGATCTTATCCCCAAACCGATTGTTATCATCGGGCAGCTGCTGGTGGCCGTTAAAGGCCGGGATTACCGCTATCTCGTTTATCTCAAATATTACCCGCTTAGAATAAAACGATCCTTCCGGAGAAAATGGAGCGGAAACCGGAAAGTGGCAAAAAGTGACGGTTGAAAAGGGGAAGGCCGGTCTCTGGTTGAAACGCATATGAAACGGAACAAGATGATTCAGGCCGCCGCTGCCGTCGCGCAGGCGAAACTGCTGAAACGGAACCGGCCACTGGTTGTCGGCTGGGCTATTACCCATCAGTGCAACCGGAAATGTGCTTATTGCGCCATCTGGCAGCGGCCGCGGCAGGACCTGCCGACGGCCACGGTCTTCAGAATTGTGGACGAACTGGCCGCTTCGGGGACTTTGCGGATATCCTTTACCGGCGGGGAGCCGCTGCTCAGAGAGGACATGGGAGATATCATCCGTTACGTTCGGGAAAAGGGGATAGAAACGCGTTTGAATTCGAACGGATCCCTGGTGAAGGAAAAAATCGACAATCTGCGCGGTCTGGATATGCTGCTCCTGAGTTTGGAGGGCCCGGAAGCGATTCATGACGCCATCCGCGGGCCGGGATCCTTTCAGGAGGTGCGGGAGGCCATGCGGGCGGCCAGGGGTCAGGGAGTACCGGTCGGATTGGCCACGGTACTGGCTTCCACCAACCTTGACGCCGTGGAATTCGTTCTGGATGGGGCCCGGGACGCTGGCTGCCGGGTCATGTTTCAACCGGCAACTCGACTGCGGCTGGGTGGTCGGGCGCCCAATGAGCTGGCGCCCCCGGTCGGTCCCTACCGTGAAGTGATTACCGGGCTGATCGCCCGGAAAAATGCCGGAGACCCTGCCATCGCCAACTCCCTGACCGGTCTCCGGCACCTGATCCGCTGGCCCGATCCGGTCCGGATGGCCTGCGCCAGCGGCCGGATCTCCTGCCGGATCGAGCCGGACGGACAGGTCCTGCATTGCAGCCGGGGCGCCGCAGGAGCCACCCCCGGAAATTGCGCCGAGGCCTCTTTCCGGGAGGCGTTTGAGCGACTCGGGCCGATGGCTTGCGACGACTGCTGGTGCGCCGGGCGGGTGGAACTCAACCTGGCGTTCTCGTTCAGTGTGCCGACGATTTTGAACCAACTCAAAACCCTGGTGAGGTAATTGCCCAGTCTGCTGACCAGAAGATTACGCGTATTCGTTCCACTGGCCGTTTCGGCGTTGATCCTTTATCTGCTTTTGGTAAAGATCGATACCGGCAGGATCGTGGAATCACTGAGGACCTGCGATATCCGGCTGGTGGGGCTGGCCGCGGTGATTTCTCTTGGCATCAATGTCCTTTTCGGCGCTGAAAAATGGCGGCGGATCCTGTCCGCGTTGGGATGCGACCTTCCATACCGGGAGGTGCTCGCGATCCGGACCGGCTGCATCCCCTTTAAAATCCTGCTGCCTTTCAAGTCGTCCGAACTCCTCAAGGCCTACTATCTGGACCGGAGCAGAAAACTTTCTTTCACCCGCGCGACCAGTTCACTGATCCTGGATAAGGCCATGAACCTGCTGGTGCTGATTCCGCTGGCGATCATCGGGCTGTCCGTCGTTGACATCCCCTTTATCAAGGCGGCCCTGCTGTTGATCCTGTCGCTGATTTTACTGGCGGTTTATTCCGACCGGTTCCGCCAGGGGCTGGCCGTCGTCGTCGCCGGAATCGTTCCCCGCCTGCATGGAACCGTCAACGGCCTGTTGAGCGGTTTCGCGGAGGTCCGGGGATCGGAAAAGACGATCCTGATCGTTTATTCCCTTGTTTATCAGCTGTCTGAATTCGTGAATACATTCATCCTGCTCAAGGCCGTGGGTGTGGCGGCCCCGTTCGCCTATCTCATGGTCATCGTCCCGGTGATAATGATAATTAACAATTTGCCGATTACGGCGCTGGGACTGGGGACGCGGGAGATGGCCATCGTCTATTTCCTCAAGGATTTCGGCCCCTCCGCCTCGCTTTTCAGCGGCGGTATATTGATTTCACTGGTTGAGTACGTGCTGCCGGTACTTGTCGGGATTTTGTTCATACGGTCCTTTCAGCGTTATGCTATGATAAAAAAACAAGCCAGTTGACGCTAATGCCAAGATGAAAATTATTCTAATCAACCCCCGTTCCCGGCGGCCGGAGGAAATCCAGCAGAAATGCTTTGCCCCGGTCAACCTGCTCTACCTGGCATCATCCCTTCTGCGCGACGGATATGAGGTCGAAATCATCGATGCCAACGCCTTCGGTTTTTCTGATGACGAGGTCGTCCGGCAGGTCGCGGAGAAAAATCCGGGCCTGATCGGCATTTCCCTGCTGTCGGAAACCATGATTCAGACCTTCCGCCTGGCCGAAAGGCTGAAAGCCGCCTGCCCCCGGGCGAGGCTCATGCTTGGCGGACCGCATGCCAATGCCATGCCGGAGGCCGTGTTGAAGGAGTTTACCGCCGTGGACCTGGTCCTTACCGGGGAATGTGAGCAGAGCCTGGTGCACCTCGTCCGGGCGTTGACGCATGGAGAGGATATCCGTCAGGTTCCGGGACTGTATTGGCGGCAGGAAGGGACCGTCGCCGGCAGCCCGGCGGCCGATCCGATCAGCGATCTGGACCTGCTGCCGCCGCCCGCCCGGCATCTGCTGTCGGCGGCCTATCGGGCCGATAAGTATTATTTGATCCTGGAGAAAGAGCGACCCATGGAGACGCTGCTGACCAGCCGGAGTTGCCCTTTCAAGTGCGCCTTCTGCAGCAATATCCCCGGTACCTTCAGGGCCCGGTCGCCTGAAAACGTGCTGGAGGAGATCGTCGAGCGTTACCGTTCCGGGATAGCCGGTTTTGATATCGCTGACGCGAACTTTACCCATGACCCCGTTCGGGCGATGCGGATTTTTGACCTGATCATCAGGGAAAAGGTCAGAATTTCTTTCCGATTTAAAAGCCGGACGTCGGTTATCAGCCCGGAACTGGTCAACAAGGCCAGGCGGGCCGGGGCCTATCTGGTTTCCATGGGCATGGAATCCGGTTCCCAGGAAATATTGCGCCGGATGAACAAAAAGACCCGGATCGAAACAAATATTGAAGCCTGCCGGACGGTGATGAAAGCCGGACTGAAATTAAACACCGGCTGGATCATCGGTTTCCCGGGGGAAACCCGGGAGACCATCAGGGAAACGACCCGGCTGATCCTTGCCGTGAAGCCGACCACCGCCAGCATCCTCCGTCTGATCCCCTATCCCGGGACGGCTGTTTATGAAGAAGCCAGAGCGGAAAACCGGTTGATCGGGGACTGGTCGGTGAACCGTTCCTTTACTCCCTGGATCAAGCTTCCCTGGACCGACTCCCTGTCTGATCTGGAAAGGGAGACGCAGCGCGTTATCAACAGGGTGTATCTCCGGCCTTATTATTTCAAACTGTTTGCCGGGGAGATTCTGAAAAACGCCAATGGCATGCTGGCCAGATACGCGGTCCAGGAGGCGATCAAGGCCGCTCGCGGAGTATGGACATAAAACCGTGCCTGCCGGCACTACTGCATTATAGTCGTGAATTTTCCATGACGAATACCATATCCACCAAGTCCCGCCTGCCGGTGGTCGTCCTGCTGATGGCCGTCAGCCTGGGGCTGTACGCCAACACCCTGACCAACGCGTTTGTATGGGATGACCTTCTGTCCGTGGCGGAGAGCCGTCATGTCAGGGACATCGGCAATATCCCGCGGTTCTTCTCCCCGCGATACTGGAATGAGTCGCATCCTTACCCCGGCCAGTACCGGCCCGTGCGGATGATCTCCTTTACGCTGGACTATTTTTTCTCAAAGCTGAACCCGGCCGGATACCGGGTGACCAACGTTCTGCTCCATGCCGCCAACGTTCTGCTGGTATTTTATCTGGTCATCCTGGCGGTGGAGAGCGGCAGCGGGGGGGATCCGTTTGGCCGGAGGCGCTGCCTGGAGGGGACCGCGTTCCTAACGGCGCTTTTATTCGCCGCGCACCCGATTCACACCGAGTCGGTCAATCTGATCAAGAATCGTTCGGATCTGCTGGTGATGGTGTTTTGCCTGATATCGCTGCTGCTGTTTATCCGTCACCTGTCCGCGGCCGGCCGGATTCGCTCCTGGCTGATGCTGGCCGGGGCCTGGTTCTGTTTCATCCCGGCGGTGCTGTCCAAGGAGATGGCCTTAAGCCTGCCGGGGGTGGCGGCGCTTTACGCGGCCTGTTTTCTTTCCGGTGACCGGAGGAAAAAGGCGCTGATCCGGGTGATCCCATACGGGATGATCATCCTGGGCTATTTCTGGTTCATGCATGCCTTTATCCGGCCCGGAGACCCGTTGCCACCGGTGGCCGTCCTGCCAGCAGGCGCCATTCAACGGGTAATGACGGTTATCAAAACGCTGGGCATCTATTTTCGCATGCTGCTGTTCCCCTTTCCCCTGGTCCTGGAACATCCCTTTTCTATTCCCGAAACGCTGCTGGACCCGGGTATTCTGACGTTTCTGCTGCTGCTGGCGCCGACCGGGATCCTTGCCGCACGGTCACTGTTCGGCAACCGGATCGTCCTGTTCGCAATCGGCTGGATCTGGCTGACCCTGGTGCCGGCGGCCAATATCGTCTACGTGGCGGCCCGGCCCATTGCCGAACAGCGGTTGTACATTCCTTCGCTGGGGTTCTGTCTGATGCTGGGGTATGGCCTTCAGTCACTGGCATCCCCTCGCTCCGGCCGGTCGGCCCGAAGCCTGGCGGTCTTGATCGGCGGTATCATTTTTATCCTCTATGCCGCCGTTGCCGTGCAGCGAAACCGGGAATGGCGAGATGAAATTACCCTTTACACCCGGTCCCTGGCCGAAAACGCCGCCAGCCCCAGGATTCAATACAATCTCGGCAATGCCCTGTGCCGGGAGCAACGGTATGAAGAGGCCGTCGGCCACTACCGGGCGGCGTTGCGCCTGGTGCCGGACTATCTGGATGCCCATTACAACCTGGGAATTACGCTTTATGGACTGGGAAAACACGAAGAGGCGATCGGCCATTACCGGCAGGTCCTGGCCCGGGAACCGGGAAATGTAGATGCCCTGAACAACCTGGGCGTGGCGTTGCATGCATCCGCCCGTCTGGACGAAGCCTTGGGGGTTTTTACGGCCGCCTTGAAAATTTCTCCGGGTGATATGCAGGCCAACTGGAACATGGGGGATCTTCTGGTCGATCTGGGCCGTTCCCGGGAAGCCGTCGGTTATTACACGTCAGCCCTGAAGTCACGACCGGATTGCCTGGCTGTCTACCACAGCCTTGGAAAGGCGCTGATGGAACAGGGAGAGACAGACAAGGCGATCGCGGTTTATGAAAAAGCCTTCAGGATTTATCCGGATGATGCGGACATTCTCTGCAATTTTGGTGTCGCCTTGATGGTTCAGGGGAAGCGACCGGAAGAGGCCTGTGCATTATTATCCCGGGCGCTGCGAATCGATCCTTGCCACGTAAAAGCGAGGCAGGCTTATCAGGAGTGCCCGGAGAGGATCAATTGAACATGGTAAACGCTTCTATTCCCCGGTATCGGGCGTTGCCGCTCCTGGCGCTGGCGATTGTTTCACTGGCGCTTTTCAGCAATACCCTGTCCGGCAAATTCTTGTGGGACGACCGCATCCTGATTGCCGATAACCTGTATATCCGAAATTTTAATAACATTCCCCGTTTTCTGACGCCCCGCTACTGGAACGAGTCCAGTCCTTCCTCCGGCGTTTACCGGCCGGTGCGGGAGATATCCCTGGCATTGGACTATTATTTCTGGAAGGAAAACCCGGCCGGATACCGGGTGACCAACATTCTGATTCACGCGGTCAGCGTTCTGCTGGTGTTTTCTCTGGCGGGCCTGTTGACCGGCGCGGAAGGAGCCGGCGGGGCGCAATCCGGAACGAACGATCGGACGGCTTTTGCTTTTTTGACGGCGCTGTTTTTCGCCGTGCATCCGATCCATACCGAATCGATCAACCTGGTCAAGAACCGCTCGGACCTGCTGGCGATGCTGTTTTTTCTGATATCGCTGCTGCTGTTTATCCGTCACCTGTCCGCGGCCGGCCGGATCCGTTCGTGGCTGATGCTGGCCGGGGCCTGGCTGTGTTTTATCCCGGCGGTGGTGTCCAAGGAGATGGCCCTGAGCCTGCCGGGGGTGGCGGCCCTGTATGCGGCCTGTTTTCTTGACGGCAGCAAGCGCAAAAAAGCGCTGATCCGGGTGATCCCGTACGGGGTGATGATCCTGGGTTTTCTCTGGTTCATGCATACGTTTATCCGGCCCGGCGACCCCTTGCCGCCGAACGTTCCTCTGCCAGCGAACACCGTCCAGCGGGTATTGACGGTGATGAAGACCCTGGGGTTTTATCCGCGGATGCTGCTGGTGCCCTTTCCCATGAGCCTGGAACATCCATTTCCCATCCCCGTATCGCCGCTGGACCCGGATATTGTGATCTTCCTGTGCCTGCTGGTGTTGTCCGGCGTGCTGGCCGTCCGGTCGCTGGCCGGTAACCGCATTGTTCTTTTCGCGATCGGCTGGATCGGGTTGACCCTGGTGCCGTCGGCCAATATCGTTTACCTGGTGTCGCGGCCTGTTGCCGAGCAGCGGCTGTATATTCCCTCACTGGGGTTTTGCCTGCTGCTGGTATGCGGCGTCCGGCGACTGGCGGCTGCTCCATCCGGCCGGCTGAACCGGAACCGGGCGGCCGCAATCGGCGGCCTTGCCCTCATTGTTTATGCCGCTCTCACCGTGCAGCGGAACCGGGACTGGGGGCAGCCCATCCTGTTCTACTCCAAGGTTCTGGCGGGCAGTCCGTCCAACGCCCGCATGCACAATAATCTCGGTGTCGCCTTGAGCGAATCCGGACGGTACGAAGAGGCCGTCGACCATTATCAGGCCGCACTGCGGCTGGACCCTTATAATATCAGGGCCTATAATAATCTGGGACTGGTCATGGCCGACAGCGGTCGCCCGGTTGAGGCCATTGATTATTTTCAGCGGGCGATCGCTCTGAATCCAACTTACGCGGAGGTGCATATCAACCTGGGGGCGGTGCTGGCCATAGAAGGCCGCCTGGAAGAGGCGATCCGTCACTACCGGATCGCTCTGGACCTGCTGCCGGACTCCGCCTGGGCGCACCACAATCTGGCCGTCGCTTTTTCGAGAACGGGAAAAACGGAAGAAGCCCTGGACCAATTTTTTGCGGCTATCGCTCTTGATCCCGATTTCACGGAAGCCTATGTCAATCTGGGGGCGGCCCTGGCCAAGGCGGGCCGATCGGGCGAGGCGATTGCTTATTATGAAAGCGCTTTGCGTCTGGATCCGGGAAATGTTATGGCGAACAGCAACCTGGGAGTGGAGATGGCACGCCGCGGCCAATGGGAAGACGCCATCCGGTTTTTTATGAGGGCGATTGCCCTGGATCCGGATTACGTGGACGCGCATGTTAATCTGGGCCTTGCGCTGGGAGCGACAGGCCGATCGGATGAGGCGATCCGGCATTATGAAACGGCCATGCGCCTGGAGCCGGGCAGCGCCGACGCCCACAACCGGTTGGGAGCCGAGTTGCTGAAAGCAGGGCGGCGGGAAGAGTCCATCCGCCATTTTTTTGACGCCTTGCGGCTGCAGCCGGATCACGCCCAGGCGCTCAACAATCTGGGCCTGGCGCTATCCCTGACCGGACGGGTGGATGAGGCCGCCGGTTATTTGCAGACAGCGTTGCGGCTAATGCCCGACAGCGCCGATATCTGTTGCAATCTGGGAAAAGCACGCCTGCTTCAGGGCCGGCGTAAGGAGGCGGAAGACTTGCTTTCCCGGGCCCTGCAGCTGGATCCCGACAGTGAGAAGGCGCAGCGGGCTTATCGGGAATGCCTGGAGGCGGGGAAGTGATCATGTTGAACGGCGGCACGTTTTTCCGGTCCCGGGCTCTGGCGGTCTTGGTGCTGCTGGCGGCATGCCTGGGCCTGTATGTCAACACGCTGCCCAACGCGCTGCTGTGGGATGACCTGCCGCAGATCGCGGAAAACCGGGCGATCCGGGACATCCGCCACATCCCTCGATTGCTGACGCCCCGCTACTGGAATGAGTCCCATCCTTCCCCGAATCTTTACCGCCCGGTGCGGGAGATATCCCTGGCGCTGGATTATTTTTTCTGGAAGCTGGACCCGGCCGGGTACCGGGTGACCAACATTCTGATTCACGCCATTAACGTCCTGCTGATATTTTATCTGACCACCCTGGTGGCGGCGGGTGGCGGTGCCGGAAAGCAACCGGCCGTCCGCAAGGCGCGGGTAGCGGGATGGCCTTTCCTGACAGCTCTTTTTTTCGCCGCCCATCCGATTCATACCGAATCGATTAACCTGGTCAAAAACCGTTCGGAACTGCTGGCGCTGCTGTTTGTTCTGATATCGCTGCTACTGTTTATCCGTCACCTGGCCGCAGCCGGCCGCAGCCGTTCTTGGTTGATGCTGGCCGGGGCCTGGCTGTGTTTTGCCCCGGCGTTGCTGTCCAAGGAAACGGCCTTGAGCCTGCCGGGGGTAGCGGCGCTCTACGCGGTCTGCTTTATTTCCGGAGAGGAACGAAAAAAGGCCCTGGTGCGGGTGGTCCCTTACGGCGTGACCATCCTGGCGTATTTCTGGTTCATGCACGTTTTCATCCGGCCCGGCGACCCCCTGCCGCCGGGGGCTATTCTCCCCGAGGGCGCCGTTCAGCGGGCGCTGACGGTGATGAAGACCCTGGGCATGTACGGCCGCATGCTGCTGGTGCCTTTTCCGTTGAACGCCGAGCATGCCTTTACGGTCCCGGAGTCACTTTCGGACCCGGGCGTTGTCACTTTCCTGTGTCTGCTGGCATTGAGCGCGGGAATCGCCGTTCGGTCATTGTCCGGCAAAGGGATCGTTCTTTTCGCGATCGGCTGGATCGGGCTGACCCTGGTGCCGGCGGCCAATATCGTCTATCTCGTATCCCGGCCCATTGCCGAGCAGCGGCTGTACATTCCGTCGCTGGGGTTCTGCCTGCTGCTGGCGGTCGCGGTTCAATCCCTTTCCTCCATTCGTCCCGGCCGGCTGAACATGACCCGGGCGGCCGTCATCGGCAGTGTCGTTTTTGCTCTCTATGCGGCCGTTACCGTTCAGCGGAACCGGGACTGGCGCGATGAAATCACGTTTTATTCCCAAACCGCGGCCGCCAGCCCAAAAAGCGCCCGGATTCACAACAACCTCGGCGTGGCCCTGAAAAAAGCCGGCCGGTATGAGGAGGCCATCGGCCATTTCCAGGACGCCCTGCGGCTGAATCCGGACTATATCAATGCCCATTTGAATCTGGCGGTCGTCCTTTACCGGACGGGCCGGTCCGAAGATGCCGTCCGCCATTATCAGGCGGGGCTCGCGCGGGAACCGGACAGGCCCGGCCCGGATTATGCCGCCGCCTACAATAATCTCGGTGCCGTGCTGATGGAACAGGGTGATGCGGAAAAAGCCATGGCGCTGTTCCGCAAGGCCCTGACGATCAATCCCGAGGACAGGGACGTCTGCTATAATTTAGGGGTTGCCCTGATGTCGAGGGGGAATTTTCAGGAGGCGTCGGCCCTGTTCGCTCGGGTGCTGAAGATGGATCCGGGCCATGGCCCTGCCAGGCGGGAGCAGGCGTATTGTCGGGACATGATCAGCGGCGGCCTGGAGTCAGGCAAGTGATTGGCGGCTACTTTTCATCAGCAGTATCCGGTTGCCCGGCAGTCTCCGCTTCTTTTTTCTTTTTCTTTAACCGGAACACCTTTTCCAGCCGGCCGCTGGTTTTCATGTACCAGCCGATGGTCTGGGCGTCGCCCTCCAGCTGAAGATCGCCTTTGAGTACGGCGTTATAAAGGGCTTTCGGTTTTCCCCGCATCATATCCAGCATGATCTTTCCGCCGGTCTGATTGTCCCGCCAGATCAGCTTGAAATCCACGGGAATCGGGGTTACCGAGGACTTCAGCTTTCCGCCGGCGCAGGAAAAGTAGCGGGCGGTGGTGTTGTCCCGGGAAGTCATCACAAAGGTGAACTGCCTTTCGGCCAGCCGTTGACGGAAAGAGTAGTCGATCAGCCCCGCGAATTGTAAAAGCCTTGCGTAGCCGTACATCAGGTGGCGGAGCCGCAGGTGGTAAGCCAGACGTTTCATCGGTTATCCTTAACTTAAAATAATCCGGGGATGATTTTCCCCGATTGAAAACTCATCCCCGGATATATACCTCTTTTTACAAATGGTGCCAAGCGGGCTTAAGAACATCAGGAGAACAGGGGCTGCATGGCCAGGGCAA
This sequence comes from Thermodesulfobacteriota bacterium, assembly GCA_040753795.1. Taxonomy (NCBI): domain Bacteria; kingdom Pseudomonadati; phylum Thermodesulfobacteriota; species Thermodesulfobacteriota bacterium. The sequence goes on from JBFMDX010000001.1 coordinate 503,047, forward strand.
AGGACATCTCCCCTTCGATCTGCAGCTTGCCGCTCATGAACATCTGAATGGGCGTGTCTTTGCGGGCCGTCAATGTCCGGGCGTCTTCAATGGCCAGCTTGAGGGTGCAGGCCGGGGTCTTGGCGCCGTTGAACGTGGCCGTGATGACGGCTTCTTTCCCGTCCGGCCTTCTCAGCTTGTAAACAGCCGTCCCCTTCAGGGAGGCCAGGCTGTTGAGTTTTTGACGGGAAGCCTGTCCTCCGGAGATCTGGCCCTGGAATCCCATCAGCATGTCGATGTTTTTCATGTCCGCCAGCAGAGACATGGTTTCCAGGGGGATGGCCAGCAGGACCATGGGGTTGTCGATATCACCCTGTTTGACGTCAAACTCCTGTCCGTCCTTGATGGTGTAGCTGTAGCGGCTGCCGGAAACATCGACGGTCAGGGTCAGGTTGGTGCCTTTGAGCGCCTCGTCCGGTCCCCGCAGGGCGATAAACTGGCGGGCCATGGTGGGGATGAATTCGGTTAAGAGTTCGGCGACATCGACGGTAATCGTGAATGTTTGCTGTGACATGGTGTCCTCCGGTTTGATGTTGTGTCCTTGTTATCGGCCGGCAGGAGGGCTCCCGGCGGCCGGTTAAAATATTTTGTACAGTTGTATAATAAATTATCCGGCGCTCTTGTCAAGATGTTTTTTGTACACCTGTTCATTTTTTGCAAAAGGCGTCGGTTCTTTGGGTCGACCCTATCTCCATCCGAATCTGATTACCGGAAATTCAATATCACCGGTATCTTCTTCAAAATCCCCCGCCGGCGGCTCTTTTGGGTTGACATCCCCGGGTCGTTCCGCATAGATTTTATTTCTTTACCGCAGTGAAGGATGATAATACCTCATGCCGCCTGGCACAGGAGTTGTAAAAGGGGAATAAACATGAAGATTCTGCAGTTGTATGAAAGCAAAAAAGCGTCGGTCATATCCCTGGAATTTTTCCCGCCCAAGGATGCCGGCGCGTTTGAAAAAACGGTGGACGAACTGGCCCTTTTGCAGCCGGACTATGTGACGGTGACGTTCGGCGCCGGGGGATCAACCCGGGAAGGGTCGTACCAGACCGTTAAACGATTGATCGAGGATAAAAACCTGCCGGTGGTCGCCTATATCGCCGGTTACGGCCTAGGGCCGAACGAGATCACCGCTGTACTGGACAAGTATCAGGCACTGGGAATCGGGACGATTTTTGTTATCCGCGGCGACAAACCCCGGGAGGCCGATTTTGTCCCGCACCCTGACAGCTTCAATTATGCATATGAAATGCTCCGGTTCATCAGGGAAAGATACGACTTCACGCTGGGCTGCGCCGGTTACCCGGAAGGGCATATAGAGGCCGAGAACCTGGAGGCCGACATCGAGCATCTGAAATTGAAGATCGACAGCGGCGCCGAATATGTGGTTACCCAGTTCTGTTATGACAACAGCCTGTTTGCGAATTATGTGGAAAAATGCCGGGCCAGAGGCATCACTGTTCCCATCATCCCCGGCATCATGCCGGTCTATTCTCTGAAATTGACCCGGACGCTCACCAAACTGTGCGGCGCGTCCATCCCCGAATCGATGAAGCGGCTCCTGGACGGATTGGCCGATGCCGGCAGTGACACGGTGCTGGACTTCGGTATCGATCAGGCAACGGAACAGTGCCGGGGTCTGTTGAGGCAGAAGGTGCCGGGGCTGCATTTTTACACCATGGACCGCAGCCGCTCCACCTGCGAGATCATTCGTCGCCTGAAATCGGATCGTTTGATTTAACCCGAACCGGCTTGTCCGGCCAGAACGGATTTTCTGATGTCGGCGTTGATTTTTTCCCGGTAATAGGCGATGGCCGCCTCGTTGGACATGATCATGTCCAGCTGCCGGGTATGCAGAACCAGATAGCCCAGGATTTTCAATCGCTCCAGCATGAAAGCGATTTCAAATCCTTCGACCCGGGCGACCAGGTTGTCCCGGTTGGTTTCGACCCGGAACCCGTGATCCGTGAGGATGTCGGCGATGAACCGGATGCGCCGGATCCGGCGCTGGCTGTCGGCGGCGCCTCCCTTGAAACGGAAGCTGATATAGTTTTCGGCGGTCCGTTCGCTGACCAGGGACTCCACGGTTGAAAAATGATATCCCAGCCGGGACGTGAAGCTGCAGTAATTTTTGGAAATCATGAAATAGTTGCGTTCCGTGTAGGCGGACTTGACGGACGTCTCCAGGTCCCGGTTGGCCGTGGAGCGGAACATAACCGAAGCCAGCCCCTTGTTGTCAATGGGCGGCGGCCCGTCCCAGGGCACCGCGATCATGCCTTCCCACAGGGCCAGCATGGGAACGGACGTGATCTCCTCCAGCCGGATATGCTTTCCTCTGGCGTCTTCCCGGACCCCGTCATCCAGGTTCAGTATCCACCATTGCATGGGCACTTTATAGAAGAGCTGCTTGCTGGAGCGCTCGGAGAAGTCGTGATCCCTGCCGAAATTGAACATCTCCTGCACCGATTTCTCATGGGCAAAGCGGGTGATGTCGTGAAAGGTTTGGCAGTTCTCGGGTTTGAAGTCCGGAGAATAGGGGTCCAGCAGGTTCAGGGGGATGATGTATCGGCTGACCTCCAGCAGGGTGTTATACACCGGGCTGCCTTCGATGCGGCTGCGGTCGGAATCCGCGGGCCGCTGGGGGAGGTCCACGATGCCGGCGTAAACACAGGCGCTGCCGGCGTCCACCGTCACGCGGTCACCGTTTTTCAGGGTCCGGGTGAGGTCTTTCAGGCCGAATATGGCCGGCACCTGGAATTCCCGGGCGACGTTGGCCAGATGACCGGCAAAGGTGCCGTGCTCGGTCAGAACGGCGGCCGTGCGGTTGAGCAGCGAGGCCCACAGGGGCAGCGCCTGGCTGGCCACCAGTACCCCGCCCTCGGGAAAGCGGACCATGTCGTCGGGACCGGTCACGATGAACACTTCTCCGGCGGCGATTCCCGGGCAGATGACGGTTCCCCCCGAGGCCAGCACGTTTTCCCTGGCCTTCTGCATGAGGGCGTCGGAAACTTCGGCCGTTCCGGATTCCATCTGCCGAAGGGGTCGACACTGAAGGATATAGACAGTTCCGTCCCGGTCGATGGCCCATTCCACGTCCTGGGGAGACCCATAGTACAGTTCCATGCGCACGGCCAGTTCCGCCAGGGCCGTGGCCTCGTCATCCCGAATGGACGGCTGGGACACGGTTTCATCAACGGTTTCCATCCGGCAGGTGCCGCCTTCGGTCCGGCAGACGAAACGGCTTTTTTTGTCCCGGATATCCCGGCGGGATATCTCCAGGGGTTCAGTCCGCGCGACCACGAACAGGTCGCAGTCCACGCTGCCGTCCACCACGGCCTTGGGCAGGCCCCAGGCTGAATTGATGAAGATGGAGTCGTCGCCGGCGTCCAGGGGATTGCGGGTGTACATGACGCCGCCGCAGCGGGCGTCCACCATGGCCAGACAGCCGACGCTCATGGCGATGTCTTCATCCCGGATGCCTTTATTGAGGCGGTAGGTGATGGCGGTCAAACTGTACTTGCTGGCCACGACCTCCTTGTAGGTTTGCACCAGGGACGCCAGGGACACGTTGAGTTCGGAGTGATACTGTCCGGCAAAGGAGTTGGCGGCCGAGTCTTCGCCCATGGCGCTGCTTCTCAAGGCCATGGGAACCGGTCCGCCCGATTCTTGCTCCAGGGCGCCGGCGGCCCCGGTCATCTCCTGCTCCAGGTCTTCCGGAAGAGGCGCGCTGATGATCATTTTCCGGATCTCCTCGCTGGCGGCGTAGAGGGCCTCCATATCGGTGATATCGATGGCGATAAAGCGCTTGTCGATGTCGGCCTGGAGATCGTTGTGGGCAATGAAGTGTTGATAGGCACGGGCGGAAATGACAAATCCGGCCGGGACCTTCAGCCCGACCTTGTTCCGGATTTCGCCCAGGTTGGCCATCTTGCCGCCGACCAGGTCCGCCATGGTGCGGTCCACGTCGGCCAGGGGAATGACGGCCCGCTGGTCGGCGGGCTCTTTTTTCTGCTCGATCAGGGCGCTGACGTTTTTCATGATTTCGTCAAAACGCCCGTAAAGCGGGTTGTATTTGCCGCCGCTTAACTGCTCCAGGTGTTTGAGGAGGCGGAGCAGGTTGACGGTAATGGCGATGCAGTTGCTTCTGACAAAGGACATGCCGAAGGGCTGCCTGCCCGCCAGGGCCTGTTCCATGGCGGTCATGATTTCAAGGGCGCTGTTATTGGCGTTGAGCAGCAGCTTGAAGTGGTGGTAGCGCTCCTTGAAGGCAATGCGGAGGCCCTCCACGTCGACCGTGTCGGCGGATGACGTTCCGGTGAGCCGCGATTTGAAGAAATGGATCAGTCGTTTCATGTCGTCAGATGATAAGAAGCGCCGGAAGGTCCGGCGCTTCTTATCATCATATCGCTTGTCCTTTTTCCGGTCAATACCGATCAGTGGCTGATCTGCATGCCTGATCCTTCAAAGATAAAGAGAATGGCGTATCCGTACCACAGGGTATAAATCACGTAAAAGACCAGCGCAAACAGCACCGTTCCCAGCCGGTCGGTGATTTTTTCCGGTACGATTTTATAGTAGTTGTAGGCGCACTCCACGGCCTTGGTCATGACCGTATAGACCACTTTGCCTTCGGCAAATTTCTCCTGCTTGTTGAGATCCTTCTGCATGGCCTTCAGGCTTTTATGCCAGCAGAAAAGGGCCTTCCGGCCTTCCAGCCCGTATTTGGCCTGGAGTTTTTCCCCGTCGTTGTGGAACAGCGTGTCGGCGTCTTCCAGACAGTTGCCCAGAATAGCACCGAAATCGCCGGTAACCGTCAGGGTGGCGCCTTCGACCACGGCCGTGGCCTGAGACTTCCGGAACAGCAGGGCGCTTTCCGCGGCCTGGGCTTCGGTGTCATAGGTCAGTTTGACCGTGACCGGTTTGCCGGTCTGGGCTTTTTTCACATCCTCGCTGATGGCCGGAATGTAGTAGGCTGATCCCTTGGAAATGGAGTTGAACAGGTTGTCCAGGTAATTGAGCCCGTTCTGTCCGTGGTACAGGGGCATGAAGATGGCGACCAGCACCGCCAGAAAGGCCGCCAATAATATAATGCCGCCAAACAGCTCTTTCTTGTTGGTAGTCGATGTCATGGTATTACGCCTCCTTGCCTCTAAGTTTTTTGATGTTCAATACAAACGTGCCGATGACCCAGACCGCGAAAATGGTGATAAAGACAAAAAAGAGCCAGATGCCCAGTTTGTCCAGAATGGCCGCTGTCTCCTTGGAAAGCGGGAACCAGCCCACGGAGGAGAGTTTGGAGGGCAGGGCGAAAAACCGGTTGATAAAGCCGGCCAGCACCGCCATGGCGTAAAATCCCCGGATGGTGATGCCCTTGACCACTTTGGTGGTCATGGCGCCGATCTGGATGCCCACCAGGGAACCCAGCAGCATGCCCATGGCCAGGGTATAGAAGATGAAGCCGTAGATGGCATACTGGCCGATGGCCGCGTATCCGGCCGTAAAGATGATCTGGAAAATATCCGTGCCCACGGTGGTCATGGAGGATACGCCCAGAACGTAAACGAAGATGGGGAAAGTCAGAAATCCGCCGCCTACGCCCATGATGGCCGCGGCCAGGCCGACGAAAAAACCGCTGGCTATGAGGAACCAGGAGGAGATACGGCGTCCGCCGGGAATCAGGCCCTGGTCAAAGGTGACCATGGGGGGCAGGTTCATGGCCTGGAGTTTTTTTGGCAGATTGCCCATATCAGTGCCCTCGTCTTTTCCGCCGTGGAAATCGCCGCCGCCCTCCGCCTTTCTGGCCTTGAGAAAGTCAAGCAGGGAATAAAGGCCCAGGGCGCCCAGCATGAGCACGTAGATGGTGGTGATAAAGGCGTCGCTGATGACAGGGTTTAATTCATACAGAACGCGGTTGATCCACCCGCCCAGGGAGGCGCCGCCGATGGAGCCGATCAGGAAGATGACGGCCAGGGACACCGAGATGTTGCCGAGTTTTTTGTGCAGCACGCTGCCCATGATGGCCTTGGCAAAAATATGGAACAGGTCAGTACCCACCGCCAGAATACCCTTGATGCCGGCGCTCATCAGGGCCGGGGCGATGATGAACCCGCCGCCCGCGCCGATGCAGCCGGTAATCAGCCCCGCGCACAGACCGATCAGGATCGAGGCGATGAAGACTTTCATGGTAAAGAAGGACGGGCTGTAGGCGGTTTTTCCGCCGAGATAGCCCGGGAGCCCGCCGGCGATGTCGTCGGCGAACACCACGCCGCCGATGAGGATCGGCAGCAGCATCAATACCAGAACCAGGAGGCGTCTTTTATCGCTCAAAATGGTTCTGGCCGTACTGATTTCCCATTCCGCATGGGCTTGCGCGCCCGCGTACAGGAACTGGCCTGCTTTGGTCAAGAACCGCATGAATTTTCTCCTTTTTGTTAAGCTGTTGAAAGTTTGTTAAGTCTGTTTCCGGATAATATCCTCAATTCCTTTAATTTTTGATTCCTGAAGCCGTTTTTTCTGACAGGCGTCCTTTATTTTATAAAACAGTTCGTCAAAGTCCGCCGGTTTGACGATATAATCAAAGGCGCCGACCTCCATGCCTTCTCTGGCCGCGTCCAGCATGGCGTGACCGGTGAGCATGATGACCTCGATCAGGGGCCATCGGGTTTTGATTTCTTTTAAGATCTCGATGCCGCCGCGGCAGCCGGGCATTTTGACATCCAGGACCACCACGTCCACGGGCTGCTTTTCAATCAGGGCCAGGGCCTCTTCTCCGCTGGGAATGCCGGTGGCGTTTATCTCCCGCCTGGTCATCCGTTTGGTGATGACATCGAGAAATCCGGTCTCGTCATCCACAAAAAGCACGTTCACCATATCAGGCATTTCCACCCATTCCCGAAGTGATTGGATCGTTAGGAGCCGTCTTTTCCCATCTTGCCCAGGTAACGGCGTTTTTCCTCATTGATTTTCCGCTTCTCGCGGGCCTCTTCAATTTTCCGCACCAGTTCACTGATCTGGCAGGGCTTCATCAGATAGTCGCCGGCGCCGAGGTTGATCCCTTCCACCGCCGCTTCAAAGGTGGCCTGTCCGCTTAACATGATGACCTCCACCAGGGGAAACCGTTTTTTGATCTCTTTTAGCACAGTAATGCCGTCCATGCCCGGCATTTTTACGTCCAGGACCACCACATCGGCATCCTGTTCCGCCAGCAGTCGAATAGCCGTTGTCCCTTCAAGGGCGGTCCGGACATCGTATCCCCGCTTGCTTAAAAGCTTGGCGTTTGAAGTGACAAAAGCCTCCTCGTCATCTACCAGCAGTACTGTTGCCGTTGTCATCTCCTGACCTCATATAATAAGACGGGGGGCGGCTCATGCACCCCGGTCGCCTCTGCTGCCAGACTGAAATTAGCACTTTCTATGCCAAGAGTAGCACAGGGGAAGAAGGACCCGCAAGCGGGCTCCGCCAATCTGGATCACACCGGTTGCTAATATAGTGGATTCAAAGAATGAACGCTCCGGCCGGGTGGCTGGCGGAGACGCCGGATGCCGGAAGCGCGGTATGGCTGTCGACCGCAGACGGCTGCCAAACGGTATCAACCGAATCCCGGGGTGAAGAGACCTTTTACAATCTATAAAAAATGTCGACACAAGGCCGGCCAGGAACCAGGCTTGTTTGACTGGGGCAAGTCGGGATTTTAATAATAGATAAAATAATTTATATGGTTATCTGAAACCGGTCAAGGCGTTTTCACCGGTTTTTTCCACTCTCCATCCCGGAATGTTTCACGGACGGCCTTGAGCCGGTCTTTTATGGTTTCGTACTCCTGTTTTTTGCCGAACAGCCATTCCATGTGTTTCATCTGGCCTTCTTTGGTGAATTCCGGGTCAAAATAGTAAAAATCCAGCCTGCCGCCATTTTGCCTGGCCACGGATTTGCAGATGGCGCATTCCAGGCCCCCGTCCGGGTGGGGCCGGAACAGGTCGGAAAAACACCGGGGGCATTGTCCGGGGCCGGTTGTTTTCCCCGCATCCGGTCGGGTCAGTGCCTGCGCGATATCAGTGATGCGCTGGCTGAAGGAGTCGTCCAGGGCCGCTTCACCGGGATGGGTGCCGAGGAAGCTTTCCACGCGGACGATATTTAACCCCAAAGACGCGGTCTGGGCGCACAGAGCCGTCTGGGCCAGGCCGGCGTATTTTTTCAGACCCAGGGTCAGGATGACGGCGGCGGGGATGTGCTGGAAATGATGGAAATAGTGCGCTACCTGCAGCACCCGGTCGGAAATCATCTTGACGATGCCCACCGGCCCCAGGGCATAGTTCGGCGCCGCCATGATGATCGCGTCGGCCTGTTTCATCTGTTCCAGGAGCCAGACCATATCGTCCTCGATCTGGCATTGTTTGCCCGGAATCAGGCAGGCGTAACATCCCCGGCAGGGGCTTATCTCCAGGTCCGGCAGCCGGACCAGGGACAATTGCCATTGCCCACCCATCTGCCTGGCGACGGCCTTGGTGATAATTTCCGAGTTGCCCCGTTTCCGGTAAGAGGCGATCAATCCCAACAGCGTTTTTGCCATGTCAACCCCCTTTTTTTCTGGAAACGCTAACGTGACCCCGCTGTCGGTGTCAACAAAGAAAAAGGGGTTATCGGCCCGCTCCGCGGCGGGACTGGATGGAATGGAGCCTGGCTTTCATCCCGGAGCTTACTTCGGCGGCGTTGGCTTCGTCCGTGTCGATGTGAAATTCGAGATTAAAATCGGGATTTACCCGAACGACCACATCGCCGAAAATCAGCGACCGTTCACCTTCGACCTGGATCATGACGACATCCCTGTCCCGCACGCCGAGTTCCAGTGCGTCCTGGGGGCCGATATGGATATGCCGCTGGGCGCAGATGACCCCCTTGGACAGCGTCACTTGTCCGGCCGGTCCGATCAGGGTCAGGCCGGGGGTGCCTTCCAGGTCGCCCGACTGCCGGATGGGCGCGTCGATGCCGAGCTTGAATTCCTCCGTCCGTGATATTTCCACCTGGGTTTCGTTTCTGGCCGGGCCCAGGACCCGGACCCGATCCACCCGTCCCTTGGGGCCGACCAGATCGACCTGCTCCTTGCAGGAGAACTGGCCGGTCTGATAAAGCGGGGTGTGGAAGGTTAACCCGTGGCCGGGGCCGAACAGGGCCGCGACATGTTCCTTGGACAGGTGGACGTGATGGGCGGAAACACCGACCGGTATGAGTTTGTCATGGCTTTTGATGACCCGGGTTACCCGGGCCCTGGATACGGTATTGACGGATTCGCGGGCGATCATGCGCTCCTCGTCCGTGGGCACGATCAGGATTTTTACCGGGGAATTGTCGGCGGAGATGGTCGCGGCGGGTGAACCCCGATAGGCGGGATCGCGGTTGGCCGCCTCGTCCAGAACAATGCCGATGCCCGACAGTCCCTGGCAGACCCGGGCCCGTACTTCCGCCGCGTTCTCCCCGATGCCGCCGGTAAAGACCAGCACATCGATGCCGCCCAGGGCTGCCCAGAAGGAACCGATGTATTTTTTGACGTTGTAGCAGAACAGCTGAAGCGCTGTCAGCGCCCGGTCGTTCCCCTGGCCGGCTGCCTCCAGGATCTCACGCATGTCGCTGGAAATACCGGATATGCCCAGCAACCCGCTCTCCTTCATGAGTACTTTTTCCATTTCCGCGGGGGTCAAACTGTGCTCCTTCATGATGTGCAGCAGGGCGCCGGGATCAAAGTCCCCGCAACGGGTCCCCATGGTCAGCCCGGCGATGGTGCTCATGCCCAGGCTGGTGTCCACGCAGCGGCCGTGGTCGATGGCCGCCAGGGAACAGCCGTTCCCCAGATGGCAGGTGATCATCTTCAATTCGGGACTACGCCTTTTGAGGAACTGCGCCGCCTGGAGGGAAACGAATTTGTGGGACGTGCCGTGGTAGCCGATTTTATAGATCCCTTCCTCGAAAAAGCGGTAGGGAATACCGTAGATGCGGGCGAATTTCGGTATGGTGGCATGAAAGCCGGTGTCGAAGACGGCGATATTGGCGGCCCGGGGTATGAGCCGCCGCGCTTCTTCAATACCGGCCACGTTGGCCGGGATATGCAGGGGCGCTGTTTTTTCGACGGCCCGGATGGCTCCCAGCACCTCATCCGTGACTTCCACCGCGTTGGAATGATCCCGGCCGCCGTAAACCACCCGGTGGCCGACCACTTCGATTTTTTCCAGGGTGTCCCTTCCGCCCAGCCCGTTGACCATGGCCGCGAACGCTGCCGCGAATCCGCCGCCTTCTATCGTTTCCCGGCCTTTGACGCCGGCGCGGTCAAAAACGTGGGTGGTGTCACTCAAGCCGATGCGATCGACCAGTCCTTTGACCAGGGGGAGCTCGCTGCGGCCGTCAAACAGGCGGTATTTCAGAGACGAGGAACCGCAATTCACGGTCAGGATGAGCCCGCCGGACGGCAGGGGAAAACTGGCCAGCCCGTAAGGATCTACCTGGGCTTTCTGGGCTTCGATCAGCCGTTCCTTTTCCCGGACATCAAGATCTCTCGCCACCAGCCTTCGGGAAATGGTGGCGGCCAGGGTCGCCGCCAGAAACGGTTCGGTCGAGACAATCGGGGTCAGCACCTCATGGGGGACCATGACCACCCTGGCGTCGGTCAGGGCGGAAACATCGGCCGTGGTCGGCTCGCCCGTCATGAGCGACATTTCACCGAAGAATTCGCCCTTTTCCAGCACGTTCAGCCTTTCCCGGACGCCGTCGGCATTGGCGCGGGAAATCTCGATCCGTCCGTCCAGGATTACGCCGAAAAAATGTCCGGCTTCGCCGAACCGGATGATGGCTTCTCCTTCCGGGATATGTTCAAAGCGGGCCTGGGACAGGATTGTAGCCAGGGACGCATCGGACAGCTTTTTGAATACGGGCAGGTTTTTCAGCTCGTTATCGTTCGGCACGTCGCCCTTCTCCTTATTTCTTGTGTCGGTTGCGGGGATTAGGCTCGATACGCCTGATTCTTTAGACTATTACAACATCAGGCCGGAATCAACATATTCCGCATACGGCGGCAATCCGGATCAACCCGGCCTCGCGGTGGTATTGACGGTTTTACTGCGGTCGAATAACATAAGGCCATAATAAATAATGAACCCTTTAACCACATAATCACTTAATCACATAACCACATAATTGAAACGTCGTTTATTCATGAACGAAAAACGTCAGGTGGCCAGGGCCACCGGGGTGATCGGCGGGGCCACGCTGGCCAGCCGCATTTTCGGCTACATCCGTGACATGGTGGTGGCCGGGTTTTTGGGCGCCGGCCTGGTCGCGGACGCTTTTTTTATCGCCTTTACCATTCCCAATTTGTTACGTCGTCTTTTCGCCGAAGGCGCCCTGACCATTTCCTTTATCCCGGTGTTCATCGATCGTATGAAAAACCAGGGACGCGAGGACGCCTTCGTCATGGCCCGTTCCGCCCTGCGTCTGCTGACCACGGTGATGCTGGCGGTTGTTCTGGCCGGCATCCTTTTTACTCCGGCCATCGTGCGCGTGATCGGCTGGGGGTGGGCGGCGGACGAACCGGACAAGATTGCCCTGACGGTGACGCTGACGCGCATCATGTTTCCTTATCTGCTGTTTGTCTCACTGGTGGCCCTGTGCATGGGCATTTTAAACGCCCTGGGTTATTTCGCGGCCCCGGCGATTTCTCCGGTGTTTTCTAATATCGCCATGATCGCCGCCGTCAGCGGCGCGGCAGCCCTGTCCGGGGACAGCCTGTTCCGGGCAAAGGGCCTGGCCTGGGGGGTAGTGGCCGGGGGCGTTCTGCAGTTGGCCCTGCAGCTGCCGTTTCTGATGAAGGTGGGCTTGCGGATCAGGCAGAGAGCGCCCTTGTTCCATCCGGGACTGAAAAGAGTGGCCATCTTGATGTTGCCGGCGGTTTTCGGGGCGGCGGTTTACCAGGTCAATATCGTTGTCGGCCGGCTGCTGGCCACCATGCTCCCGGAAGGCAGCGTCAGTTGCCTGTATTACGCCGACCGCCTGGTGCAGTTCCCCCTGGGCGTTTTCGCCCTGTCCGGCGCCATGGCGGCGCTGCCGAGCCTGTCCCGTCAGGCGGCCGCCGGGGATTATGGGGCGGTGGCCGATACCTTCGCTTTTTCCCTGAAACTGACCTTTTTTATTACCCTGCCCGCCATGACCGGTCTGATCGTCCTGCGCGAACCCATTGTGGCGCTGCTGTTTCAGCGGGGGGAATTCGATGCCGCCGCGGTAAGAATGACGGCCCAGGCGCTGCTGTTTTACTCCCTTGGTCTGTGGGCGGTTTCCGCTGCCCGTATCGTGGTGTCCGTTTTTTACGCTCTTTCGGATACCCGCACGCCGGTTCTGATGGCGTTTGTCGCCAGCCTGGCCAATATCGGTTTCGGCCTGGCGCTCATGGGGCCCCTTGCCCACGGCGGCCTGGCCCTGGCCGTGTCGCTGTCGGCGGTGGTGAATTTTATCCTGCTGATGGGAGCGTTAAGGGCCAGACTCCCTTCCCTGAAGATGTCCGCGGTAACCGTATCTTTTGTTCGATCCGCGGTTTGTTCCGGCCTGATGGGCCTGGTGGTCCGGGAGGCGTCCGTGCGTCTGATCCCGGCCGGCGCCGGTGTCGCCGGATTGCTGGCGGGAATTCCGGCCTGCATCGTCGCGGGGGTTGCGTGCTATGTTTTTTTTGCGTATATTGCCGGAAGCGGTGAGGTGATCGGTCTGATGAATTTTTTCAGGAGGGGGAATGGCCCGGATAAAAACCGGTCATAAGGTTGCCTTGGCCGGGGGCGGAGTGCTGATGCTCGTGCTGGTGGGGTTGATTCTGTTCGGTGAGGGGGGATACGTTGACTATCTCCGGCTGATCGACCAGAAAAAAGCCCTGGAGATAAAAAATACTGCCGCCGAACAAGAAAATTTTCTGCTGCGGCGCCAGGTGTACCGGCTGGAAACCGACAAGCGTTATATCGAGCACCTTGCCAGAAAGGAATTGGGCATGATCGCCAAGGACGAGATTGTATACAAGTTCAAAGAACAGGGAGGGGCTCCATGAAAGACAACCCGGTTTTTTTTACGGCGTCCATGGCCGGGCTCTGCGCCGATCAGGGTTATTTTGATCAGAGCCTGAAAATTTATCGGCACCTGCTGGGGTCCGATCCGGAAAACCAGGCCCTGCAAAAGGCCATGGCCGGGATAGAAGCCAGGCAGTCGGCGGTCAAAACGGTTTCAGCCAAGGCCGGAGAACGGCTGGATGGGCTGGAGACGATTATCCAGCGGTGGGTCGGCCTGCTGGTTGAACATAATTTGAAATCGAAATTCGACAAGATTCGAAAAAATATTGGGAAGCTTCAGCGTCTGGATAGCAAAACCTGAAGAGGGTGGTTACAGATGGCGATAAGCATGGACGGGTAAGATTGATTTTCATGCGCGACTTTGGAAAATGGGTGGAGGAGACGATTCGGGAAGCGGTGATCCTTTCCGTCGTCGCCATATGCCTTGCTCTGGCGGTTAATGCGTTTTCTCCGGTCGGTATTCCGCTATTCTGCCCCGGCGACGAGCCTGTCGGGGCGGTTGATTCCCACTTTCCAGTCGTAAGCGTGACTGAGGCCAGGCGGTTGCATGATGCCGGCGGAGTGGTGTTCGTGGATTCCCGGTCAGCCGAGCAATATGAAGCCGGCCATATCCCGGGCGCCTGTTCCCTGCCGCTCTATGAACTGGATGATGCCCTGCTGCCGTTTCTGAGCGAGGTTCAGCCCGACGCCGCGATCATTGTATATTGCTCCAGCGTTACCTGCGAAGACAGCCATATGCTGGCCAGGGAACTTTCCGATATGGGCTATGAGAATGTCCGGATTTTTGCCGGGGGTATGGCTGCCTGGCGGGAAAAGGGGTTTACCGTTGCCGTTCAATGACAGAAAAATGATGTTCTGGACAACTATTGAAGTACTGGCCCGCTGGATGCTGGGCGGGATCTTTTTATATTCAAGTTTTCATAAGATTGCCGATCCGTCGCAGTTTGTCCGGATTATCGTCGGTTATGACCTTTTCCCTCCGGTGACGATCTATCCCCTCGCCGTGATCTGTCCGTTTTTTGAACTGCTCTGCGGAGCCGCTCTGATTCTCGGGGTGTATCCCCGTGGCGCCGTCCTGATCGTCAACGTCATGCTGTTTTTATTCATTGTTGCCATTTCCATCAACCTGGCCCGGGGCCACCAGTTCGACTGCGGCTGTTTTTCGTTCACGCACGATCCTGACTCATCCGCTCTCCAGTTGCTTTACCGGGATGTGTTTTACCTGGCGGCGGGGTTGTATGTTCTGTTCTTCCGGCTGCCCCGGAAATCGTTTCTGCACATCAACATCGGTTCGGATAAAAAAACATCGCCATAGGCGGAATGTCATAAAAGAGGTTGACAAGGCAAATAAACGATGCAATATTGAACTGACATGTCAGTTTTTTCTGAAAGACGCAAGCGTAGTTTTTCGGAAAATATATTAAATACAGTAAATTAAGGAGGCGGAGTATGCTTAATTTCGCGATGTCAAAACAGCAGGAAATGGTCAAGAAGGAGGTCGCAAAGCTGGTCAAGGCGCTTGTGACCGAAACCGCGCATGATATGGATGAAAGCGGCAGTATCCCGGCAGAGTCCATCCAGAAAGCCTGGGAACTGGGCTTTTCGGTCAACTCCGTCCCCGAAGCCTACGGCGGATTCGGTATGGCGGATTCCCCCCTGGAAAGCGCCCTGGTCCTGGAGGAACTGGCGTACGGCGACATGGCTTTCGCGGTCACGGCCACGGCTCCGTCTCTGTTTATCTCACCTCTGGTCAGAATGGGCACCGAAGCCCAGAAAAAGAAATACCTGCCCAAGGTCTGCAAGGAGGAGTTCTCTCCCTGTACGCTGGCGATCAACGAGCCGCGTTTCGCCTTTGACGTGGTCGACCTGAAGACCACTGCCGAGAAAAAGGGCGCCGCCTATGTCATCAACGGCCAGAAGTGCTTTGTTCCCCTGGCGGCCAAGTCTTCCCATATCATGGTGGCCGCGGCCGTGAACGGGAAAAACGAACTTTTTATCGTGGACGCGAAAAATCCGGGCATGAAGATCGGTGAACGGGAAAAGACTCTGGGCATGTACGCCCTGGAAATGTACCCGGTCTCTCTGGAAAACTGCGAAGTGCCGGCGGACGACAAGCTGGGCGGCGAAGAGGGCTGCAATTATGCCGCCCTGCTGCAGCGGGCCAGGGCGGCCATGGCGGCCATGGCTACCGGCGTGGCCAACGCCTCTTATGAGTTTGCCCGGGAATATGCCAAGACCCGCGAGCAGTTCGGTGAGCCGATTGCCTACCGGCAGTCCGTGGCCTTCATGCTGGCGGAAATGGCTTATGAAGTGGATTCCATGCGCCTGATGGCCTGGAAGGCGGCCTCAAAACTGGAAGCCGGCAAGGACGCCACCCGGGAAGCCTATCTGGCCAAGCTGTATGCCGGTGAGATGGCCATGAAGATCGCCGATTACGGCGTGCAGATCATGGGCGGTCACGGCTATATCCGGGAATACCCGGTGGAACGGTATTACCGTAATGCCCGGAGCTTCAGCACCGTGGAAGCACTGTCATCCATGTAACGGTTCGGCGTGAAAGGCCGTTGCCGGTATGGCGTGAAAAAATAATGACGATGAAAGATATAAGGAGAGACCAATGTTAGATCTTGAATTCTCGGAAAAACTTGAGCGAGTAGCGACCAGCATGAAGGGGTTTGCCATGGGTCTGCTGCGGCCCATTGCCAGAAAATACGATGAAGCCGAACACGAGTATCCCAAGGAACTGGACGTGCTGCGAGGCATGGGCGGCGCCATGGGCGGCGGCAAAAAGAAAAAGAAGGAAGGCGAACCGGAGAAAAAAGACGCCTCCGATACCACCAGCAACATTTCCATTGTCGTGACCGTGGAGCAGATGTGCTACGGCGACGTGGGCCTGATGCTGACCATTCCCGGCCAGGGCCTGGGCAATGCCGCCATCGCGGCCGTGGCCACGCCGGAACAGATGGAAAAATACGGCGACAAGTGGGCGGCCATGGCCATCACCGAGCCCGCCTCCGGATCGGACTCCGGTTCCATCTGCACCACCGCTGAACTGGACGGAGACGAGTGGGTGTTAAACGGTGAAAAGATTTTCGTTACCTGCGCCGACCGCTGCGACGCCGTGGTCGTCTGGGCCACCGTGGACAAGGAAGCCGGCAAAAACGGCATCAAGTCCTTTATCGTGGAAAAAGGTACGCCCGGGTTCAAGCTGGAGCACCTGGAGCATAAGCTGGGCATCCGCGCTTCGGATACCGGCACCTTCGTGCTGAACAACTGCCGCATTCCCAAGGAGAACATCCTCGGCAGCGCCGAAGTCAAGAAGGGCACCGAGGGGTTCAAGGGCGTCATGAAAACCTTTGACAATACCCGGCCCATGGTGGCGGCCATGGCCAACGGCGTGGCCGGCGCGGCCATTGATTTCACCAGGGAAAAACTGACGGAAGCCGGCTGCAAGCTCGATTATCAGAAAAACCCGAACAATGTCAGCAGCCTCGAAAGAGAACTCTACTGGATGGAAGCCAACCTCGAGGCCATGCGGCTCCTGACCCTGCGGGCGGCCTGGATGGCGGACAACAAGATGTTCAATAACCTGGAAGCCTCCATGTCCAAGGCCAAATCCGGCCGCTACGGCACGCTGATTACGCAGAAGTGCTGCGACCTGCTCGGTCCCCTGGGATTTTCCCGGGAACACCTGGCTGAAAAATGGATGCGCGACAGCAAGATCCTGGATATTTTTGAAGGTACCGGTCAGATTCAGCACCTGATTGTGGCCAGAAACATCTTGAATTTGTCCAGAAAAGAACTTAAATAGCAGATGCCGGGTTCATTCTTGAAGATGCGACAAGGCCATAATGTGAATACTTTGATGAAGGAGGTTGGTTGATGAAACTGGATGATATTAAGAAGGTAGCGGTTGTCGGTTCCGGCGCCATGGGCAACGGCATTGCCCAGGTATGCGCCATGGCCGGGATCAAGGTCACCATGGTGGATATTAAACAGGAGTTTGTCGATAGAGGCATGGCCACCATCAACAAAAGCCTGGATTTCCTGGTCGGCAAAGGGAAACTCACCGCCGAGGCCAAGGCCGGCGTGCTGGGCAACCTGAGCACATCCTTGAGCAACGCCGAAGCGGTCAAGGACGTTCAGGCGGTTATCGAAGCGGTACCGGAAATCATGGACCTGAAGAAAAAGGTCTTTGCGGAAATATCGGCGGCCGCGCCGGCGGAAGCCCTGCTGGCTTCCAATACCTCCACCATGAGCATCACCGAAATCGCCACGGCGGTAAGTCATCCGGAACGGTTCATCGGTATGCATTTCTTCAACCCGGTTCCGGCCATGAAGGGCGTGGAGATCATTTACGGCCAGAAAACAGCCGACGCCAACGTGGACCTGCTCTGTGAGCTGACCAAAAAGATAAAAAAGATTCCCATCAAGGTGCTCAAGGACGCTCCGGGATTCATCGTCAACCGTATCGGCGCGCCCAACCAGGCCCTGATCAGCGCTATCCTGGATGAGGGCAAGATCAAGCCGGACAGCATCGACACCGTCATGAAATCCACCGGCATGCCCATGGGCCCATTTGAGCTGGCGGACTATGTCGGTATCGACGTTTTCTATCATACCCTCAAATATTATTCCGAGACCCTTTCACCGGAGTTCAAACCCGGCAAGACTCTGCAGGGACTGCTGGACAGCGGCAAGCTCGGCATGAAGAGCGGTCAGGGGATTTATACCTGGGAAGGCGGCAAGGCCAAAATCAGCGACGCCGAGCGCTGTCAGGAAATCGGCCCCATGGATTTTCTGGCCATTCAGATCAATGAAGCGGTGCGGGTGTTTAAAGAGAAAATCGCGGGTTCCGTGGAGGATATCGATCAGGGCATGGTTCACTGCATGCGGGCCTTTGCCGGTCCCTTTGCCCTGGGCGCGGGACTGGATCCCAAACAGCTGAGCGACGCGCTCAACAAACTGCACCAGAGATTCGGCCTGGCCATTTATAAGCCGGAACCGGAAATCGTCGACGGTTCTTATAAAAATCTGGGCAAGTAGCCATTTTATTGGAAAATGCTCCGTGGATCGACCAGACGGGGGGACGACATGATGTCGTTCCCCCGTTTTTTTTCGGGGCGGCTTTACGGTCCATGCGGACAGGTTTGAGCCGGTTTCCCCCGGTCCGTGTTCTCAACGGAAAGGGATGGCCAAACCATCAAATTGTATTGACATGGTATTAATATGGATATAGAGTATTTTTTTTGGTGCGCAATACGGTTTTGTTTATCGTAACCAATTGAAATATAAAGAAATTTAGTTATGGAAGGGGTTTTGATATATAAAGGCTATTATTTGGCTGGCCGATCCACGGCGGGGACAGACTCTTGCCGGGGACAGGCAGCCGGGAAAAAGAACTAATCTTACTAAGGAGGTAAGCTGTGGGTTTTGAAATCACAAAACAAGCTTATGCCGGCAGCATCAAGGAAATTGCCATTGGAAAAGGCAAAACTGCCGTGAAAGTCGGCGGAGAGACGACCTCACCTTTCTACCTGTTTGAAGGGGAAATGCCGAACAAGCCCAAGGTGGCCATGGAACTCTGGGACATGAAGCCCGAGGACTGGCCGGCCTGGGCCGTGGCGCCGTTCAAGGATGTTCTTTCCGATCCGGCCGCCTGGGCCAAGAAGTGCGTTGAGTTCGGCGCCGACATGGTCGTGCTCCAGCTCAAAAGTATTGATCCCAACGGCAAGAACGCCAGTGCCGCCGACGCGGTGGCCGTGGTGAAGAAAGTGACCGGGGCGGTTAAGGTGCCGGTTATCGTCTGGGGCAGCGCCAACGCGGAAAAGGACGAGGAAGTCTTCAAGAAGATCGCCGAAGAGTGCCAGAACGTTCAGTTGACCCTGGGACCGGTGGAAGAGAAGAACCACAAGGGCATAGGCGCCGCCGCCATGGGTTACGGCCATGCCGTCATCTCTTCCTCTCCCATCGACGTCAACCTGGCCAAGCAGATCAACATCCTGCTGGAAAACCTGGGCATGCCCACGGACCGGATCGTCATCGATCCGACCACCGGCGGTCTGGGCTACGGCATGGAATACACCTATTCAGTAATGGAGCGCCTGCGCATGGCGGCCATGGGCCAGGGCGACGACAAGCTCCAGTACCCCATCATCAACAACCTGGGCAACGAAGTCTGGCGCTGCAAGGAAGCCAAACAAGGCGTGGATGAGGCCCCGGCCCTGGGTGATCCGGAAAAACGGGCCGTCCTGATGGAAGCCGTCGGCGCCGTCACTTACCTGATGGCCGGCAGCAACATTCTGATTATGCGTCATCCGGAAGCGGTCCGCATGGTCAAGGCCTTCATCGATAAACTGGCTGACGGCGGCTCCCTCAAGGACGTGGCCGGTATCAAGCAGCTTCTGGCACCGGCCAAGATCGACTACGCCGCTCTGGCCCCCAAGCCCGATCTGACGATTGAAGAGGAAAAGAAAGTCGAGGCCAAGAAAGCGGCTCCGGCGGCCAAAAAAGCCGCTCCGGCTCCGGCAGCCAAGAAAGCGGCTCCGGCGCCTAAGGCCGCACCGGCCGCTCCGGCGGCGGCAGCTGCTCCGGCTGCTCCGGCAGCCCCGGCCGTAGATGCGGCCGCGGCCGCGGCCGAAGCCAAAGTCCGCGCGGAAATGGATGCCAAGGCCAGAGCCGAAGCCGACGCCAAGGCCAAAGTGGAAGCGGCCGCCAAGGCTAAGGCCGAAGCTGAAGCCCAGAAAAAAGCCGCGGCCGAAGCTGAGAAAAAGGCCGAAGCCGAAGCCCGGGCCAAGCGTGATGAAGAGGAGAACGTTCTGCGCCTGAAACGGGCCGAAGAGCGCGAGAAACTGGCTGCGGCAAGGAAGCCGACGAGCCAGGCGCTTTACACATTTACCGCCGCCGCCGAGCAGATGACCGATCTGGACAGAATTGTTGCCAGATTAAACAAGCTGCACAGACGGGGATAATCGTATCCGAAGATAATGACACATCGGTGGCTATCGCCGAAGATATAAAAAATATTATTAAAATATATTAAATATGAGGAGGAACCTCTAATGGCAGACGAAGAAAAAAAAGCTACGGTAGCTAAAGTTGAAAAAGCGCCGAAGGTAGCCGATCCTGTCAAGGTTTCGATCGAGCCCGCGACTCAGGAGATGCTCGCCCGGGCCCAGAAACTGGGGATTGAAACCGTATTTGACAGAGCCGAAACCATGAAGGCCTGCGCCATCGGCGAGCAGGGCACCTGCTGCAAGAACTGCGGCATGGGACCCTGCCGGCTTCCGCTTCCCAAGGATGGCATTCAGGGAGAAGACACCAGAAAAGGCCTGTGCGGAGCGACCGCCAATACCATCGCGGCCCGCAACTTCGCCAGAATGGTGGCGGCCGGCACCTCCGCCCATTCCGATCACGGCCGCAGCGTGGCCGAGGTCTTCCTTTCCGTGGCCCGGAAAGAGACCCATGACTACACCATCAAAGATGTCAGCCGCATGCTCCAGATCGCTCCCTGGTTTAACGTGGCCACCACGGTCGAGGTGGACGGCAAGACTCAGGACAGAAACGTTGATGAAATCGCTCTGGAACTGGCTGAAAAAATTCTGGCCGAGTGGGGCAAGCCCGAAGGCGAACTGGCCTACCTGAAACGGGCGCCCAAGCCGCTTTATGAAAAATGGAAAAAGATGGGCGTGCTTCCCCGGAATATCGACCGGGAAGTCGTCGAGGTCATGCACCGCACCCACATGGGCGTGGATCAGGACTACAAGAATATCGTCAAGCAGTGCACCCGGACGTCCCTGGCCGACGGCTGGGGCGGCTCCATGATGGCCACCGACCTGCAGGACATCATGTTCGGCGCGCCGACGCCCCTTCAGTCTGAAGCCAACCTCGGCATCATGAAGGAAGACCACGTGAACATCATCGTTCACGGCCATGAACCGGTCCTGTCCGAGATGATCGTGGCCGCGGCCCAGTCCAAAGAGATGCTCGACTACGCCAAGAAAAACGGAGCCAACGGCATCCAGCTCGGCGGCATCTGCTGTACGGCCAACGAGATTCTGCAGCGCCACGGCATTCCCACGGCAGGCAACTTCCTGCAGCAGGAACTGGCCATCGTGACCGGCGCCTGCGACGCCATGGTGGTGGATATCCAGTGCGTGTTCCAGAACCTGGCCAACGTGGCCAAGTGCTTCCACACCAAGCTGATTACCACCCATCCCATCGCCAAGATGGAACAGGATAACGTCATCCATATTGAATTCAGTGAACATCATGCCATGGACGACGCCGTGAAAATCGTCAGGATGGCCTGTGAAAACTTTAAGAATCGTAAAGCCGAAGTCGTCATTCCCCGGCACAAGGCCGTTCAGATCGCCGGTTTCGGCGTCGAGTCCATTGAATACCACCTGGGCGGTTCCTTCCGCGGCACCTACTATACCCTGAACGACAACATCATTAATGGTCGTATCCGGGGTCTGGCGGGCGTGGTCGGCTGCAACAACGCCCGGGTTAAGCACAACGAAAACCACATCACGATCGTCAAAGAGCTGATCAAGAATGACGTTCTGGTCCTAACCACCGGCTGCTCGGCCATTACCTGCGCCATGCACGGACTGCTGACGCCGGAAACGGCGGCTGTGTACTGCGGTCCCGGTCTGGCCGAAGTCTGCGAAACCGTCGGTATCCCCCCGGTCCTTCACCTGGGCTCCTGCGTTGACAACACCCGCATTCTGCTGGCGGCCACCGAGGTGATTAAAGCCGGCGGACTGGGAAAAGATCTTTGTGATATTCCCGCGGCCGGTTCCGCGCCCGAGTGGATGAGCGAGAAGGCCATCGCCATCGGTCATTATTTTGTCTCTTCAGGCGTGTATACCGTTTTCGGCAACCATCTCCCCCTGGACGGCGCACCGGTATTCCAGGACTACCTGTACAAGGAAATGGAAAAGATATATGGCGGCAAATGGGATTGCGAGCCGGATCCGGTCAAACACGCGCAGAAGATGATCGCCCATATCGACAAGAAGCGGAAAGCCCTGGGCATCGACAAGGCCAGGGAACGCGTTCTCATGGATATGGCCGACCGCCAGGCACTGGATGCATAAGCGGATATTACTTTTCACATGATAAAAAGCCTCAACGAAGGAGGACAATATGTCTAAGTTAGTTGCCTTTGCCGCCATTCAGGGCGGTTATAAAGTGGTATCCCAGGTGGAAGGCGAGCTGGTCAACGCGCTGGAATCCATGAACGCGGATACCAAAGTGGAGTTCCCCAATACCGGGTATTTTCTGCCGGTCATCTATTCCCTGACCGGCATGAAGGTCAAGACGCTGGAAGACATGAAGGCGCCCATGGCTTTTGCCCGCAAGCTGCTGCCCCCTCATATCAAGGGCAAAAACCATCTGCCCTACCTGGGGCCGTTGCTGGATGCCGGCATGGCGTCCATCCTGGCCTATGAAATCAAGGAAGCCCTGCGTATCGTCCGGCAGCCGGACTTTTACTTTCCCCAGGAAGACCCGGACCTGGAAAACGGCAAGAAGTGGGTCGGCCCGGCCGATGATATTATTTTGAGAAAACGCGGTGTCGAATTCGTCGATGGTTCGGCCCCCGGCTTTGCCGCCATGGTCGGCGCGGCGCCCAATCCCGAGATTGCCAAGATGATCGTGGAAGATTATCAGAAGCGCAACCTTTACATCTTCTGCGCCGCCAATCACAACGGCACCACCCTCATCGATCAGCTCATCGAGGCCGGTGTCCAGGTCGGCTGGAACACCCGTATCGTTCCCTTCGGCCCGGATATTTCGTCGGCCGTCTTCGCCCTGGGCTTCGCCAACCGGGCCGCCATGGCCTTCGGCGGCGTCCAGCCCGGCGATTACAAGAAAATATTGATGTACAACAAGGATCGCGTTTTCGCCTTTGTCAACGCCCTGGGCGATATCGGAACCGAGTGGGCCTGCGCGGCCGCCGGCTGCGTTAACTGGGGTTTCCCCACCCTGGCCGACACCGACGTTCCCGAGATCCTGCCCACGGGTATCTGCACCTACGAGCACGTGGTGGCCAACGTCAAGCATGACGAGATGGTCCAGCGTTCGGTGGAAGTCCGCGGCCTCAAGGTCACGGTTTCCCAGATCGACATCCCCTGCTCCTTCGGTCCGGCCTACGAGGGCGAGCGCATCCGCGGCAAGGACCTGCATTCCCAGATGGGCGGCGGCAAGACCCAGTGCACCGAACTGGTCAAGTCGGCCGACATGAAGGAGATCGAAGACGGCAAGGTGACCGTGGTGGGCAAGGACATTCCCGATCTCAAGGAAGGCGACGTTCTGCCCCTGGGCATTTATGTCCAGATCGCCGGCCGCGAATTCCAGGAAGATTTCGAGCCGATCCTGGAACGGCAGATTCACCACCTGGTCAACTATATCCAGGGCATCATGCATGTCGGCCAGCGCGATATCTCCTGGGTGCGCGTCGGCAAGGGCGCGGTTGAAAAAGGGTTTACCTTGAAAGATATCGGCGTGGTTCTGCATGCCAAAATGCATCAGGACTTCGGCAAGATTCTGGACAAGGTCCAGGTCACCCTGTTCACCAATAAAGACGACGTGGACAAGCTGACCGCCAAGGCCCGGGCCGAGTACAAGAAGAGAGATGAGCGCGTCGACAAGATGACCGACGAAGACGTGGAGACCTACTATTCCTGCACTCTCTGTCAGTCCTTCGCGCCCAACCATGTCTGCTCCATCAGCCCGGAGCGGACCGGCCTGTGCGGCGCTTATAACTGGATGGACTGCAAGGCGTCCTTTGAGATCAACCCCACCGGACCCAACCAGCCCATCGTCAAGGGTGAGTGCATCGATCCGAAGCTGGGTCAGTGGAAGGGCGTCAACGAGTTTGTCTTCAAGGCCTCCCGCGGCGCGGTAACCCATTACAACTTCTACTCCATGGTTCATGATCCCATGACGACCTGCGGTTGCTGCGAATGTATCGCGGCCACGCTGCCGGGTTTGAACGGCGTCATGACGGTCGGCCGGGATTACACCGGCGACACCCCCTGCGGCATGAAGTTCACCACCCTGGCGGGCGTCATGGGCGGCGGCGCGGTCTCCCCGGGCTTCGTGGGCCATTCCAAGTACAACATCACCCAGGGCAAATTCCTCAAGGGTGACGGCGGACTGCTGCGCATGGTCTGGATGCCCAAGATGCTCAAGGAAGAACTCAAGGATCGCATCGACGCCAGAGCCAAACTGCTGGGCGTTCCGGATCTGTAT
Organism: Thermodesulfobacteriota bacterium; assembly: GCA_040753795.1. Taxonomy (NCBI): domain Bacteria; kingdom Pseudomonadati; phylum Thermodesulfobacteriota; species Thermodesulfobacteriota bacterium. Next base: position 527,433 of record JBFMDX010000001.1, read on the forward strand.
GATAAGATCGCCGACGAAACCGTCGGGGTTACGGAAGAAGAGATCCGGCCGTTCCTGGAGGAAAAGGGCCATCCGGCGCTTTCCATGGAACCCCTCATGTAATGTTGCGATGACCGGGACCGGGGCAACCCCCCGGTCCCTTTATCGCGGCTTGGGGTGTGACACGATTAAATAACGTTTTGGATTTTAATATAAGGAAAGAAGGAGAGAGAAATGGGTTTAACCGGAATTCAGATATTCAAACTCCTGCCGCAGACCAACTGCAAGGAGTGCGGTGCTCCCACCTGCCTGGCCTTTGCCATGAACCTGGCGGCCGGCAAGGCGGAGCTTGACAGCTGCCCGTACGTTTCCGACGAGGCCAAGGAAAAGCTGGCCGAGGCCTCCGCGCCTCCCATCCGCCCCGTCAAGCTGGGCAAGGGCGTCCGCGCCCGGGTTACCGGCGGAGAAACGGTCCTGTGCCGCCATGAGAAAACATTTTACAACCCCACCATCCTGGCGGCCATGGTCGACGGCAAGATCAGCAAGAAGGATCTGGAAGCCAAGCTGAAAGCCTGGAACGCCATCCAGTATGAGCGCGTCGGTCTGAACCTGCGGCCGGAGATGGTGGCCGTGAAAGACACCGGCGACGCCAAGGCCTTTGCCGCCACCGCCAAGGTCGTGGCCGAGACTTCGGAATTCAACGTCATCCTGATGACCGAAGATCCCGCCGCCATGAAAGCCGGAGTTGAGGCCTGCGGCTTCAAGCGTCCCCTCCTGTTCGGGGCGACCAAGGCCAATATCGACGATATGTGCAAGATCGCCAAGGAAGCCGATCTGCCCCTGGGCGTCAAGGCCGGTTCCGTGGCCGACCTGATTCCCCTGACGGACAAACTGACCGCCGCCGGCCTCAAGGACATCGTCCTGGATTCGGGCGCCCGGGAAGTCAAACAGGCCCTGGAAGACCAGGTGGCCATCCGGCGCGCGGCCCTCAAGGCGCAGAACCGGTCCCTGGGTTTTCCCACCATTACTTTCCCCTGTGAAATGGCCGGCAATGTTGATGTGGAAGCCATGATCGCCGCCATGTTCGTGGCCAAGTACGGCGGCATCGTGGTCATGTCCGATTTCGCCGGTGAAACGGTCTTCCCGCTGCTGCTGGAACGCCTCAACATCTTTACCGATCCTCAGCGGCCCATGACCGTTACCGAGGGCATTTACGAGATCAACAACCCCGGCGAGAACTCACCGATCCTGGTGACCACCAACTTTGCCCTGACCTACTTCATCGTTTCCGGTGAAATTGAAAACAGCAAGGTGCCGTCATGGCTGCTGATCAAGGATTCCGAAGGTCTGTCCGTCATGACCGCCTGGGCGGCCGGAAAGTTCGCCGGTGACGACGTGGGCGCCTTCGTGAAAAAGTCCGGTATCATGGACAAGGCCAAGACCAGGGAGTTGATCATCCCCGGTTACGCCGCCGCCATCGCCGGCGAGGTCGAGGAAGAGCTGGCCGGCTGGACCATTACCGTCGGTCCCCGGGAAGCGTCGCTGATTCCCGCCTTCCTGAAAGAAAAAGCAAAGAAGTAGAATGTATGGAATAGAATTGTCCGGGTAAGGAAGGGCTCATTAAATCCCTCCTTCCCGGACATCTTTATTAACCCCGGCAGCAAGCATAAGGAAAATTGATATGATACTTATTGGTGAAAGTTTAAACGTCATCTCCAAGAAGATCGGCAAGGCGTTCAAAGAGCGCGATCCCAAGCCGATCCAGGAAGAGGCCCTGGACCAGAAAGCCAAGGGCATGGATTACATCGACATTAACCTGGGGCCGGCCAAAAAGGACGGCATCGAGCTGATGCCCTGGGTCATCCAGACGGTGCAGGCAGTGGTGGATCTGCCCCTGGCCCTGGATACCTCCAACATCGACGCCATCGAAGCCGGCCTGAAAGTGTATCAGCCGACCTCCCAGCCGCCCCTGGTCAACTCCATCATGGTTCGGCCGGAACGTTACAACCGCATGGTGCCGCTGGCGGCCGAACACAATGCCGATTTCATCGCCCTGATGTGGGGTCCGGAAGGCCTGCCCCGGGACGAGAACGAGCGCGCCGCTCTGGCCGTGGAATTGATGACCGTGGCCAACGAAGCCGGCATCGGCAACGAGCGCATGTGGTTTGACGGCATCGTCACCCCGGTCAACGTTCAGCAGGACCAGGTGATGAGCCTGCTCAATTTCCAGATGATGATCGGCGACATCGCCCCGGGCTGCAAAAGCACCTGCGGTCTGTCCAACATTTCCAACGGCCCACCCTCCCACCTGCGGCCCATCCTGAACCAGACCTACATGATCATGCTGGAACGCTACGGCATGTACTCGGTCATTTCCGATCCTCTGGACACGAAACTGACCGACATTGCCAAGGGCAACCGTCAGGACATCAAGGACGTGGTTCTGGCCGTCATGGACGGGACCGAACCGGACGCGCCGACCAAGGAACTTCAGGACTACGTCAAGACCGCCAAGGTCATTCTGGGCCACACCCTTTATTCCGATTCCTGGCTCGAAATTTAACGGCGATCTATGTTTTACCGCAAAAGCCTTTTCCCGGTCATCATCCTGATGTGTCGGGGAAAGGCTTTTTGTTTAAGTTTTAAGTATTAAGTTTTAAGTATTAAGTTTTAAGTATTAAGTGTTAAGTTTTAAGTGTTAGGTTTGGAGGGCGGTTAATGTGGTTCCGGACTGTCAAACCTTCATGTCCGAATATTATAAATCTTGTTCCTTGAAATCCGAACCTCAAACCTGAAACTTAATACTTAAGGGCACCTCTAAAAATTGCCTTTTGGCTCGATGTCGGCGTTGCGCTCAAATTTTAATCCTCGAAATACTTCAATGTATTCATCCGGTTAAAATTTTCGCACGCCTTGACCTCGAACTAAAATTCTAATTTTTAGAGATACCCTTAACCCTTAACCCTTAACACTTAAAACTTAACACTTAATACTTAAAACTTTTGTCCTAATTTTCTGAAAAATGCGGGAGCACAATATGACCGACAAAGCCTTTCAGGACTACTACCCCGAAGACGTCAGCTGGTGTTACGGCTGCGGCAGCCTCAACCCGCGGGGCCACCGGATCAAGAGCTACTGGGACGGTGAAGAAACGGTCTGCCGGTTCCAGCCTCAACCGTTTCACACCGCCATCCCCGGCTATGTCTATGGCGGGCTGATCGCCTCTCTCATCGACTGCCACAGCACCGGCACCGCCGCTGCCGTCGCCTACCGGGCAGAAGACCGGCCCATGGGAACGGAACCGGCCCTGCGGTTTGTCACCGCCTCGCTGCACGTGGACTTCCTCAAGCCCACGCCTCTGGGCCCGGTGCTTGAAATCCGGGGCCGGGTAAAAGAGATCAAAGGCAAAAAAGTCGTTGTGGAGACCACTCTCTCGGCCGAGGGCGTTGTCCGCGCCCGGGGAGAAGTGGTCGCCGTGCGGATGCCGCCATCCATGGCTCCGGCATCCCCGCCATAAACCGTCCGCTTTCGGGATGTCCAGGCCCAGTCTGGCTGTCGTCCCCTTATGTCGATCCGGTCCCCGGCATCCCGCAGGGGCGACCGCCGGTCGCCCGTCAAACCCCGGCGTTACAAATTTCATCTTCCCGCTTGCCTTCCGTCGGTATTTTTTCCAATATGTTATGGTAACGTCTCTGGGAGAGTCATCAAAACGGAGTTCCAGGGTGAATTAATAGAGACCGGGGTAACCAAGCCTGGCGCGGACCGCAACCGGCCCTCCAGGAGAAAGGGGAAAACGATGAATATCACCAGGGCGCATGTTCAACTGGCGGAGAAATTCATGTTCAAGGAGCACTGGCCGGATGTGTTGGTGCCCGAATCGTTGAAAACCCTGGTTGCCATGGCCTTTACCGAAGAAGAGGCGCAACTGGTTAACGCCCTGACCTTTTCGGCGGCCACCGCCGGAAGGATCGCCCGTCGCGTCAACCGGGACGTGGCCGAGGTCGCCCCCATGTTGGAATCCCTGGCCGAACGCCTGCTGATCACCAGTCTTAAGATCAAGGGCATCCAGACCTATACGTTCATGAATTTTGTGCCGGGGATCTTTGAAACCCAGATGATCCGGTCGAAAAACGAGGAGCAGGTCGCGGAGCGGCGGGAGTATTTTGCCAGGTTCGCCGCCCTTTTCGGGGAGTTCTACGCGGAATTGATGCCCTGGCTGGAGCAGCGCCTAAAAGACAGAAATATCCGCTTCATGCGGATCATTCCGGTGAACAAATCCCTGGAGGTGTCCGGCGGCGTGGTTCCCCTGCCCACCGACAGCTTCATGGAAACCATTGATCGCAACAACAGCTTCTGCCTGGTCGAGGCCTGCGCCTGCCGGCAGGAAAAGCGGCTGGTGGGCCAGGGGTGCGACAAGCCCCTGGATGTCTGCTCGGCCATGGGTTGGCTGGCGGATTTCTGCATTGAAAAAGGACTGGCCCGCCGGGTGTCAAAGCAGGAGTACATTGACGCCAAAATCCGGGCGGCCGAAGCGGGACTGGTCAACATGACCGATAATCTGGCCAACCCGCTGCAGGTGTGCTCCTGCTGTTCCTGCTGCTGCGGCGCCCTGAAAATGCTTAAAGACTACAACATCCCCACCATCATCACCGGCAGCCGTTTTGAAGCCGCGGTGGCCGCCGACCAGTGTGATGCCTGCGGCAAGTGCGCCCGGATATGCCCCATGGACGCCATCGGGTGGGAGAAGAAGTCCCCGCCGGTGACGATCAACTACGCCCGCTGCATCGGCTGCGGGCTGTGCGTCACCGCCTGCGACAAGAACAAGGCCATGTCCTTAAGGGAGAGAAAGACCTATGCTCCGCCCTCTAAAACGGTGCCGGACTATTACGCCGACCGGTATATGGAGGTAAAAGGCGGTAATATTCCGTTCGGCCCGAAACTGAAACTCGGCATCGGGCGCATCATCGGCCGGGTTTCCCCGTTTTCCGTCAGCGGGCCGGGCTATAAACCGCCGAAACCCTAGCGACCGGAGAACCCTCCATGCTGAAAATCGTCGCAACGGTGCTGGGCCTGCTGCTGGGCGCTTATATCCTCATCGCTCTGGTCATCCTGCTGATCGGCGAACGCCGGCCGTATCCGCGGGCCTCTACAACGCGGTTCATCCGGGCGGCCGGCTGGAAGCGAGTGCTCGATCCCCGCTCCTTCCTGCACGGCTACATTTATTTCCGCTGGCTGAAACAGTATGTCGCTCTGGGGCTGAACCTGTCCCGGCGGGTTCCCGTGCTGGGGCCGCTGATCGTCGACCGCCTGATCCGGCCGGCCTATCATGCCAAGACCGTTACCGTCGACCAGGCGGCCGCCATCGTCACCATTGACCGGTCCATTCCTCTCCAGGACCTGGGCGAACAGATCATTCCCTATCCCACGGCCAGGGACTTTGTCATCGGCCCGGCCACTGATTTCGCGGTCATGGCGTGCGCCTGCCGGGCCACCCGGGAAAACCCCTGTCAGCCGACCCAGGTGTGCATTATCACCGGCCAGCCGTTTGTCGATTTCGTTCTCGAACACAGCCCCCGCCTGAGCCGGCGGATCACCCGGGAAGAAGCCCTGCAAATCATCAGGGAGGAACATGACCGGGGCCACGTGCAGTCGGTCTGGTTCAAGGACGCGACCCTGGGCCGGATCTGGGCCATCTGCAACTGCTGCAAATGCTGCTGCGCCGGCATGGAGTTCATGAACCATTTTGGAATAAAGTTCATGTGCTCTTCGGGGTTTATCCCGGAAACGGATTACGACCTCTGCAATGCCTGCTTTAAATGCGTGGCCCGATGTCCCTTCAACGCCATGGAGAAAGATGAGGGCCGGCCCCGTCTTGTCTGGGACAAGTGTATGGGCTGCGGCGTGTGCGTGGATGCCTGCCCCCAGTCCGCCCTGCGACTTGTCCGGGATGAGAAAAAAGGGGTGCCCCTGGATGTAAGGATGATGGGGGAAGCGCCTTCGGTTTTATGAGAATCTTTTCTTATATGGCTTCAGGACCGGCGGAAACACTTTTGAGCAGCGCCAGGAAATCCGTGAATCGCCGGGTCTGCAGCACCCGGTCCAGCATGACCGGGTCGCGGAAGATGCGGGCGATTTTGGCGGCCAGTTCCAACTGGGCGCCGGGGTCATCGGCCGGCGTTAGCAGCAGGAAGATCAGGTGCGCCGGCCGGCCGTCGGGGGCGTCAAAATCGATGCCGGCGTCTGAAAAGCCCACCACCGCCAGCGGTTTCTTCAGACCTTCCAACCGGGCATGAGGGATGGCCACGCCGTTGCCGATGCCCGTTCCCGTGATTGATTCTCGCTCCCATACGGCGGCTTCTACTGTTTTCGGATCCAGGCCGATCGCTCGGCAGGCAGCGGCCGTCAATTCACCTATGGCCGTTCGCCGCGAATCGGCCTGGAGTTGCCGCAGAAAGAGCTTTGCGGAAAGGAGGCCGGTCAACCGTCGTTTTTTTGTCGGCTGGAGAACATATCGCATCATCGGACCGCTCATCATGGAGGTGACGATGGCCATGATGATCAGGGCCACAAACAACCGTTGCCGGATAATACCTGCCTCCAGGGCCAGTATGCCCAGGATAATTTCCATGGCGCCGCGGGAATTCATGGCAAACCCCACGGCCCAGGATTCGCGGGGTGTCATCCCCCCCCACCGGGCGCCCAGGGTGCCGCCGATGATTTTGCAGGCGCAGGCGACCATCAGCACGGTGGCTATCAGGGAAGCGTCGAAATGCTCAAGAAAATTTACTTTCAGGCCGATACTGGCAAAAAATACGGGCGCGAAGATAAAGGAAACAAAATGTTCGATGGTGACCCGGGTGTGTTCGCGCAGGTGGGAAGAATCCCCGATGGCGATACCGATGAGGAACGAGCCGAAAATGGCGTGGATGCCGATCCATTCGGTCAGGGCGGCGCCCAGCAGGGCCAGGGTCAGGGCGAAGCCCATGACGCCGCCGGGCCATACGGTGTAAGCCTGCAGAAAAGGCAGCGCCCGGTGGATCAGCCAGCGGCCGATAGTCAGCACCACGCCGGCAAACAGGAGCGTCAGGGATATGGTCATCAGTATCCGGCCCTCATAACCGGGAACGGGATTGATCATCCCCAGGACAACGGCAAACGCCAGCCAGCCGATCAGGTCGTTGAAAATGGCGGCGCTGACGATGACGATCCCCAGGTCGCTGCGATACAGGTTCATATCCATCAGGGTTTTGGCGATGACCGGCAGGGCGGAAATGGCGAAGGCGGTGGCCAGGAACAGGGCAAAAACCAGCGGCGGCGCTTCCGACTGGCGACCCAGGGACTGCGGATTGAGCCAGGCAAGGGCAAGGGCAAAAAGGAAGGGAATCACCATGCTGGTGACGCCCACCTTGAACCCCGCCCGGCCCTGGGCCCAGACCGTGGAAAGGTCGACTTCCATGCCGGCCACCAGCATGAACAGGACAATGGCCAGGGTGGCGACGGTTTCCAGGGCAATGGCGTTCGGACCGCCGGCGGGGAAGAGAAAGGCGCTGATCCCCGGCGCCAGCGCCCCCAGGACCGTCGGCCCCAGCAGGACACCCGCCAGCAGTTCCCCCAGCACCGCCGGCTGGCGCAGTTTCTGGGCCAGTTCTCCCAGCAGTCGCGCGGCGCCGAGGAGAATCCCCAGGGAAAGAAACAAAACAATGATTTCCTGAGGGGTCAGATGGCCCATGGCGTCTTACCCTTCCGCTGGTAACATGTAAAAAGCGGCTTTAAAGGCTGATGACCTTGTCGGCCAGCTGCATGGCGGTGACGATGTCAAGCATATTGGTGGTTTCGCCCACCTGTTTTCTGTCCAGAAGACTGAAATGATCCAGACAGGTGCCGCAGACCATGATTTTCAAGCCCGCGGATTCGTAAGCTTTCAGGTCATCGAGAACGGCCGATCCGTCAACGGTCAGCTTGACGCCGTTGTTGACGAACACCACTCGCCACAGGTCGTCGCCCATCTCTTTTAATGTGCGGATGAAGTTGACCATCAGTTTCTGTCCCAGGGTGTCGTCGCCGAATCCCAGGCGGTCGGTGGCGCACAGGACCATGATTTTTCCGTGCTCCCGGTGCTTTTCCGGAGAAAGCGCGGCCACCGTGGCGGAAGGGCGGGTGCCGGTGATCCGATAGTCTTCCCCCTGCTGGGCCGAGTTCGTGGTAAAACCCTGGGACCCCAGAAACCGCAGCACATTTTCCCGGGCGGCCGGGTTGTCGACCACAACCGTTACGCCGGTGAGCGGTTCGGCTTCCAGAACAGCCTTTGTTTTTAAAACCGGGGCCGGGCAGGACAGGCCGCGGGCATCTATTTCTTTCATGGTACTTCCTTTCTTAAAAACAGGCCAAACAGCACAAGGCTTTCACATTGTCATTCCAGCGGAGGCTGAAGCGCAACAAACAAAAAAATCATCCGAAGCCCCTGTTGACTGAAAGATTGGCTACGGACCGATAACATAAACGGAAAAAACCGGATGGTAAGACGACTAAAACAGCATATCAGGAAAAAAGGCCGTGGTAAAGGGGCTGCGGTTACAGCCCCCGCATGGCGTCGGGCCGGAGGGCGCTCATGTCGCGGGCGGCCAGCACGGCATTGACGGTGTCCAGCATCGCGGCCTTGTCTTTCTGGAGTCTGCCGCTGACGGGCAGGTAGTTGGAGGCGTGGGCGCCGATGAAGGTCAGGCCGTCGATGAAGATGTTTTCAAACATCACCTTCATTTCCTCCAGGGTTTGGAAAGGGTCGGGCAGGATAAACTCTCCGGACTCGACTTTTCTGAACAGGGCCGTGCGCGGCACCGGGGTATAAGTCAGGGCCGCCAGGTAACGGGGCCTCATCCGGTTGGTGATTTCCGCGGTCAGGGCGGCGTGTTGTTTCGCCTTTTCTCCGGTTCCGGCGATTCCCAGCAGCACCATGGACGAGAGGTTGAAGCCCGTTTCCACCAGGCGCCTGCCCGCTTCCAGCATCTGCGCGGCGTTTACCCCTTTATTGACGGCCTTCAGCACCTCGTCATCGCCGGACTCCACCCCCAGGTAGGCCTTGGTCAGGCCGGCCTGCCGCAGGCGCTCCAGGTCGGCCGCGCTTTTGGCCAGGGTGCTCTGGGGGCCCACATAGGTGCCCACATGACGCAGGGAGGGAAATGTTCCGTAAAGCGCCTGTAAAATATTTAGAAGCGCCTCCGTGTCCATGCACACCGCGTCCCCGTCGCACAGAAAGACTTTTTCCACGTCCCCGTAATGCTCCCGGGCCATGCGGATGTCCTCCCTTATCTCATCCAGGGACCGGATCCGGAACCCGCGGTCCTTGTACATGCCGCAAAAGGCACAACCGTTGTGCGAGCACCCGATGGTGCACTGCAGCAGATAGCTGTCGGCCTCGGAAAAGGGCCGGTAAATCTGTCCTTCGTAACGCATGGCTTTCTCCTGAACGAAACATCATCAAGATAGTTGTTTTTAGCATTTAAAACAAATTTTTTTGGGGAGAAAACAATTTAACCGGTTCCTCGTGCTGGCGGCGTAATCTTGACTCTGGTTTGAAGGCCTCATATTATTAGGGGTAAATGATGGGTCTATCCAATATGCCAGAAAAGCCATTGTTTCTGATATGTGTCTTACTCTTTGCCTTCCTGCCCCTTCCTTCCGGGAGCGAGTTCTATGAATACGTCGATGAAAACGGTGTGAAAACCTATACGGACAGCCAGGGAGGCATCCCCCAGTCCCGCGAGGATGGCGTTCAGGTCCACAAGGAGCCTTACGACGATCTCCCGGAAGAAGAGCGGCAGCGCATGATCGAGGCGGAAGCGGCCAGGCTGGAGGAAATCAGGCGCCGGCAGTCGGAAGAACGGGAAAAGTACCAGCAGGAGAAACGCCTCCGGGACCTGGAAAAAGAAGAGGCCGGGAAAAAACAGGCCATAGAAAAACGAATAACTTCCGTTGCCATCACCGGTGACAACCAGATCCTGGTCCCCGTGACCCTGGGGTATCTGGGCAAAACCGTTCAGGCCAATCTGCTGCTGGACACCGGCGCCAATGTGACCACCATTCACGACAATATTGCGGAGCAACTGGGCATCATCGGCGGCCGGCGCGGCAGTATGGTTGTCGCCGGCGGGGATAAGATCAAGACCCGGCATCTTCCCATCGATTTTATCACGGTGGGATCCAAAACCATTCCCAAGCCCTGGATTACCGTTCTAACGTACACCGGCAAGGAGGCGCCATTCGACGGTTTGCTGGGCCTGGATTTTCTCCGCCAATTCAAATACATCATTGATTTTGAAAAAAGCGTGATCATCTGGGCTGAATAGCCCGGATCGACGGCAACCCGCATCATGGCCACGGAACCCCGGCCATTGAGAAAATTTTCTCGTTCTGCTCTTTGGGGATGAGTTCATTCTTCATCTGTTCGGTCAGGGCCTTGATGCCATACCACTGCCCAGAGGAGACAACCACCGTTTCAAAGGTGCCGTCGTCCCGCATTACCGCGCCGCAGCCCGAGGCCCAGAAGAACAGGCGTTTGTCGATATGGCCCTTGACCTGTTCTCCGCGGCCGAAAAACACTACTTTTTCATGGACGCCGATTTTCCTGAGCACGGTATATTGAAGACGCACGGACACCCCGCCGTGGCCATAGGCCATAAAACCGCCCCAGCCCATGGTTTCATCCAGGACGGCGAACAGGGGCAGGGGATGCAGGCAGCCGTTGCGGCTGAAGAGATGAATTGTTTTCTCGTCTTCAGAATTAAATCCGGCAAAGGCGCAGGCAATGCCGTCCCGCGGGGTTTGCCAGAGATGGAACTGTCTTTTCAGGCCCGGCATGGACCGCTCGACCCCGCACACAAAACAGTTCCGGTAATAGGGGATATGCGCCAGGTTTCCCGACAGCTGAGAAAAGTTGTCCGGGACATAGTCGCGCTGGTATTCATCGGTTCCCAGGTTGTCCCTTCCGAATTCAATTTCGCCGGTGATATAGGGCATCTTTGCCCCCGGCGCGCTGATGCGGCCGGAGATGCCGGTCGCGGTCGGAACCGCCTCCACCCGTACCGTGTCGCCGACCTTTACCTCGCTGCCTCCCATGCGGAAACGGCAATGGACCGGGTACCTCAAGTCGTTTTGCCCGGTACAATGGTCAAAAAACGTCGCCAGTTCGACAATCGCGCCCATGCCGATGCCGCCGTGGGGCAGACCGACCCAGCCCTCTTTGCCGGCGTCCATGGCCATGGGCACTGATATTTTTCCGTCGCCTGGTAAAATGTCGGCATCGTTAAACAGAAACGCGCGCACAAAATCGTTCGGCACCATCCGCAACTCCTTAGCCCGGATATTTCATGAAATTTTTCGACATGGATAAATCTCTATATAAAAGACAAGCCGTTAGAGCAAAATTTAGATGTTTTTGAAAATACAAACTGTCATGAGCCGATTGATGAATATTACGCCAATTTTATGTCGAAAATTTTCATGAAATATCCGGGCTAGGCTTTTGTCATCCCCCCGTCATGACCAGGATGGCAGATGTTTTTATTGATTTCACATTTTCTTGACAAAATTACAATAGAATTGTAAAAGTTTTGTAAAACCTCTTTCGGATACCGGTCTCAACGACACCGTAAGTTGACCTTATTCCTGTACAACTGACTGATAATAAAAAAGTTATTTTATATTTTAGGATGCCCTTGGGGGGAGGGTGCTGATGATTGTTAAAAAACACGTTTTAGGTATTGATATCGGGTCCGTTAGCGCCGGGCTGGTCGTTATTTCTCCGGAAAAACATATCATTCAAAGCGGTTATCGCTTTCACAACGGCAATATCGCCGACACCCTCCGGCAAATGCTGGCGCCGGTCGATCTGCCGGCCATCGGCGCGGTGGCCGCTACCTCATCCACCCCGCCGGTCATTAACGCCCGGTTCCGGTATGATGACCAGGTGGCCCTGATTGCCGCGGCCCGGGAGCGCCACCCCGAAGCCGGGGCCATACTGTCCGTGGGCGGTGAAAAATTCGGGCTGATTCTCTTTGATGAAAACGGTCATTATCGCAAGTATCTTTCCAACACTTCCTGCGCCGCCGGAACCGGCAGCTTCCTGGACCAGCAGGCCGGGCGCCTTAACCTGGCCGGCATCGAGGACCTCTGCGCCCGCGCCCTGGGCAACACCGGCGGCATTCCCCGCATCGCCAGCCGCTGCGCCGTGTTCGCCAAAACCGACCTGATCCACGCCCAGCAGGAGGGCTACTCCCTGGAAAGCATCTGCGACGGCCTGTGCCACGGCCTGGCCCGCAACATCGTCGACACGTTATTTACCAATGAACACCCGCGCCCGCCCATGGTGCTCTGCGGCGGGGTATCGCACAACCGGCCGGTGGCCGGGCATATCGGCACCCTCACCGGCGTGGACATTATCGCGGACCAGTGGTCCCATCTGTACGGGGCTTACGGCGCGGCCCTGCATTGCCTTGCCGGGATAAAGGCCGCTTCCGATTCTGTCCGCCTCCTTCATCCGGACGACATTATTTCCAGCTCCGCCGTCGAGCGCTCTTATGCCTACCGTCCCCTGGAGTTGACCCTTTCCCAATACCCGGATTTTGAATCCCACGAACAATATGTCTTTTCCCCGGAAAGGGACGGGGCACCGGGCACGGTTGAGGTCGACGTCTATGCTCCGGCGTCCGCCGCAACCACCTGGACGCCTTTTCTCGGGGTCGACATCGGGTCCACCAGCACCAAGGCGGTGTTAATGGGCGAGGCCGGCGATGTCCTGGCCGGTTTTTATACCCGCACGGCCGGTCGTCCGGTGGACGCCATCCAGTCCGTTCTAGCCGCCGTTGAAGACCTCGGCCGCCGCAAGGGCGTCACCATCGCCGTCCGCGGGGCCGGGACCACCGGATCCGGCCGCAAGTTCGTGGGCCGCGTCCTGGGCGCCGACCTGATCCTGGATGAAATCACCGCCCACGCCCGGGCGGCGGTGGCGCTTAACCCGGCCGTGGACACCATCATTGAAATCGGGGGACAGGATGCCAAGTTCACCACCTTAAAAGACGGACGGGTGACTTTCTCGGCCATGAACACCGTGTGCGCCGCCGGCACCGGCAGCTTTATCGAGGAGCAGGCCCGCCGGCTCCAGTGCCCTCTGGACGAATTCCCCGCGCGCACGAAAGGGTGCCGGTCGCCCATGACCAGCGACCGATGCACGGTTTTCATGGAGCGGGACATCAACCATTTTTTAAGCGTCGGGTACGCCAGGGAGGAGATGCTGGCCGCCAGCCTGCATGCCGTCCGGGAAAACTACCTGGCCAAAGTGGCCACCCCGAGCCAGATCGGGAGCACCGTCCTGTTCCAGGGGGCCACGGCCAAAAACCGGGCCCTGGTGGCGGCCTTTGAGCAGGGGCTCAATCAGCCTATCCATGTATCCCGCTACTGCCACCTGACCGGCGCCCTGGGCACCGCCCTCACCCTGGCCGAAACCGCCCGCGAACAGGATGGATTTGTTTCTCAATTCCGGGGTATTGAGCTTTACCGGGCGCAGATTCCCATCCGCAATGAGATCTGCGACCTGTGCGCCAATCACTGCAAGATCACCGTGGCCGTCGTGGGCACCGAGACGGTGGCTTACGGATTTTTGTGCGGCCGCGATTACGAAACCCGCCGCTTCGTCGGCAACAATACTTCCGGGTTCGACCTCATGTCCGCCCGCCGGGACATCCTCAAGCCGCCGCCGTCGGACGCGCCGTCCCGGAGCGTCACCATCGGCCTCCCGGCCGCCCTGCAACTGGTGGACGATCTGTCGTTCTGGACCCATTTTTTCGCGCAGCTGGGCATCCGCACCATTGTCAGTGACCGTTTTGCCGAAGGGGTGAAAACCGGTAAACGGCTGACCGGCGCCGAATTCTGCGCGCCGGTGGCCGCCCTGCACGGTCATGTGCGCCATCTGCTGGACCGGGCCGATTACGTCTTCGTGCCGACCTATTTTGAGAACCGCGACAAGGAGAAACACACCCGCCGCCAGTACTGCTATTATACCCAGTACGCGCCGGCCCTGGTGGCCGACCTGGAGCCGTCCCGCGTCCTGACGCCCCTGGTCAACTACCTGTACAGCCATTTCCACACCAAGCGGGAGCTTTACCGGATGCTCAAATCCGTCTGCGCGGAACCGGTGGGTTTCATGGAAGTCAATACGGCCTACGAAAACGCCCTGGCCCTTCGCGGCGCCGGGCGTGACCGGCTGCGGGACAGCTACCGCCGGCACCGGCAGGATTCCTCCGGCGATATCCGGGTGGTGCTGCTCGGCCGGCCCTATACGGTCCTGAGCCGGGAAATGAACAAGCACATCCCCGATATATTTTCAGCCCTCGGCATTAAGGTTTTTTATCAGGATATGCTCGATCCCGCCACGGCGGATCTTGAAACCGTAAAGCCCCTGCTGGATGAAATCCACTGGGAACACGCCGCTGAAATACTCAAATCCGCCGTGGTCGCGGCCCAGACCGAATCCCTTTATCCGGTTCTGCTGACTTCGTTCATGTGCACGCCGGATTCCTTTGTCATGGACTACTTCCGCCGCGTCATGGACCTGCACGGCAAGCCCTATCTCATTCTCCAGATCGACGAGCACGGCTCCAGCGTGGGTTACGAAACCCGCATCGAGGCGGCCGTCCGGGCCTTCCGCAACCACAACAGCAGCGTCGTGCCCCCGGTTCCCCGGGCATCCTGCCGCTGCCTGCAGCCCGCCCACGCCAGCCGGCTCGAGGGCAAAACCGTCCTCATGCCCAACTGGGACGACATCACCTGTCGCCTCCTGGTCGCCGCCATGCAGCGGGACGGTTATGACGCCCGTCTGCTGGAAGAGACCGAGTCCTCCGTCCGCAAAAGCCTGCGGCACAATACCGGCCAGTGCATTCCCTTGAACATCATCGCCCAGGAGTTCGCCGATTATGTCGGCCACCACCACCTCGAACCGGACCGGACGGTGCTGTGGATGGCCGGCGGCGAAATCGCCTGCAACCTCAAGCTCTACCCTTACCACATCAAGCGGCTGGTCAACGACTTCGGCAACGGCCTGGAAAAGGCGGAGGTGTATAGCGGCGACATCACCTTAAGCGACATCTCCCCGAAGATGTCGCTGTACGCCTACTTTGCTTTCATGTTCGGCGGGATGCTGCGGAAAATGGCCTGCCGCCTGCGGCCTTATGAACGCGAGGCCGGCGCCACGGACCGGGCCCTGGCCGAAAGCGTCCGGATCGGCGTCGACGCTTTCCTGGGCCGCCGGGACTGGGAAGAGGCGGCCGCGGCCGCTACCGCGCTTTTCGAGGCGGTGGACATCAGTGAAGAACCCCGCCGTCCCCAGGTGGCCATCTTCGGCGACCTGTATGTCCGCGACAACCGCTTTATCAACCAGAACCTGATCCGCTTTATCGAGCAGAACGGCGGGGAGGTCATCACCACGCCTTACAGCACTTACGCGCGGATGATCGCCGGGCCCTATTTCCGCAAATGGTTCCGGGAGGGGAAATACTGGCACACCTTTTCCTCCAGGGCGCTGATGTCGTCGGTCCAGTGGATGGAGAGAAGGTACTACCGTCATTTTGAACGGGTGTTGCGGGAACCGGAGCACGCCTTCAGGGACGACCCCGGCAAGATCCTGGCCGGCTATCATCTGGGGATCGAGCACACCGGCGAATCCATGGACAACATCCTCAAGGTTCACTACATCCGGAAACATTTTCCGGATGTGGCCCTGTTCGTCCAGACCAATCCGGCCTTCTGCTGCCCCTCCATCGTGACCCAGGCCATGTCGCGAAAGATCGAAGAGAACACCGGCGTGCCCGTGGTTTCCATCACCTACGACGGCACCGGCAGCTTCAAGAATTCAAAAATTATTCCCTACCTGGCCTATCCGCGGAAAACGGGGCAGCCGTGGGACCGGAGAATAGTGTCGGTCAGATAGCGGATCAAAAAAAGACGTCCCATTATGCCCGCGCCGCCCACACATCATACAGTTCCCGCAGGGCCTGCCGGATATCCCCCTGATGACGGCGATAAAGATCGACAATGGCCGGCTCCGAGATTGTTTCCGCCTTGCCGGTGAGTTGCCGCACCAGATCATGCAAAAGGGCCGGGGAGGTCCGGGTATGGACCAGGGGCGGCAGAAGGGATTTGCCGTGAGTCGTCACCACGATGGCGCCGGCCGCTCGGATTCTAAAATAGAGCCCAAACCAGGACGGACGGGAAAGTTGTTCCGTCCCGTCGATCAAAAAAGCGGTGTTCGCGGCGTCCCGACCGGAAAGCGGCTTTGGCCAGGGGGTGTAAACCGGCCGGTTCTCCTTTTTCAAATACAGGTAGCAACAGCAAAAACCGGTCTGCTCAAGCCGGCGGCCGATGGTTTCCAGCAGGGTGGTTTTGCCGCTTCCGCAGGGACCGATGATGGCTCCGCGATAGCGCTGCGCGGCCAGCCGTTCCATGACGGCGTTTAAGGAAAGGGCCGTGAACTGATAGGGCAGTGATTCGATGTGGCGGCTGGCAAAAGGATTGACGCGGGATTTCATGGGGCCTCTTCCGGAACGGTTGCGGTAAGGTCGATTTCCTGCCCGAAGGGGGACACGACGATTTCCTTGACGGCCGTTTGATCCGACCCTTCCGCCGACAGTTCCAGCGCCCAGGTCAGGGACACCAGTTGCCCGGAAAAGCTATACGGGCTCAGGGGAAGGGCCAGGCTAAACGGCCGGGCGCCGGTTGCCGGCGGGTGGTCGAAAACAACTTCAGAAACCATGCCGACGTCTTCGGTCCCTTTGCCCCGGGTGAACCAGAACAGCCGGAGAAAGATTTTCCCGGGCGGGGAATCCGCCTGCCAGGCGGCTTTTCCTTCAACCGTCTCGCCCGGCGCAAAAACATCCCGGTCGTCCTTTATGCTGAGGGACAGCCCATCCATATTATGACGCCTCGCTTTCCAGGGGATAGACGGTGATCTCAAAATCCTCTTTTATGTCCGGCCAGCGGGGCACCTCACACTGCAGGCGGATTTTCCATACAATGGCGTTGTTGTCGCTCTTAAAGGAGTGCATGGTCGGGGACGGAATCCGCAGACTCGTCTGGCCACGGCGAAGGGTTTCCGGGTCCGCGGATGCCGCCAGGACTTTTTCATAAAAGGGTTGCCGGTCCGTGCAGGTGTCTGTGCCCCGGCGGTAGGTGGCGGTTTCCTCACCGATCAGCAGGAGCTTGAACTCACGGATATTGTAGACGTTTCCGGAGGTGTTCCAGTCCACGTCCGTCGCGTCCCCCGGCCGGAGAACATGGGTCTCCAGGCTGATCGTCGGCCTGGGGTTGAACGCGGCCAGGATAAAGTAGAAGATGCCGCCGATCAATACCAGCCCGACCAGGACAAAAGGGATTAAAAACAGCATGAGAAAATAATCCGGGTTCCCGGTCCGCCAGCCGGCATAGGCCTGGTAAACAAAGACCGAAACGATCCCGTTCCAGAAAGCCGCCACCGCCATGCTGACGATGATTTTCCCGGCAGCCGATGATTGCGGCTTCAGGATCATCCGGCCGCTGCCGACATCAACCCGGGCAGGCAACCTTCGTGATGTGCCGGCCGAACCAATCGCTCCGGCGGCGTTACCCGTTCTCAGGGCATAAATGAATCCGCCCAGGCCCACGATCATGAAGATCAGCGGGATCAGGGCCATCAACGCTTCCGGCCCCATCGTCCGTATTAGTACCGCCTCGGCCGGATCGTCCGGGTTGACGTAGCAGATGGCTTGCCGGCCGGGCGGGTACTGGTCGACCACCGCGGCCTTGCCGGCATATCCGCTGGAGGAACCGCCGATGAACCTGTACTTTCCCGAGCGGAAAGGCTGGCCATTGAAATTATACTCATAGACGATATCCACGCTGTAGGTGGTGCCGTCATCACTGTCATGGCTTTTGACCCGGCTGGACTGGACGACGCAGGGCGTTTCAACCCAATTGTCCGCGTTCAGATATTTTGTTAATGCCGGAAACACCAGGAAGTATCCGAAGGCCGACCCGGCTACCAGGAAGATCAGGAAAAATCCGGCCAGGAAAAACCTGCCGTATTTCGACCGGGAGGCTTTGGCCGAAAGGGAATAGGCTTTCGTTTTCCCGGCGCCAGCGGTCCAGGCCCCGTAAATAACCGCACCGCCGATAACGACAAAAATCATGGGGAACAGCACCAGCAGCCCCGTCCAGAGGCTGCCCCGGGCCAGAACCGCTTCGGCCGGATTGTCCGGATTCACGAAGCAGAAGGCGTCCGCGCCCGGCGCATATCGCCTGGCCAGGGCGTCGGCTTTGGAGACATCATCATGAGTACTGCTGAAGAAGCCGGACTTGAACTGTCGGCTATGGTAGTCGGCGCCTTTGACCCGATAGGCATATTCAACCTCGAAGGCATACCCGTCGCTGACCGTGGTCACCCGGCCGGAAATAATGGCGCAGGGCGTTTTCTCCCAGGACAGGATCTTGAAGTCGGTCATGGTCTGCCGCACGATAAAACTTGCGAACAGAAGCCCCATGCCCATGAAAACAAGGCCGAACAGCGTGGCGAATAATTTCCCCGGCCGGGTCGATGATGACGTTATCCCTTTATTTCTGAACCGGACCATATCATGACCTTTATCCCTCCTATACTCCTAGCCGCGCCTTGAGTTCCTCGTTTTCTTTTTTTAACCTGATGATGTCCGCACTGGTTTTTTTCAACCGCTCCGTAACCACCTCCGCCAGCACGCGGTAAAGGATGCAGCAGAACGCCAGTTTGTCGTGTTCGGAAAAATTGTTGATCAGGGAAGAATCCACCGCCAGGCAGGTGGTCTCGCCGACGGCGGTGGCCGATGCCGAACGATGCGAATCGGTCAACATGCTCATCTCGCCGAATACATCCCCCTTGCGTTTCAAGGTCGCGAGGTCCTCGCCGTCCTTCATCACCCGGACTTCGCCCGAAAGGAGAAAATAAAGCAAGGGGCTGACGTCACCTTCCCTGATGATCGTTTCCCCGTCATCATACTGGCAGATCTTGCTCTGCTTGAGGATGTTTCCCAGGGCTTTGCTCTTGAACTCCTTCATCAAAGGGATGGTAAGGAGTTTTTCCACATTCTGCATGGTGTCTTTTAAATACTTGGATTCCTTCATGCCGTCTCCCTTGAACGATTTAGGCGATTGATCCGTGCTGGAATTGGATTGCCTTAAGTTTGAAGATGCTATCAGATTATGGAACAAAAATCACGGAATACGGTGGACACGACCGCCGGATTATTGACACCCCCGCTCCTTCTTGCTATAAATTCGACGCCTTGAAAAATTCATTCTCAGGCGGCTTACCCTTTTTGATAAGGATGAAAACAATAGGGGCATTTATTTAACGCGGGTGTAAATGATGATGAATGACCGTGATTACCAGTCGCTTTTTACCGAAGCGGCCCTGGAAAAGATTTTTCCTCAAGAAAAGGCCGATCAATTTTTCGAGGCGCTATACGGTGATTCAGATGAAGGCGCCTATGATATCGGCCTGGCCTTTGCCGGCCATACCGGCAATCAGTTGAATTTCGAATTTCACCTGCGCCAGCGACCGGGGAAATGCCTGGCCTGCAACCTGACCTATGGGTTGCCGAATGTGCTGAGCCGGCATCCGGTGATTGATGTCAAGGGCCTGGTCAATGAGATCAACTCCCTGCTGGACGGACGGGCGTCCTGCCGGAACTGGAAAATCGGCCGGACCCGGGAAGTGTCCCGAATACTCCACGTAGTTCCCTTTGTTATCGAGTTGGAAACCCGGTGACATCGGATTTCTAAGCTCAAGTCTCCGCGTATTGATCGGCGGAATATTATTGTTTGTAAACATTGGAAATGGTGTGGGCCCATATAAACAGGGCCAGCCAAGCCGTGGCCAGAATTCCGGCAGCGCCGACAGACGAATAGAGAACGATGGTCCCAGTATTTTTTCGTTTTATCCAGGCCGCGATAAAGATGATCGTATACAGCAAAGCCCAAAGGCTCCAGGGAACCAGGAGAAAAAGATCCTTATCCCCGCTCCCGAAATTTAAATATCCATCCGCGATCAGGAAACCCCACAGCGGCGTCAGTGCCGCCGGTAGCAGGCACAGAACAAGTTTCCCGGTAAAAATCATGATCCGTGCTGTACCGGTTTTTGCGGCGGACACGATAGTGACTTTCTCGAAATCCATAACAGGACACAGATGCCGGTGATAAAAAGCAGCTCCGTGATTTCTTCCCAGATAATATACCACCAGAGGGCGTCAGCATAGACGGCAAACAGAAACAGGCGGAAGAAAGAAAAACACAGCATCCCCGCCCCGATGGAAAACAGCAGGACGGCCGACAGGGAGGGCGTGAAACCGCTTCGCCGCCAGGACAGAAACGCCAGGCCGAAGAGGAGCATGGCCGCCAGCGGGGCGTAACGGATTTCAAAATATTGGAAAACAACCGGATGGGCATAATGGTACATGGTACCGAAAATGTCCGTGTTATATGAATCCAGGCGTGGAGAGGCCAGCAGCGGCATGGCGCCGCACGTCATCAGCGAAAGAGAGATAAAGGCCAGAACCTGAGTGCCCCGGCAGGGGGCGTCGGCGTATTTGTAGCAGGCCGGACATACATTGGTGGCGGCACAGCGAATTTTCATTTCCGCCATGTTCATCAGTTTCAGGTCCATGAACTGGAAGGCAGCGGAAAAAGCGAAACCAAAGGCCGCCACCATGCCGGCGATGTGAAGGTATTCGATCAGGCAGGCATCCTCCCCGAAAAAAAGGTAATTGAGGGCGCAAAAGCTTTCCCCGGCAAGAAAGAATATCATGGATAACCGCAAAGCTTTACCGGCCATGGCCGCTGATTTTCTTAAATAAAAAATGAGCACGGCGGTCAGCAGCATGTAAAGTGGCTTCACGGCAAAGGCCGCCGCACAGGCGGCGATTTGAACGGATATGGGCGCCGGCATTTCCGGAAACGGTTGCGGCGGGCTGTTTCCCCTGATCAGGCTGAAATAGGGGCCGCTTCCGCCGGCCGTGCCTTCGGGCCATTTCTGCATGCCGCCGGTGATATTGAACACGGGTTGCGCCGACTCCTTCATGACTTGCCGTACCGCCCTGGCGCTGTCAAATCCCGCGCTACAGATAAAAAAAAGCGTCTGGCCCGGGTACTGGGTGGAAATGCTCCGGCCGGCGGATGGCGACAGGATATCGTCAATAGGCCGGTTGACGGCTCCATTGATGTGCCCCTGGAGGAATTCCCCCGGCCGGCGGACATCGATCAGTACGGCGGGCTTCCTTTGATCGGTAAGAACTTGCCGCGCTTGCGCCGGGCGCATGGCGGGAACGTTCCAGAAAACCGACATATAGATTCCCACGGGAACAGCCAGGAGGATCAGATATGCCAGCACCATTTTTTCCAAGGGGTATTCGTTTCCGGTCATAACCGCTTTCCCGTGAGGTGATTATTCGTATATTTTTGAAAATATATTGAGCAAAGGGAAAATATCAAACACTTTCAAAGAGGTTCCCGGGGTGACATGGGACAACAGGGGCGTAATCAGAAGCCGGTGGTCTTTCCCGTTGCCGCTGCTTTCCAATTCCCGGAAAATCAGCCGTGACTGGTCCGGGGGAATCAGGGCGTCATAATAATCGTGGAGAAGCAACACCCTGCTTTGGACGAGATCCAGCTTGTTCTCAGGGGAAAGGGCGGCTCCGGCAGGCAGGTTGAGGGGGGCGAAGCCGTTTTCTCTCACATCGATGTGCCGGAGAGTCGTTTCGTAAAATTCGTGTTTGACCGCTATAGAGGGCTCATGGCAGTAATGCGTCAGCATCTCGCTGACTTTCCGCCGGGTAGCGGTGTCCAGGGCCAGGCCGTCCATGTTCCGGAAAACGGTGACCAGGCGGATCCAGATATGGTTGTTCCATTCTTCTTCACTGACCGGTTGCCGCAATGCCAGCAGAAAAATTTCCGATTGAACTGTTTCCAGGCTGTAATAAGGACCGAAAAGAATCATCGGGTCGATCAGATGACGCGCCTCCGGACCGGCGGCCGCGACCAGGGCCAGGCCCGCGCCGAAGGAAAAACCGATGATGCCTGTTCGGTCGCCGTATTGCGAGGACAACGCCACGGCCAGATCGGCAATGGCGCGCGTGTCGGCATCGTCGAAGCGGCATTGTTTTAACCCGGCCAGGGCGATGGCGGCGGTCCTGATGCCGGATACGGCGAGTTGTTCCGCGAAGGCAGTCAGCCGCGCATCCTTTTCTCCCTGCAGGGTCAACCCATGGATAACGATAAACGTCTTTTGCGCCGGCGAAACGGGATCATACAAATCGTATTGCGTGCCTCCGGGGGTCACGCATTCAGTGAAGCAAATCCGTTGCGAACGAAGCGCTTCCGGAGGACGTCTGGCCGACAGCACCATCAGACGGCCGGCCTTGAGCAACGGCCGGAGCGAAGGCATTCTCTCGCTGACGAAAAGACGGTCGATCAGCAGGGCCATGACGATTCCTCCGGCCGCGTCGAGCACAACATGCTGTTTGATGAACAGGGTGGCCGCTGAAGTGAGAAGGAACATGACGGAAAACAACATACCCTGGGCTTTACTGTTTCGGAAAACCACCAGGGTGGCCAGCAGGGACGTTGATACATGAAGACTGGGAAAACCGCAGATCGGTCTGTCCATGCGGTAAATGGAAGCCACCATGTTTCCGGCCAGTCCGTCCGGTACAAATTCCGGGCGCGGCACGTACACCGGAAAAAGGAGAAAAATAACGGCCGACATCACGATCAGCGACGAAAACGCCGCTACCGAACGGTAAAAAAGCCGGCGGCTTTTGATCAGAAATGACGGCAGAACGATAAAACCATACAGGAGATAGAAGGGGTAAACAAATTCAGGGATGAACGGGATGGCCCTGTCCACCGGCAGGGTCAGGTTGACGGCTGACTCAAGAGAAACCGTCCGGTTGGCAAGCGTATAGGATGCGAAAAAGAGGGCATAAATTCCCGTCGCGGCAAAAAGCCTTTCGCTTAGGGACAATTCCGGTTGAGTCGGGGGTAAGGTCATCGTGCTCAGAAGGAAAAAGGTTACAGGATAAGTTGTTATCGTTTACGCCCGTTATCTATAGCAGCGCTGCTGTCGGGTGTCAACGCGAGGAATCGGACCATCGTCGGGCAGGGGAATGTAGGACGGACATAGTTGGATCAGATCGGTATGAGACGCAGAGGATCTGCCCGATCCTTCGTCATTACCGGTATTTGTCGACTCTGCTCAGGCACCTGAAGCAAATGAAGGGCTAAGCGGACTTCCAATCACTATCATGGCGCCGGAATGCAGCGCGGGCAGAAATCAGCCGGCAACAGGGACTTTCAGGTTGAGACATATTTGACTGAAGTCGGAGCGATTCCGCTGCCCGGGAAGTGTCCCGAAAACCCCACGTGATTTCTCTTGCGATCGAGATGGACGGTTAGAAGCGCGGTACGAGCTTGATACGATGGAATCCCGCCTGATTAATCAATAAGACTAATCGAAAAATCAATTAAAGCTTGACGGCTCTTTCCCCCGTTTGTTACCATTCGCAAAAATTTGACAGCACTTAACAGGATTGGGGGGGAAAGATGGGCTTTCGAATTAATAAGGCATTTTCCTTGGTCACATTATGCTTAGCGATCGGGCTTTTATCGTCGCCCTTATTCATTAATTGTGCCATTGCCGCCATTTATTACGTAGATGCCGACGCTACGGGTAATAATGACGGACTTTCCTGGGGGAACGCTTTCTTAACCCTGCAGGATGCTCTGGTTATTGCCGTGCCCGGCGACCAGATATGGGCGGCGGCCGGCACCTACTATCCGGACGAGGGCGCCGGCCAGACCGACGGGGCACGCTCATCTTCCTTTGATATCCCAAGTGATGTGGAAGTTTACGGCGGATTTGGCGGCACGAACGGGGCCGGCGGCGGTATTTTGGAAACTGGTCTCGATCAACGGGACTGGCGCAACAATATCACTATCCTGAGCGGTGACCTGAATCAGGACGATACCGGCGGTGGCGACAACAGCGAAAACGCGTATCAAGTGGTTACTTTCGATGGCGTCAGCCCACAGACGGTACTGGATGGATTCACCATTACAGCCGGTAATGCCGACAGCGGATATGCGGTCGGCGGTGGTATTTATAATGATAGCCTGGGCAGCGGTGCTGTCAGCAGCCCGACAATAAGCAACTGCACCATTTCCAATAATCATGCGGACTGGTCAGGAGGAGGAGTGTTTAATGGCACCAATTCCGGATCCACGTCAAATCCAACCCTGACCAACTGCGTCATCAGCCGCAATTCCAGCTCTTTCGGCGGCGGAATCTGCAATAATACTAACGACCAGTGCACCTGCAGCCCGATCCTTTTAAACTGCGTCATCAGCGGCAATGAGGCCAATTCAGGCGGCGGCATTTGCAATAATGCTCCATACGGAACATGCCGCCCAAAGTTGACCAACTGTATTATCAGCGGTAACCAGGCTTTCCAGTTGGGCGGGGGCATGTGGAACAGCAACTATGGTTTCAGTTACGTTGTCTGCGAACCGATCCTGACCAATTGTACCATCAGCGGCAACAGGACTGTGGATGACGACTGGGGTTATGGCCCTCCTAATAACGGCGGCGGAGGAATTTACAGTGAATCGAGCGCTGTTCAATTGATTAATTGCATATTATGGAACAACGCTTCTCCAACGTTTGGGAGCGAAATCCTCCTGAATGGCACCCCTTTGCCCTCGTTTACGAATTGTATTGTCAAGGGCAGCGGCGGCAGCGCTGCCTGGGACACGTCCCTGGGGACGGACAACGGGGGCAACATCGATGTTGATCCGCTTTTCGTTGTCCCGCCAGATCCGGCTGCCGCCCCGACCACGGCCGGTGACGTGCACCTTCAAGCCGGCTCGCCCGGTATTGACCAGGGAACGGCAACCGGCGCGCCGGCCACGGACATAGACGGCCATACCCGGGATGCCTCACCGGACATGGGGGCGGATGAGTTTGTTCCGGATACGGACGGAGACGGCGAACCGGACATAACCGACGGCTGCCCCAATGATCCTTTAAAAATCACCTCCGGTGCTTGCGGTTGCGGTACGCCGGATACGGATACCGACGGTGATGGAACACCGAACTGCTCTGATGGTTGCCCGAATGATCGGCTCAAAACGTCTCCGGGTGCTTGCGGCTGCGGTACACCGGACACGGATACCGACGGTAATGGGACACCGGATTGCGTCTCTGCCGCCCCCCAGGGGCCGGTGGCAAATGCCGGACCGGATCAGGCTGTTGACAGTGAAACATTGGTTTATCTGTATGGCTACCACTCATATGATCCGGACGGAACCATCGTGAGCTATTTATGGGAACAGACGGATGGACCGGTTGTCACCCTGACGGACGTCAACAGCATGGTTGCCCAATTTACATCTCCGTCAGTTGTCACGGGAGAAGTGCCGCTGACGTTTACCCTGACCGTTATCGACGATGATGGTTTGTCTTCATCCGCATCCGTTCATGTAACGATAAGTTCACCGTATGAGGACTCATGTGAAGAACCGCCACAACCCATTTCCCCGGCAAGTGGTGTTAAGGATCTGTCATTGACGCCGGTCCTCGTGATTGATAAGGGCCTTGATCCCATAACCTGCGGCACGGTTGACAAGACCCGCTGGCAAATAAGTGAAGATTCCGATTTTCAAAACCTGCTTTATGACCGGAATGTATTTGAAGGTGATCTGTTCAGTCACCGGGTACCCCCGGGAGTGCTGAAACCCTACTGGACATATTACTGGAGAGCTAATATACATTGCGGCAGCGGGTGTTTATCGGAATATTCAACGCCATCTTTTTTTGTGACGGGTGGCGTGGAAAATGACGCCAATTGGGACGGCATGCCGGATGATCAGGAACCGACCGGGAAAAGGGATTTGAACGGGGACGGACAGCCGGACACCCAAGGGAATCATTTCAGGAGCGTGAGAACGGTAGTCGGAAACAAGAATGTCGCCATTGAAACTTCTGGAAATATCACTTTTCTGCAATCCCTGGGCAACAATAGCCAGGAGATCATTGACGGAATGCCGGCCAACATGCCCTGGGGGTTGATTAATTTCAGAATTGAAACCGCAAACCCGGGGGATACCGTTCAGGTAATCATTTATTTGGATAAAAAAGCACCGGCAGATTCCGTGTTTTACAAGTATGACCCTATAGACGGGTGGATCGATTACAGCGATCATGCCACATTCGCGCCTGACATGAAGTCCGTAACCATCGAAATCCAGGATGGCGGGTTTGGCGATCTGGACGGTGTTGCCAATGGCGTTGTGGTCGATCCCGCCGGCATTGGCACTGAAAAAGTTGGGGGTGGCGGCAGCGGTGGCGGCTGTTTTCTGAATGTCGCCTTCGAATAGAGTCCGTGGGGGTTCCCCCGGATTTTATTTCCGGACTTTTCCCTGAAATACCAGACCAGCCCTTCCATCTCCGGTGGTCTAAAAACGGAAGATGGCCGCGGCCTTTTCCTTCCATCGGTTAAAAGCAGCCGCGTCAAAGGTCTCCGGAAACTTCCGGTAGTGCCGGACGGCCTGCTGCACCCGCAGCCCGTTTCTGGTGAACTTGAGCAGGACCGGCAGAACGGACAGCCCGCTGAAAAACCGGCCCAGGGCGTCTGATACGGTCAGGTTGACGGCCCGGGTTTCGTAGGCGTCGACAATATCCTTTGGCCGGAGCACTCCGGCGGTCAGCAGCTTATGCACATCATCCTGGACAAGACCGCGGGTGATCTTCTGCGAAACATACAGGCCGGCCAGCTGGGCCCCGATGGTAGTGTGGAAGCGATGGTTGTATTCCCAGAGGGAGGCGGTGTCAAAAGGCGAACCGGTACGGATGATGTTGGCAATGGTCCGGGCCAGAAGCTTACCAGCCGCCATGGAGGTGTAGGTGCCGCTGCCGTTCTGCGGATTGGCCATATAAGCACTGTCGCCGACTACGGCAAAGCCGTCGCAGACCATGGAAAAAGGCGGGTACCGTAAAGGAATATGCCGGCCGCCGGCATAGGTTTTTTCGAGGCAAAAGCCCAGGTCCCGGATTTTCTCGTCCATGACCCGGCGCGGGTGGCTGACCCCGGGATTCTGAATCTTGGTGCCGCTTAAGATGCCGAAGCGGCCCCTGTCCAGATCCAGCTGGTAGAGCAGGATCGAATACGGGCCGGAAACCCCGACATGGCAGATGACGCCCTTGTCGACGATATGTTTTTCGCGCATCACCCGGGCGGCCCGGTCCCGGTCAACCGTCCACAACTCCTGGAGGGCAAAAACATAATCCGCGTCCTCGATGTCAAGATCGATCAGGCCGGCTCCGGGCAGGGATTTGAAGATGGCGGCCTTGTCGCCGCAGGCGGCCACGACCATATCAGCCGAAAGGTTTTGTTGGTCGCCGCTGTCTCTGTTTTTGATGGTAACTCCGGCCACCGCGTCATTCTCGGTCAGCAGGCCCGTCGCCTCGGTGTCAAAAAGAAAAGCGACGCCCCGTTCCCGGCACATTTTTTTGAGATGCTCCTGGTACTTTGACATCATCAGCGGATAGAGTTTCAGGCCGTCGATGCGGTACTCGACGTTGCCGTCCCGGCTGCGGACAAAATAGGGATGGTCATAACGAAAGGCCAGGTGCTCGTCCAGCGGTTCCGGCAGGCCGGCGGCCAGAAAAGTGGTCACCTCCACGTCATTGCACCAGGTGTTCCCGAAATGGTCTTCACTCCGTTGTTCGATCACGGTGGCCTTTACACCCGCTCCGGCCAGCTCCAGGGCCGTGCTCAACCCCCCGGTGCCGGCGCCGATAATGATCACTTGCACTGCTTTTTGTCCGCTCATCACTTTTCCCCTTTTTATCAAGTCCATGTTACAGTATGTTTTATATACGTTATCAGTTCATAATCACAAAGACTTTTTGTCGTTACGCTCCGGGAAGAATATTTACAAACCGGGCTTGGGGTGAAATATCCGGTTAAAAACATATTCGTTTTTCATGAGGTTGCCATGACTGAAAATAAAACCGCTCATACAATTGAACGGGCCGTTGACGTGCTGACCGGCGTGGCCACGAACCGCGAGGTGATCAAGCGTGAACTGGCCAGGCTGCCCGATGATGACGAGTGTATCAACAAATCAAAGGTCGAGTATGAGATCCAGTTGCTGCGGATCGTGTTTACCGGCTGGGCGGTGGCTTATTTTCTGGCCGACCATCCCCTCAAAACCGATCTGTCCGAGGCCTTCTGGCTTTCCCTGCACGGGTTTGCCGGCCGGATTTCCGCCATGGCTTCAGCCGGAACCCCCGGACCGGCCGTTGACTATTTCGCGACCATCCGGGAGCGGGCCCAATGTTATACCGAGGCCCTGAACACCAATATGGACGAAGCCGATCCCGCCATCGTGGTCGGGGCCGCTTTTTTGCGGCTGTGCGGCGACGTCGGCGGGCAGGTCGTCGCCGATGCCGGCAAGCAGGTCTTTGTCAACACCTTAAATACGGTCAAGCTCTACCTTGATGCCG
This sequence comes from Thermodesulfobacteriota bacterium, assembly GCA_040753795.1. Lineage (NCBI taxonomy): Bacteria > Pseudomonadati > Thermodesulfobacteriota > Thermodesulfobacteriota bacterium. Next base: position 556,021 of record JBFMDX010000001.1, read on the forward strand.
TTACCATAGAACAACAGGAATGGGAATCCGGGCCGGGGCAAAAAAAGCACTGATAAAAAGGGGTTGACTTAAAGAAGAGTTAATGTTATTTGATAATAATTATCATTTATGGTCGGTGGTTTTCAAGTTGAAAGACAAAAAAGAAAGATTTGAACGCATCATTGAAAAATTAAGGGACAGCGGCCACAAGATAACGCCCCAGCGGCTGGCCATTGTAAAAATTCTGGCCACAAGCGAAGGCCATCCCAGCGTGGAGAATATCCATAGCCGGATCAAAAAAGACTTTCCGACCATGAGTCTGGCCACGGTTTACAGAAACATTGTATTGATTAAGTCTCTTGGCGAAGTTCTTGAACTGGGGTTTCCGGACGGGAGCAATCGCTATGACGGCAACAAACCGTATTCTCATCCACACGTCATCTGCGTTAAATGCGGGAAAATTGTCGACCCGGACCTGGACAGCCTCGACAGCATGAAAAAAGAGGTGGCTTCAGAAACGGGCTTTAAAATCCTGAACCATCGGCTGGACTTTTTCGGTGTCTGCGGTGACTGCCTGTCCAAAAAGATAAAAAGATAGGATTTTTTCTGTCAGCAGCGCGCCATAAATTAAGGGGACTCATCAAAAAAGGAGGGAACGTATGGATCAAGACAGCAAACGACCGATAATGGGATCTACTGCCAGCGGGGGGATGTCGAACCGGGACTGGTGGCCGAACCAGTTGAATCTGAAGATGCTGCATCAGCAGGATGCCAAGAGCAATCCCATGGGCGGGGAATTCAACTATGCCAAAGAATTCAAGAAACTGAACCTGGCGGCCGTAAAAAAGGATCTGGTTGCCCTGATGACCGACTCCCAGGAGTGGTGGCCGGCCGATTACGGCCACTATGGCGGGCTTTTCATCCGCATGGCCTGGCACAGCGCCGGCACTTACCGCATGGGTGACGGCCGCGGCGGCGCCGGGTCCGGATCCCAGCGCCTGGCCCCTTTGAACAGCTGGCCCGACAACGTCAATCTGGACAAGGCGCGTCGGCTGCTCTGGCCGATCAAGAAGAAATACGGCAAAAAGATCTCCTGGGCTGATTTGATGATCCTGGCCGGCAACTGCGCCCTGGAGTCCATGGGCTTTAAAACCTTCGGATTTGCCGGCGGGCGCGTGGACGTCTGGGAACCGGAGGAGGACATCAACTGGGGCAGCGAGAGCGAATGGCTCGGGGATAAACGCTACTCCGGCGACCGGGAGCTGGACAATCCTCTGGCCGCCGTGCAGATGGGCCTGATTTACGTCAATCCGGAAGGGCCCAACGGCAACCCGGACCCGGTCGCCTCCGGCCGCGACGTTCTCGAAACCTTCGCGCGTATGGCCATGGACCCCGAGGAGACCGTGGCCCTGGTGGCCGGCGGTCATACCTTCGGCAAGTGCCACGGTGCCGGTCCGGCCTCTCATGTGGGACCGGAACCCGAAGCTGCCCCCATCGAGCAGCAGGGGCTCGGCTGGAAGAGCAGCTTCGGCACCGGCAAGGGCGGCGACACCATCGGCAGCGGTATCGAAGGCGCCTGGAAGCCGTACCCGACCCGATGGGACATGGGCTATCTGAAGGTGCTGTTCAAGTACGAATGGGAGCTGGTCAAGAGCCCGGCCGGCGCGCATCAATGGCTGGCCAAGGACGTGGCCGAAGAGGACATGGTCATGGACGCCCATGACCCGTCCAAAAAACACCGGCCCATGATGACCACGGCGGACCTTTCTCTTCGCTATGACCCGGTCATGGGACCCATCGCCCGCCGGTTCAGCCAGGACCCCAAGGCCTTTGCCGATGCCTTTGCCCGGGCCTGGTTCAAGCTGACCCACCGCGACATGGGGCCCCGCTCGCGCTATCTCGGACCGGAAGTCCCCAGGGAAGAACTCCTCTGGCAGGACCCGCTGCCCGCGGTCAATCACAAACTGATCGGCGCCAGGGATATCACCGACCTGAAGCGCAGGATCCTGTCCTCGGGTCTGTCGGTTTCTCAACTGGTCTACACCGCCTGGTCCTCGGCCGCCACGTTCCGCGGTTCGGACAAACGCGGCGGGGCCAACGGGGCGCGTATCCGCCTGGAGCCGCAGAAGAACTGGCATGTCAACCAGCCGGAGCAACTGGACGCTGTTTTAAAGAAACTGGACAAGATCCGCAAGGCGTTCAACGGAGAACAGTCCGATGGAAAGAAGGTCTCCCTGGCCGATCTGATCGTGCTGGGCGGGTGCGCCGCCGTCGAGCAGGCGGCCAAAAATGCCGGCTGCAAAGTGACCGTTCCCTTCAAGCCGGGGCGTACGGACGCGTCGCAGAAACAGACCGACGACGTGTCATTTGCCGTGCTGGAGCCGCTGGCCGACGGGTTCCGTAATTATCTCAAAGCCAGGTACAGTGTTTCGGCCGAGGAACTGCTGGTTGACAAGGCCCAGTTGCTGACCCTGACCGCGCCGGAGATGACGGTTCTGGTCGGCGGCATGCGTGTTTTAAACGCCAACTTCGGCCAGTCTCAACACGGTGTCTTCACCGATCGGCCGGAGACGCTCACCAATGACTTTTTCGTGAACCTGCTTGACATGGGCACGGTCTGGAAGCCGACCGCGGAAGACGGATGCGTGTTCGAAGGCCGTGACCGGGCCACCGGTGAACTCAAGTGGACCGCCACCCGGGTCGATCTGATTTTCGGGGCCAACTCCCAGCTTCGCGCCGTCGCGGAGGTTTACGCCTGTGAGGACGGCCAGGAAAAGTTCGTGAATGATTTTGTAGCGGCCTGGAACAAGGTCATGAGCGCGGATCGTTTTGACCTGGCCTGATTGAAACGCTCTGGTCATGGCGGCAGGTGAGTGACGTCGCCAATCAGCCCGGCCTGCCACAAGACGTAAAAAGGCCCCGGAGAAAATTTCTCCGGGGCCTTTTTTTTATTGGCATGCCTGTGAATAGATGACGATCAGCCCACGCAACCCAGGGTGGGGTCCTGAACGGCGATGCCGGACCGGCTCCGTTTCTTTTTGGAAACCTGGCAGAGCAGGGTTTTATAAACCGGAAAGCCGGAGATTTCATCAAACTGGCCCATATCCGCCAGCTCGTTGACATTGGCCTGGCGCCATTCTTCGGTGCCCAGGGGGCCGCCGCCGCCTGCCGGGGCATAGACAAACCCCGGCATGATTCGATCGCTTACATGGGCCCGCATGGGCACGGCTCCCCGGGCGGTCCTGATGATGACCCGGTCCCCGGTTTGAATGCCCCGGTCCCGGGCATCGGCGGTGTTCATCTCCACGGCGGGATAAGGATACTTTTTTATGAAAGCGGGAATGGCCCGCAGGCAGGATTTCATGTCCGGCTTAAAGGGTCCGGTGCCCAGGACCAGGGGAAACCGTCTGGCCAGCTCCGGATTGCTGACAGCGGTTTCCACGGATTCTTCATAAACGGGAAGACCGTTGTAGCCGTAACGCTCCAACACCGTGGACCGGATTTCGAATTTGCCGGAGGGCGTTTCGAATCCGGGCCGGCCGTCTTTTCGCAGCAGGCCCTTTTCCCATTTGCGATATTCCATGGGGGCCTTGCCGATCGTCACCGCATGCCGGTCGGCCGCTTCCAGGTCCGCCACCGTTATGCCGGAATCCTTCAACAGCGTTTCCAGAAGCTCCCGGGGGGTCCGGGGGTAGAGATGGCCGTAACCCAGCCGGTCGGCCAGGTCCAGCAGAATCCGGAACCCGGGCCGGCTTTCCCCCACCGGTTCGATCATCTTTTCCCGCAGGCGCAGGGTCCCGCCGTAATAGCAGTAGGACTCCTGCTCAAAAGCCGTGGCAGCCGGCAGGACGATATCGGCGTAGGCCGCGTCCGCGGTGAGCTGCAGGTCCATGGTGACCAGAAAATCAAGTTCGCTCAAGGCCCTTCGCCAGAGGGCGGGATCGGGCCAGGCGGTGATGAGCGATGCCCCATACACCAGCAGGGCCCGGATTTTGTAAGGATCACCGTCGATAATGGCGCGGGGCAGCAGGCCGGCATGGGGTTCACCCCCGCAGTAATGGGCATAAACCGGGAATTTCCCGCTGCCGATGGACTTCCCAAACCCCGGGGTTTGGATCTGGTGGTCCCTGTTCAAGGGAATCATGCTCTCCCGCCTCAGAAAACACCGGCCTCCTTCCACATCCATCTGTCCGGCCAGGGCCCACAGCACCATGACGGCCCGGATGTTCTGAACCCCGCTTCTGGTGTATTCCAGCCCGGTGTACATGATATAGGAAGCCCCTTCGGCATGAACGATGCGGCGGGCCAGGTCCTCGATCCGGCCGGCCGGGATCCCCGTCAGGCCGGACACGTGGGCCGGGGTAAAGGCCTCCACATAATCCGCGAAGTCGTCGAACCCCAGGGTCCACTGTTTCACAAATGGTCCATCATAAAGATCGTCGCGGATCAGAACGTGGGCCAGTCCCAACGCCAGCGCCCCGTCCGATCCCGGCCGGATGGGGAGCCACTCGCTTCCGGGAAGATCGGCGGCCCTTGTTTTCCGGGGATCGATGACCACGATCTCCGCTCCTTCATCGGCGGCGGTCCGGAGCCGCTCGAACATGGCCGGCGGCGTGGAAGTGGAGGGGTCCGTACCCCACACCAGGATGAGGTCGGAATTGTCCACATCGGAAAACATGTCGATATGCAGGCACCCCATGGTCAGCTTCGGGGCCAGAACCCCCAGGGAGGTGTAACACGGGGCCCCCACGCCGAACGTATTGGGAGAACCAAAGGGAAAGAGGATGCTGGACGCCAGATAGATTTCCGATCCCTTGAGCTGGAAGGCGTCCTTGAATGAACGCTCATAGGAGCCGGTACCCGCGTAGAACCCGGCCGCCTCGGCGCCATGGGCCTGTTTGACGGCGTTTAATTTCCGCGCGATCGTATCCAGGGCCTCATCCCAGGAGATCGGCGTAAATTCATAAGTTCCCCTGGGTCCCACCCGCTTGAGGGGATGGGCCAACCGGCTGGCTGAATAAATGATCTCTTTGGCCGCGCTTGCCATGGGGCAGAGGATGCCGCCCAGAGGCGCCTCCGGGTCCGGTTCCAGCCGGTCGATTTTGTTGTCGTCGTCAAAATGGACCGTCACGCCGCAGCCCGGACTGTGAAAGCACAGACCGCAAATACCTTTTCTACTGGTGGCCACCTGTTAACCCCCCTGCGATCGTATCCCCACCACGAACTGGGAGCGTATGTGCTCCCACAGGTTTTCCGTTTTTCGGATCTTCCAGGGGACCTGGCCTGATCCAATGACCGTCAGCGGGGGATCGAAAACCCCGCCCTTTCCCTTTAAATAGGCTCCGATGCTGTCGATGCCCCTGAGGCGGCCGTTGCCGTTTGTCCCGGCGCTCAGCCACAGGTCCGGGGGAGACACGGATTCATCCCAGGAAAAGGGGTCGGAGAAGACGAACATGGCGCCGTTTTTTTGAAGCACCCGGTTGACATTCGCCAGGTGTTTCAGCGGCACGGCCACTTTTTCCAGGATGTTGATGGAAGTGACGGCGGCAAAGGCCTGTTTCCGGAAGGGAAGGGCCAGGGCGTCGGCCACGATAAACTCCACACGATCCAGGCGGAAGGCCGGGTCCAGTTGGCCGGACCGTTTTTCCGTGAGCAGTCCTTCGATGACCAGATCAAATTCCAGGGCTTTTCGCTTCATCAAATCCCGGGCCGTTTTGATAAACGACACGGAGGTGTCGATGCCGATGACCCGGGAATGGGTTTTGCTCAGTTCAAAGGAGAGCCGGCCCACTGAACAACCGATGTCCAGGGCGTCGCCGGCGGATTCCCTGAAAAAGGACGACCAGATCCGATAGGCGTCGGTGGCCTCCGGATCTTTTAAAAGATCGGAGAAATGACTCCACAGGTAGGCCGAGAGCATGATCCGGGAATTATAGCCCGACGTTTCATGAAGGACGTCCCGTGAGGCCGCCGGCAGCACGATGGCGACTCCCCCGCGGATGGGATAGGCACGGCGGCAGGCCGGGCAAGTCAATTCCCCGTCCAGGATGTCGTCGTCTCGTTCTTCATGGACAGTCAGGTCCAGGGGGATTTCCTCGCCCGTGCATTCCGGGCAGATGAGTCGTTCGGTCAGCCATTTTTTCATGTTGATGTCCTGCCGGGAAGCGGGTTACCGCCGGTCGGATGATGTGAGTACCCGGCATAAATAATGAAGATTGAATCCGTCATGGTCCATCTCGAGAACGTCAACCCGGTCAAATCCGGCCTCTTTCAGCATTTTCTCGGCCTGTTCCCGGCCCCACATCATGCCCAGGCCGGCGCCGTTGTCGTAAAGGCCGATGGGCAGGCAGTGCATGAGGCTTACCGTGTACAGAAAAGACCCCATGGGATGGCCCAGGTTGTCGGCCGGATCCGAGAAGGCCTTGATATCCACCATGGAAAAAAGGCCGCCCGGCGCCAGCATGTGCCGGACGCCTTTAAGCGCATCCAGGGGCCGGCGCTGGTCGTGAATGGCGTCAAAGGCGCAGACATAGTCATATTGCCGGTAAAACGCGGGGTCGCCGTCGATGGCGGCGGCGTCAAACAGACGGTATTCCACATTGGACAGCCCCATCTGTCGGGCCGCGGCCCCGGCCCGGCGGATGGCTTCCTCATGGTTGTCGATGCCCGCAAACCGGCTCCGGGGAAAGGCCCTGGCCATGAGGTTTGTCGCCACCCCCTGGCCGCAGCCCAGGTCGCAAACCCGGATGCCATCGGCCAGCCGGCCCAGAAGGCGGCCGTTGTCCACCCCGGGCAGAAATTTCTGAATCAGCACCTGCTCATGCTTGGCGTCCGCCAGCTGGCCCATGAATTCCTGGAAATCCGGGTACTGGGAAAAAGGGACCCCTTCCCCGGTCTGAAAGGCCCTGGTCACCGCCTCCATGGCGCAGCAGGTCAGCAGGGGGATCTCCTGGGTATACACCCCCAGGTTGCTGCCGCCGGACTTGCGCGTCAGGAAGGCCGCGTTTTCCTCCGGCAGAAAGTAAAGGTTGTCGCCGCCCGGCGATTTTGACAATTCCACGATGTGGCCGGTGGCCATGATCCCCAGCCATTCCCGGACATAACGGCCGTCAAGACCGGCCGCGGCGGCAATGTCCGACACGGCCGCCGGCCGGTTTAAATTCGCCATGACATCGAAAACCCGGTTCTTGTAACCAATGGCCATGGCCAGGTTCAGGGCGCCATAATTGAGAATCTCGGCCATTTTCTGCGAAAAGTCGGTCATGTCGTTTTTGTAAATGTATTTATTTTGCGTTGGTGTACGTCGTTGTTTCATACCCCCAGCGGACGCCGCAATGCGGACAGGTGTCCCCGACTTTCGAACTGTTTGACACCCGGTTTCCGCAGGCACTGCAACTTTTTGAAATGAGCGTAGTCGATGAGCCGACATTGAAGGTCAGATCCTCCGGATCAAAAGGCAGGGGGTTGCCGTTTTTGTCGAGGGTGGCCTTCTCATCCAGGTAGCCTGCCTCGACCAGCTCTTCCAGTGATTCCGGGTTGCGGTTGTTCTCGAGAGCAAACGCCGAGCCGGCGGCGTCAATGACTTTCTGTTTGGCCTTTATTTCGGCGGCATCGATTTTTCCCTGCAGCAGGGTCAGGGACGCGCCTTCCTCTTTCCCGCAGGAACTCATTGATAACAGGGCAATGAAGGCAATTGATATCCGCAGAAACCATAAAATGGATTTTCTGACCATACCGTTTCCTCTCTAAACCTTCAGGCCGGCTTCGAACCCCTCGAAAACCGCGTCCGAGATTTTCCTGGGCGCTTTGGCGTCGCCGATGACAATGGTATCAATCCCGAGCGCTTTACCTTGCGCGGAAAGGGTATCGTTCGGTTTCGCGCCCAGCGCCAGGATGACGGTGTCGGCCGGAATGTTTTTCCGTTCTTCACCGGCCTGAACGATCACCGCGTCATCGGTTATCTCCACCAGTCTGGTGCCCGGCATCATGGTCACGTCGCTCAGTTTCAAACTTTTCACCAGAACCCACCGGCTGGTGCGTCCGACATTGGCGGCCAGGCGGTCAACCATATCGATCACCGTAATTTTTTTCCCGGTTTTATGCATCAGGGCGTTTAAGATCTTTTCATCTTCGGCGTGGTGGTACATCAGAAAAGCGCACGTCGCGGCGTCGGGCGCGCCGAGGGCCGCGACAAAATGGGCGGTTTCACACCCGGTGGCGCTGCCGCCGATAATGACGACGTTTTCACCGATGTCCCACACTTTTTCAGACAACACGTCCCAGGCGCTGACCACATGGGGCTTGTCAATTCCGGGAACGTTGACTTCAACGGGTTTTGCCCCGGTGGCCACAACCAGGAGGTCGGGCCTGACGGCGGTAAGCGTTTCCCGGTCAAGGGGGGTGTTAAGCCTGATTCGCACCCCGGCTTTTTTCATCCGTTTTTCGAGGCTTTTAATAATGTTGCCGATTTCTTCCTTGCCCGGGGACGCCTTGGCCAGGTTGACCTGTCCGCCCAGTTTGTCTCCGGATTCGTACAGGGTGACCTGATGGCCCCGGCTGGCGGCCATGACGGCAAACTCCATGCCCGCCGGCCCGCCGCCGGCGACGGCTATGGTTTTAGGCCGCCCGGCCGGTTGGATGGTAAATTCAGCCTCCCTGCCGGCCATGGGGTTTAAAACACAGCAGACCGGGGCGCCGGTGATGATCTGGTCGAAACAACCCTGGTTGCAGGCGATGCAGGGCGTTATCTCGTCAAACCGTTTCTGCCTGACCTTATTGGGCAGTTCCGGGTCGGCGATCAGCGGCCGGCCCCAGCAGACCATGTCGCAGGATCCGTCCCTTAAGGCTTTTTCCGCCACATCCGGATTGCCCAGCCGGTTGGAGGCGAAAACCGGAACGGAGACGCTTTCTTTGATGCCCCGGGCAAGATAGACAAACGCGCCCGGCGGCACCGGGGTCGTCAGCTGGGGGATATACGTCTCATGCCAGCCGCCGGTCACGTTGATCGCGTTTACCCCGGCTTTTTCCGCTTCAGCGGCAAACAGGGCGGCTTCCCGGTTGGTGTTTCCGCCGTCCATGAAATCGTTTCCGGCGATGCGGATGCCCAGGGGCATGCCATTCCCGACCGCCTCCCGGACGCCCCGGATGACTTCAAGGCCGAAACGCATCCTGTTCTCAAGGCAGCCGCCGTATTCGTCGGTCCGGACATTGGTCAGGGGGGACAAAAACTGGCTGATCAGATACCCGGTGCAGCCGATGATCTCGATAAAATCAAACCCGGCCTCCCTGGCCCGCGCGGCGGCCCGGGCGAAATGGTCGATGACCATGAGGATATCGTCCCTGGTCATTTCCCTGGGCGCCTGCCGGTTCATTTTCCCGGGAATGGGAGACGGCGCGATGGCCTCTTCCCCGTTAAAGAGAATCGCGTTGCGGCCCATGTGCATGAGCTGGATGGCGACCCTGGCGGCTGTCGTCCGATGAATTTCATCGATGAATTCCTTAAACGGGGGGATCTGGCCGTCTTCGAACAGGCCCGGCATGACCGGCGACATGCACTGGGTGTCGATGGCCACCGGGCCGATGGTCATCAGCCCGACGCCGCCCAGCGCCCGCGCGCGGTAAAACGCCTTGACCCGGTCGTTTAAGGAAAAATCATAGGTATAACCGAGCCCCATGGACGGCATGACGATCCGGTTGGGTATGGTCAGGCCGTTTATCGTTAGGGGTGAAAAAAGTTTCTGGTGTTCCATCTTCGCTCCGATCACCGGTTCATGCGCCAAACCCTCCCGGCAGCGGACCTTCGCCGCTTTTCATCCGGGGTGATTATTTTTTTATCAATTTTTTAAAATCCGGCTTCCGCTTTTCCAGAAAGGCCATGACCGCCTCGGTGTTTTCCGGGCTTCCCGCCTGCCGGCTCATGGCATCGTGCTCGGCGTCCAGGGCCGCCCGGATACCGGCTTTATGCATCACGTTCAGGCAGCGCTTGGTCTCTTTTAAGGCGTTGACCGGCCACTGCGCGATTTCCGTTGCCTTCTCAAGGGCCGTGGACAGAAGTTCGGCGTTACCGCATCTGGCCCTGGCGATTCCGCAGGCCACGGCTTCATCGGCGTCGATCCACTTGGAACTCAACAGGATTTCGGCCGCCCGCTGGGTCCCGATCCTGGCCTGCAGCATATACGTGCTGGCGAACTCGGGGGCCATGCCCAGGCTGGTAAACGGCACCCGCAGGCGCAGGCTTTCTCCCACATAGAGCACATCACAGAAGAACAATATGGTGGCCCCGCCGCCGACAGCCACCCCGGTGGCCGCCCCGATGAGCGGCTTGTCGAATTCAATCACGGCGTCCTCGCCCGTTCGGTAGGATGCGCCACCGCCTCCGGGCAGGCTTTTACTGTCGGATAAATCCTGACCGGAACTGAAATTATTCCCGGCGCCGGTGATCACCACCACGTTGACGTCATCGTTCTTTCTGGCCTCGGCCAGGGCATCGGCAAACGCCTGCCATTGTTCGGCGTTAAAGGCGTTTTTCTTGTCCGGCCGGTTCAAGGTCAAAACCAGCACCCCATCTTTCAGTTCTTTTAAAACCGTATCGCTCATCTTGTTTTCTTCCTTTCTCGAAAAGTCTTCAGCGGCGGGCCCGCCAGGCATTCAGGGAGCTCCGCAGCAGGTTGGGCGTCAGCCGGGCGCCCAGGGCCACATAGCCTCCGGGCGGTTTCCTGTATTCCTTCACCGGCTCCATTGCTATGGCCCGGGCCTTGTCGCAGGCCACCACGCACTGACCGCAGCCCACGCAGCGCTTCAGGTCATGATGGTGGGTTTTGTTCCGGGTGTCCACGGTGATGGCCCCCATGGGGCAGCGGAGGGCGCATTTGGCGCAGTGGTTGCACGTTTTCATGTCAAACACCGGCAGGTATCGCGGCGGCGCGATCATGGCCGGCATGTTGTACTGGGTGACGGTCTTCATCATATGGCAGCAGCAGCCGCAGCAGGAGCAGGACGAACTGCCGTGCTTGCCGGATTCTTCATTGAAGATCCAGCTGACCAGACCGGCCTGTTCGGCCTGCCGCTTGATCTCCACCGCCTCCTTTTTTTCGATGATCCGCGCCTTCCCGGCCCTGGCCAGAACATTGACAACGCCTTCTCCGAACATCACGCAGTTTTCCAGCGGCCGTCCGCACCCCCGGCCGGCCAGAATTTCGGTCATGCCGCACTGGCACATGGTCACGCCGAAGGTCTTATAGCGGTCCATGATCTCCTCCAGTCGGTCCGAAGGCAGGGCGAGTTGCTGCGCTTCAATGGCGTGATGGGCGGGAAGATACCGCACGGCGGGCAGGTCGTACTTGAGATAATCGGTCAGGTATCCGGTTTCCACCAGGCGCTCGAACAGTTCGGCAAAACGGCGCTGCCAGTCGGACAGATTCTCCATGGACGTGGCCATCATCACCGCCTCGAAGGTGCCGGGCAGAATGGGCATGACCGTGTATTTGCGCTTCGGACCGTCGCCCATGGCCAGGAGAATGAATTTTTCGCGGCTTAAACGGTCCAGGACCTTCCGCGCGTCCTCCACCGGTCGATGACTGGCTTTGGCGGCTTTTTCGGCGGTCATCCGCATCATGGGCTTGAAATGCCGCACGATATCGGCCTCTTCCTCCGTGAACATGTGCATGATCAGATCCATCAGTTCGTCACAGACGGGCGGCCCGGCCAGAAGGGGGCTGGCATAGAGCCTGGCCGTTTCCCGAAAAGCTTCGGCAACGTCCGGGTAGGCGCCGAGAGGTTTGATCCTGAGGCTTTTGGTCAGCGGGGGCTTGGGCCCGACAATGCCCTGGTTGATCTGGATGATGGTGGTGGCCTTTGATTTTTTTTCCGTCATGAAATCCTCTCAAAAGATTAAGGGATAGGGATTAGATCCTGCTTTCCGTGCTTTCTGGGCTATCATCTATAACAGGGCCGGTCCCCGGGTGTCAATGTAATCGCGGGAGCCGGCGGAACGATATTTTTCATGGAAGCGAGGATTGCAAAAAGACCGTTATGTCTGAATTTTTTCGGCCGTTATCCACTCCAGAACATCATCCAGCCTGGAAAGGAAGTAGTAGGGGATGGAACCCAGATAATAGGTTTTACCGGCGTCCGTTGTGACCGTATCCACGCGCGGCGGGCCGGCGTAAACCCTCAAGGCATAGGGATGCGGCGATGCTTCCATGAACAGATTCAGGGATTTCAGGCGTCCGGTTTTGCCGCTCTTTACTTCGATGGGAATGACCATGTCTTTAAAAACGTAGATGAAATCCGTTTCCGCGGCTCCGGTCTCCCGAATCCAGAATTGCAGTGACGGCGCCTGGAAAGACCGGGCCGCGATTTCCTGGGCCGTCACTTGTTCGGCGATCTTGCCCTGATAGACCCGATCCAGGGATTGCTGCTCGAAAAAGGTCGTCAGTCCTGCCCGGAAGTTGACCAGACCGGTATCCAGAAAATAGAGGCGGGGAGCCTTTCGCAGCTTCTCCACGACCGGCAGGCGGGTGGAGACGGAAGGACGGGCTCGGTACACGATCAGGGCCTGCTCCAGCACGTCAAAGGCCGTCTTCATTTCCCGCGACCGGAAAGCCGACTCCCCGAACTTTTCATAGGTGATCCGTTGACCGGCATAAAGCGGCGCCCGGTCGATGACATGAGTCAGGTATTTGGCCGCGGCTAAATTCGAATATTTTTCGACATCCTCGATATAACCCATAAAGATGTCGTCATGAATTTTCCGGGCGGCGGCGTACGAGCCGGATTCCGCGAACGCGGCCAGGGCTTCCGGCATGCCGCCGACAAAGGCATAGGTATTGAAAGCCTCCAGCAGAAGATCGTGATTCGGCGAAGCCGCGAACGGATCCAGGGAAAAAAGATGGCCGGCCAGGACGGAATTTTTCGCCCGCAGATATTCTCCGAAAGTGACCGGGAACAGGAAGAGGTTCCGGACCCGGCCGACGGGAAAGGAGAATCCCTCCCGGTTTGAAAAAACTTCCAGCAGCGACCCGGCGGCGATGACGTGAAGACCGGTGGTGTCTTCATGCAGGTATCGCAGGGAGCGAACCGCTTCCGGTGAATGCTGGATTTCATCGATGAACAGCAGATCCCGGCCCGGAATGATCTCATGCCCCCGGTAAAGACCGATCCGTTCCACCAGCTCCCGGCCGCTGTTCCAGCCTGAAAAAAGCTCCCGCTCCCGTGGCCTTTCCAGGTTCAGCTCGATCAGGTGGTCAAAGCCGCCGGCCAGTTGACGTACCGCAAAGGTTTTCCCCACCTGCCGGGCTCCCCGCAAAACCAGGGGCTTACGGTCGGCGTCTTTTTTCCAGCATTGAAGTTCGGAATCAAGATCACGACTAAAAATCATTTTTGCCACGTCTTAAATATCATATGAATTATTACATTATTTGTTAATAATTTAATCATTTTTATATCATTTCCTGTATCGTATGTCAATAAAATACCATAACAGAATTTTTCTTTAAGCAATTTTATATGCCCGAATTGGGGACAGTATACGAATTTCCGTTCTATTTCCAAATAATAGTCTCCTGCATCGGCCTTAACCCCGCGCTCCCGGCCCGGCCACAAAGCCCCTGCGGCCGGTTGCCCTGCCGCCAGCCGTATCAGGCTATCAGCATCCGGTTCGCCCCCCCCTTTTACAAAAAGCCGTTTGGTGTTACCCTGTTTGAAACACGGGACCACAAGAGCAACCTGTAAACAATAAGGAGAGACAATGTCCGAAAAAACACCCACCGATATTTACCAGGCGCTCCGGGAGAGACTGGACCTGTTTTCCATCGGGTTCCCGGCCACGCCATCGGGCGTGGAGATCACGATTTTAAAGAGACTGTTTTCAGCCGAGGACGCCCGGCTCTTTCTGGAATTATCGCCCCTGCTGGAGCCGGCGGAAACCATTGCCGGCAAACTGGGCTTGCCGGCAGAGGAAACCAGAGCCAGGTTGGCGGACATGGCCGGCCGGGGCCTGCTGTTTTCCAAAGCGCAGGAAGGGACAACGCTTTACGGGGCCACGCCCTTCGTCCACGGCATCTTTGAATATCAGGTCAACCGCATGGACCGGGAACTGGCCAAATTGATGAACCAGTACGGCATGGAAGCCTTCGGCATTAACATGATCCAGAACGCGGGTTCTTTCCTGCGGACCATCCCGGTGCGACAGTCCCTGGGAACGGACCACCAGGTGGCCGCCTATGATGACGCCGTCGAAATCTTAAAGAGCAAAAAAACCATCGTGGTGACCGCATGTATCTGCCGTAAGAAGCAGAACCTGCTCGGCAAGGGCTGCGGAAAAATCGTGGAAGCCTGTTTCATGTTCAACACCATGGCGGAATATTACCTGGCCCATAACCTGGGCCGGCGGATCACCGTTGATGAAGCCGTCGCCATCCTGGAAAAGGCCCGGGAACAGGGGCTTGTCACCCAGCCGGCCACGGCACAGAACCCGGCCGGCATGTGCAATTGCTGCGGGGACTGCTGCGGGGTGCTGCAGGCCATCAACTTCCATCCCAAACCGGCGGAAATCGTCTCCTCCAACCATTATGCCGTATTGGACCGTGACGCCTGCACCGGCTGCGGGACCTGTCTCGACCGGTGCCAGACCAAAGCGCTGACCATGGATGAAGACGGGCTGGCGGCCTTGAATTCGGACCGCTGCATCGGCTGCGGTCTTTGCGTCATCACCTGCCCGTCAGGGGCGCTCTGCCTTGAGGCCAAGGCCACGGAAGACCGCTATCAGCTTCCCAGAGACAGCATGGAGCAGATGGTGGCCATGGCTAAGAAGCGGGGCATCCTTTAGAGATACCCTATAACGTAACCGATCAGGGAAAATATCAACCAATCCGGAAAAGGAATATCCATGGCCATTCGACGTAAAATGAAAGACAGGTACCGCCGTTTTCCCTGGCTTTCGGATTTCGCGGGCATGAAAAGCGCCATCGGCGAGATGCGCGGGCTCGGTTTCCCCCGACAGCCGCCGTTAAACAGGCCGGCAGGGTCGCCGTCCCGGGCGCCGGCGTTTGACGAGGCCTGGTTCACCGGTGAAATAACGCGCCAGATCGCCGGCCATCCTGAAAACCGCCTGGAATACCCCTATGCCGCGGAACCCATCTTCGACGAACCCCTGGTGGGCTTTGTCCGGGGCGATGACCCGATCTTTCAGGCGTTTAAATCCATCATCGGGCCCCATCATTTTACGCCGATGGAGATCATGGCCTGGCAGGCCAGGAAGAACCATGTGACGCCCCCGCCGGCGGAAGAGCTGTCGGTGGTCTCCTATGTCATGCCCATAACCCGGGCGACCAAACAGCAGAACGCCGAATGCGCCGAGTGGCCGGCGGAACGCTGGGCCCAGACCCGGCTGTCCGGCGAGATCTTCAGCCAGGAATTCACCCGGGAAATTGTTGCTTTCCTGATGCAAAACGGGGTCCTGGCCATCGCGCCGGATGTCACCCCGCTGTTTAACAAAAAGCGCTATCCCCGTGTAGGCTGGGCCTCGCCCTGGTCCCACCGGCATATCGCTTATGCCGCCGGCCTGGGCACATTCGGCATGCACGATTTTTTAATTACGGAAAAGGGGTGCGCTCACCGGCTGGGCAGTTTCGTGGTGCACCGGCCGCTTCAGCCGAACCGCCGGCGGCCTGACGACATCCATGCCTACTGCCTTCAATACCAGGGCCGGCAGTGCCTCATGTGCGCCAGACGGTGCCCGGTCGGCGCCATCAGCGAGGACAACGCCCATGACAAGGAAACCTGCTATAAACACGTGGCCCGCTCACTGAAATACTGCCTGAAAAACTACCATATTTTTATTTACGGCTGCGGCCTCTGCGCCACCAGAGTGCCCTGTGAATCCGGGATACCGGCCGCCCTGAAAAACAAGGGAGAATAAAGGATGGTAAACGCTGAAATCGTAAAAAAAATGATCAGGGATGAAGGCGTAGACCTGGTGGGCATCGCGGATGCCCAAAACCTGATCCTGGCCTATCCGCCCCGGCCGGCCACGGCGCTGATGCCGGGCGCCAGAAGCGTGATTGTCATGGCCGTGGCCCACAGCCTGGGCGCGGTGGTCGCGCCGGACATCATGCTCTGGACCCGCAGCAAAATGCAGACCTCGCGGCTCCTGGACCAGACGGCGGAGAAGGTCGGCCGGTGGCTGGAAGCCGAAGGCTTTCTGACCCTGCCGGTTTCATCCGACAAGCCGGTTGAAATTCACAAGCGAGACCCCGCGACCGGCAGAAAATTTGTCCAGACGAGAGTGGTCGGCCACCTGTCGCATAAACACGCGGCCGTCAGCTGCGGCCTGGGCGAGATCGGCGCCAGCAACCTGCTGCTGACACCGGAATTCGGCCCGCACCAGCGGCTGTGCGCCATTATCACCCAGGCTCCCCTTGAGGCCGATCCGCCGCGGGAATTGAACTTGTGCAAAAAATGCGGCAGATGCGACAACGCCTGCCCGTCCGGCGCGTTGAAAGACGGCCAGTATAATGTCGACCCCTGCTTCAACTACTGGACCTATGGCTTCAAACGCCCGCTGCCCCGGAAACTGCGCGACGTGCCGGGGTTTTTAAAAATGCTGGCCGGCCACAACAAACACCGGGACCTTCTGATTGAATCCGGCCAGTCATACATTACGGACGTGGACAACTGCATCGAATGCATGCGGGCCTGCCCGGTGGGCAGTCACTGGAAAAACATCCGGCCGGAACGGATGGTGCCGCAGAAATCCGGCGGGACAACCTGTTAAATTTGCCTTTTCCATTTTTCAGAGGACGGGGTGATGCTGACCTTCAGGACCAAACTGATTCTGTTCGCGCTGCTGTTGACGTTGATCGCGTCCGTTCCCGCCGTGATCCTCCTGGGACAGCGCCCCTGGGATGAACTGCGGCGGATGATCGCTCAAAGCGAGATGCTCCTGTCCAGTGTCCGGGCGGCCGTTCCGGAAGCGGACCTGGCCGCCGTCAACGCGTTTGTGCTGGAAGCAGTCCGATCGGTTCCGGAACATGCCGTCGGCATGGGAACGCCGCTGGATGAAACGGCGCCGGAAGACTTCACGGCCCTGGCGCCGGGGATGGCCTTTTACCTGCTGCTGGATCTGGACCGGCTGCCGCCGGGAAAGGAAATCCGGGAGATATTCGCCGAAGCAAAGGTGAATTACGCGGATTTTGATTATGCGCTTCTTTCGGCCTGGTATGACTTCTGGATGGATCAATTCGTCCGTCGGCCGGAAACGCTGGCGGCTTTTCGCCGTACCCGCGATATCCTGGTGAAAACGGCTACGGCCGCGGAGGAGAACGGGCTGGCGGTCGTCGACCTTTACCTGATGCTTGACGTGGACGCGATCGATGCCGGATATTTCGCGCGCAATCTGGCCTACGTGCTGGAGAGCCTGCCCTGCTGGGACGCGGTGTTCCCGGGGCAACCGTTTGATATGGTCAAAAACAATTCTGAAAGCTGGCGGACTTCCTATCACCCCGCGCGGGGGGGCCGGCCGGGTTATCACCACAACCGGATTCATGATCCGGAGAACGGGTACCTGCCCGAATTCGACACCGATGAATGGGGTTCCTGGTTCACGGTGTGGCTGGCACCCGAACCCCTGGGTGCCAACCCGGCCGTATTCACCCTGTTTAACGTTGATTTTGATGCCGGCGCGGTCGTGGCCATGATGCGGCGCATTGCCGTCGGACTGATTTTCGGGGCGGTTCTGGTCCTCCTGCTGCTGATTGTCACGGCTTCGGTGATCAGCCGGCGACTGACCAGGCCGATACGGGATCTCACCGCCGGCGTGGACGCGGTCATGGCCAGGCGCTTTGATCACCGGGTCCCCTGTGAAACCGGAGATGAATTCCGGCATCTCATCGAGGTGTTCAACCGCATGATTCTGTCGGTCAAGCACATGGTCAACCTCAAGGACGCCCTGACCCGGATCCTCTCCGAGGAACTGGCCGAACGGGCGGCGGAGAAAGGGCTCACCCTGGGCGGTCAGCAGGTGGAATGTTCGGTGATGTTCACGGACTTCGCCGGTTTTTCGACGCTGACCAGTCATATGCCGGCGGAAAAGGTGGTCGGCCTGCTCAATCACTATTTCGAGGCGCTGATTCCCATCATCAAGAAGTGGGGCGGTTTCCCGGACAAGTATATCGGGGATGCCATTGTCGCCATTTTCGGGGCGCCGATTCAACTGGACGATCATGCCGAGCGGGCGGTCCGCTGCGCGGTGGAGATGCAGCGGAAAATGCGAGAGTTGAACCGGATGCTGGATGAACGGGGCGAAGCGTTCTTTTTTATGCGCATCGGCATCAATACCGGTGAGGTGGTGGTGGGCGCCATCGGTTGCGATTTAAAGCTGGAGTTCACTTCCATCGGCGAGGCCACCAATCTGGCCAACCGCATGGAAAGCGTCTGCCCCATCGGGCATGTCATGATATCGGCGGCCACCATGGACCGGTGCCGGGGGCGCCTCCCGGACGGCGTGACCATGCCGGAGACGCCGGAGGAGGTCATGGTAAAGGGTTATGAAAAGGGTGTATCCGCCTATCCGATCTGGATCGACGGCTTGAGAATCGAGAAACTGCCGGCCGCGGAGAACGCCCGGGATTTTTACCGATTGAGCCGGGAAGAATAGCCGCTGTCCGTTAGGGCAGGGACTGCAGGCAGGCCAGGTCGCAGTTCTGAAACATGGCCACGTCCATCTCTTCTTCGATGTAGCGCAGGTCCTCGGCCAGCATGCAATCGGCGGTCCGTCCGCGGAACAGCCGCTTGTAGGCGGCGAACAGCCGCGGTTTTTTGGCGCCCAGCTCGGCGGCCACTTGCACCGCCCGGTCTATGACATTGTCCGTGTCCGCCAGTTCGTCCACCATGCCGGCGGCCAGGGCTTCCGGTCCGTCGAATTTACGGCCGGACAGAAACGCCAGGTCGGTCCGGCGGGTACCGATCACGTAGTTGACCATGGCCAGGCACCCGGACGGCGGAATAATGGCGACATCGATTTCCGGAAAAGTGCAGACCGCCTTTTCCTTGCGCATGACCCGGTAGTCCAGGCACATGGAAAAGGCCAGGGCGCTGGCCACGGCATGTCCGTTGATGGCCGCCACCATGGGTTTGGGAAACAGAAAGACCCGGTGAAAGAAGGTGAACAGATCCTTGAAGAACCGCTTGATGCCGTCCGTTTCCAGGCCCATGACATAGGCAAGGTCCATGCCGGCGGAAAAGAACTGCCCGGACGCGCCGGCCACCACCACGCCCCGCACGGCCTCGTCGGTATCGATATGGTCCAGGGCGGCATTCAACTGCCGCAGGATTTCGCTGTTAAAACAGTTTTCCGTGTTGTTGTCCATCTGCAGGACGGTAATCTCTTTTCTGTTGTCGATTCTGATCGGCATCTTTCCCCTCCTTGCAACCAGAGCAGGTTTGACGGTTTGCGTTTATCCGTAAAGTCCGTGCGTCAGCTTCAGCGCGACAATTCCTTTATAATGGCCTGACGGATTTTGTCGATGGTGTAAGGTTTTTCGATAAAACCTCCTGCCCCCATTCCCATGGCGGCGGCCATATCACCCGTCTGGGAATATCCGCTGATAATGATGGCCCTCTGCCCGGGAACTTTTTCCAGGATCAGTTCGTATGTTTCGCGGCCGTTTATGCCATGGGACAGAAGCATATCAAGCAGGATCAGGTCGAAAGACTGCGCTTGGACAATCTCCACGGCTTCCCTGCCGCCTTGAACCGCGGACGGCGCGTAGCCCAGCGTTTTGAGAATCTCGCACAGCAGTTCCCTTTGTAGCGGGTCATCGTCCACCACCAGAATGCGCTGTCCGCGGCCATTGCAGGTATTGCAGGGGGTGATTTTCATTTCATTTTTCCCGGGTCCTTCGCTTGCCGGGAAAAAACATTCAAAGCGGGTGCCCTGTTCATTGCTGGCGATGTTGATATGACCCTGGTGATCCTGGATGATGTTCCATACAATTGTCAGCCCCAGTCCGGTTCCGCTTTTCCCCATGATTTTGGTTGAATAAAACGGCTCGAAGATCCGCTCCAGATGGTCCGGGGAAATACCGGGGCCGTTGTCGGAAACCGTCAGGACCACATATGCTCCTTTTTCGATCTGATCGTAACCGGACAGAGCGCCGTACAGGCGAAGATTCTTCGTGGAAATGGCGATCTGCCCATTCCCGTCCACGGCTTCCACGGCATTGATGACAAGATTCATCATCAGCTTGAACATGCTGATTTTCGAGGCGGTGATATGTTTGAGGCCGGGATCAAGGTCGGTTCGGATCTGAATACCGGGGGCGGTATTTCGGATGGAGATAAATTCGGGGGTCAGAAAAAAATCGTCAATCATGTCGTTTAATACGATGGCGATTTTCTCCGAAGCCACCCCCCTGGCGACGCTCATCAGATCTTTGACCACGGCGGCCGCCCGTTCCGCGGCCCCACGGATAATTTCCAGGCCTCTTCTTGTTTTTTCGGAAAGCGAGGCGTCCATCAGCAGCAGTTCCGGATAGGACAGAACACCGGTCAGGATATTATTCAAATCGTGGGCCACGCCGCCGGCCAGAAGCCCAAGGGCCTCCATCTTTTTCATGCGGTACACTTTTTCCTGCAGGTCTTTTATTTCCGCGATGGATGCCTTGATGTCATCCGTCATCATTTTCACGGCGATGGTGAGCGCGTCCAGATCGTCATTCCGGTCCGACAGGGCAAGGCTGTCTTCATAATCGCCCCGGGCGATCCGCATCGTATGCCGGATCAGTTGATCAATTCGTTCTTTTTCGCTTTTATCCATAGGGTTTCGGTAGAGGGCGATGGCCGCGGGTTATTGACGAATAAGCCACTCCAAGGCCTCTTTTCGGTTCTTAAAAAACTTCATGTTGCGGTTTTTCGAAATACCCATGACAAAGGAAGCAATGACCATGGCCACCGTATGCATGCCGAACAGGGCGACTTTCCGGCATTTGCCGGTTTCAGTAAAAGCCTTGAACAGCTGCCTCGATTTGGAAGACGTTTTTCCCGCGCGGTTGAGGTCGATCAGCAGGTCAATCTGACCATCGACATTATCAACCAGCCGATTAATCCTGCGGTCGATCTCAGTGCCCATCTCATCATCAACATCGCCATTCAACGTAACATGGAAAATGTTATCGTCGCCGAGCAGGTAGTGATTTTCCCCCGCCCGGAATTCCCGATCGCTGATTTGATTGATCGTGAAATCCTTGCCCATCCGTACAAACCCATTTGTTTTTATTTTAATGTTAAGATTTTATCGGCCAGTCTGGCGGCGGTTTCCGCATCCAGGAGAAGACCCGCGGAAATCTTAACCCCCATTGCCAAAACCGGTTTGTCGGAAACAGAAACGGTATCAGGGGTTTTACCGACACATTGCCTTTGTCGGGGCCGGTGGCGAAGACGACAAAAGCTCCCTGGCCCCGGCCGGAGTAAACAAGGTCTTTTCCAACGTCGATCTTATCGTTTTTGATAAAGTCAAGGTCGTCATGCCCGAAACTGATCGTAACTTCTATGCCATTAGTTGTCCTAACCGCACCTTGTTTTGTCAACATTGCTGTAACGTTTTGTGCTGTTGATCGTATTAAAATAAGGATAAAGGGGCAAGAATCTGCTTATAAAGTAATTTTCATAACAAGATCAGGCTTGTTTGTCAATTTTTTCAAGCTGCCTTGTGTCCACCCTGCGGCTGCAAAAATATTGATCCGCAAGCATGGCGCTGCTATATGTAAAAAAAGGGGAATTATCTTTATCTTAAATGATGAGGTAAGTTGTGGATGATCAAGCAAAGCGGGCGTCAACTTTCGAAGTGTTGGTGACCCCGTTTATGCCCATATTATTCAAAGCAGCCTGGCGGCTGACGGGAAGATCGGACGAGGCTGAAGATCTGGTTCAGCAGGTGCTGGTCAAGCTTTATCCCAAAACGGAGGAGATGCAGGCTATTGAGCACCTGGGGCCGTGGCTGAAAAAAGTACTTTACCGCGAATTTGTCGACGGGTGGCGGAAAAAGTCCAGGCGGCCGGAACACTACCTGTCGGACAGCCGGAACGATGTCAGCGCCCTTCAGGCGGAAGAAGATAACCCGGAAACGTTGGCGGAAAGGGCCTCGGATCATCAACGGGTTCGGGAGGCGCTTGATGCCTTGAAAGGGTCGGATCGTACCCTGATCATCATGCATTTGATCGAAGGCTATACTGTGGGAGAAATGCAGGAATTTTTTCATGCCCCGGCGGAAACCATAAAGACCCGTCTCCGGCGTGCCAGAAACCACCTGAAAAAATTTCTGATGCAATGACCCCGTTTTTAATTTTTTTACGTTTAAACAAGTAAAGGGCGTGAAAATGGATTGCAAGGACATCCGGGAGAAAATCCGTGAGACAGTCGCGAACAACGGGGCCGCAGAAAATGATAAAGCGCTGGCCCGGCATATTGGAGAGTGTGAACTGTGCCGCCAATTTTATACGGATTTAATACTTGACCGGCAATTATGCCGGGCCCTGGAAGAAATGCCGGTGCCGGAGCCGTCTCCGGATTTCGTGGCCAGGGCGATGCGGCATGCTGTCTCCTGCAATCGTTTAAAGCCCCGGAGATCGCTTGCGATGGGAGCCGTTGCCGCCTTGATCATTGCCGTTTTTGTTCCGCTGATGATGAAAAGTTTGAAACTGACGGAGCCGGTAGCGGATGTCGTTATTCCCGTAGGCGGAGAAAAAACGGTGCAAATCATGATTCAGGCGGCCGCTCCGAGAACGAATGTGACCCTGTCCATAGCGCTCGCCGGCGATGTGGCGCTAAAGAATTTTCCAAATCAGCACGGCCTTCAATGGCAGGCTGATCTCGATCAAGGCGACAACCTTTTGGCCCTTCCCCTTTTACTGAAAGATCGGGCCGGAGGCGACGTGAAAGTCCGGTATCAATATAATGGGACCGAAAAAGAGGTCCGAATTAAGGTCAGGGCCGAAACGAACGGCCCGGCGCATACCTAAGGGAGGGCAAGATGAAACACAGAAAAATGATGGCAACCGGTTTGATAATAGTGCTTGGATTATTTTACAACGGCTATATTTACGCTCAAGGGACAGTCAATACCGGCAATAATAATGCCGGGGAAGACACCATGAGAGTTGTGGATGAAAGCCAGCGGCCCGAAGATATTGTCAATCAGATCGCCTTGCCGGCAGGCGGCTCCCAGACCTTAGATGAAAACACAGATTCGGAGATGGGGGAGACCCGTCAGATTCGGGAGCAGAACAGAGAGCGAGTCCAGGGAGAAACCCAACAGAACAGTTTCATGGATCAGACCCGGGAGCGGGCAATGGATCAGACCCAGGACCAGTTAATGGAGCAGACCCGGGAGCAGGCAATGGATCAGACCCAGGACCAGTTAATGGAGCAGACCCGAGAACAGGTAATGGATCAGACCCGAGAACAGGTAATGGATCAGACCCAGGACCAGTTAATGGAGCAGACCCGAGAACAGGCAATGGATCAATATGAAGATCGGATAGCGGATCAGGCCGGACGGCAGAGCGAGACCCAAGGCCAATATCAATCTGGGGAAAATGGTAACCGCTGATGATCCGACTATTAGTGAAGCTGTCGATGCCCTTATTGCTGCTGCTGTTGTTTCCGATGTTGGCAATAGCCGATGAAACAGAACCTTATCAGACCGGGTTGGAAGCGTTTAATGCGGGAAATTATGATCAGGCCTTGACCTGTTTTAACCAGGCACTGGCCCGGGGAAACCGCTCCCCGGGCCTCTACTACAATCTCGGAGTGACCGGTTACAAAACCGGGCGATATGATCAGGCGGCCAACGCGTTCGAGCGCTTGACCAAAGACCCGGCCTGGAGGGCGCTTGCATTATACAACCTCGGCCTCATTGCCGAAGCCCGGGGCCAACGGGAAGCCGCTTTCAATTTTTATTCAACAGCACAGCAGATGGGGAGCGATTCCCGTCTCGCCGTTCTGGCGGGGCTGAAGTTAAAAACCTTAACGCCTGAGGTGGAAGGTCCGCATAAGGTGCGGCCCTGGTATGGCTTGATTTCCGCGGGAGCGGGATATGACGATAATGCGATGCTCGCTCCGGACGATACTTTTGAAGGAACGAACGGAGAAGAAGACGGCTTTGTCGAACTATATGCCGCCGGTGGCCGGTATTTATCCGGCGGCTGGGATAACGGCATCCGTCTGGATGGCGGTTTATACGCCCGGGGCTATGCGAATGAATCGGATTACAATGCCGCCACAGTGTTTGCCGGTATAACCCGGGACCGACAGCATACCCAATGGAAAACCCGCGCCGGCCTTGCGGTGAATGCCGACTTTGACGACGAGGGCCATTATGCCACCAACCCCTCTCTGGATCTGGTGGCGGAAAAAAGTTTCGCGACGCATTACAGGTTCAAAAGCTATAACACCCTGTACTGGGTCGAGGCTAATGACGACTATGATTATTTAACAGGTGTGAAAGACAGGTGCGGTATCCAGATAGCGTTACGGCTGCCTCGAATTCGTGTGTCTACGGGATGTGAAGTCGAATACAATGACAGGGATGATCTCTATGCCGGAGATGAGTTTTTCAGTTATTCGCCCTTTCGCGGCAAGGTCGATGCCGCGCTTGATCTCAAGTTAACCAGCAAGTGGCGGGCTCTGCTGAAGGGGGCGTACCGTAAAAGCATATATCCGGATGCCAACATTCAGGTTGTCGATGACGCCTCAATTACCCGGAAAAAACGCGAGGACGACCGTTGGAACTTCTCTCTGCGCGGTGAATATGCCCTCACGGACATCCTGGATCTTTTCGGGGAATATCGCCACACGGATAATGATTCTAACATTTCGAGCAATTCCTATACCTGCAACCAGATAGTCGGGGGGCTGTCGGTCAGCTATTAGGGGTACAGACTGGTTTAGTGTTGACGCTGTTATCAAGCCGCCAATAAAATTTTTGAAAGTCTTTCCAAGCCGGACAAATCCATATTCAAATCAAAAAAGCCGGATCAGCCCTTGTCGCAGGGCCTGATCCGGCTTTTGTTTAGAGGTTATTACCCGACTTGATCGGGTAATCCAGTATCAATCCAGATGCTTCATTTTTATCCTGGATCCAATGGTCGGAGGATGACGAACGGGTTATTAGTCACACAGCTCAAACAGCCCGGCCGCGCCCATGCCGCCGCCGATGCACATGGACTCCACCCCGTACTTGACGCCCTTGGCCTGCATATTGGCCAGCAGGGTGGCGCAGAGCTTGGCGCCGGTGCAGCCCAGGGGATGGCCCAGGGCGATGGCGCCGCCGTTGATGTTGACCCGGTCCATGCTGATGCCCAGTTCCCGGACGCAGTAAATGGCCTGGGAGGCGAAGGCCTCGTTGATTTCCCACAGGCCGATGTCGTCGACCTTGAGGCCGGCCTTGTCCAGCAGCTTGGGAATGGCGTAACGCGGTCCCACGCCCATCTCATCCGAGCGGCAGCCCACGGTGGTGTAAAGCTTGAGCTTGGCAATGGGCTTGAGGCCCAGTTCCCGGACTTTGTTCTCGCTCATGATGATGGTGGCGGCGGCACCGTCGGTGGTCTGGGAGGAGTTGCCGGCCGTGACCGAGCCGGTGGCGGAAAAAGCCGGCCTCACTTTGGCCAGCCCCTCGATGGTGGTCTCCGGTCGGATGCCGTCGTCAAAGCTCTGGATAAAGGTCTCTTTTTTGAAGGTGCCGTCGGCCTGTTTGACGAACCTGGTGGCCGGGGTGGGCACGATTTCCGTGAACAGGTTTTCGGCTTTGGCTTTGGACGCTTTCATCTGGGACTGATAGGCGAACTCGTCCTGCTGCTGCCGGGAGATGCCGTAGCGGTTGGCCACGTTCTCGGCGGTGATGCCCATGGACACGTAGTAGTCGGCCCGCACTTTGGACCAGTCCGGATGAGGCCGGGGCATGTTGCCGCCCATGGGCACGTAGGTCATGGATTCCACGCCGCCGCCGATGGTGACGTCCGACCAGCCGGACATGACCCTCAGGGAGGCCAGGGCGATGGCTTCCAGACCGGACGAGCAGAAGCGGTTGACCGTGGCGCCGGAAACCTGGTCCGGGAACCCGGCCATCTGCACGGCGATGCGGCCGATGTTGAGGCCCTGTTCCGCCTCGGGGAACGAGCAGCCCAGCATCAGGTCGTCCACATCTTTTTTGTCAAGCCCCGGGGTTTTCTCCATGGCGGCATTTAAGATGAAGCTGATCAGGTCCTCGGGACGGGTGTCCTTGAGGGCGCCTCTTCTGTTCTTGCAGCCGGGTGTTCTGACCGATGTAACAATATATGCGTCTCTCATGAGTCTATCCTCCTTAGTTGCGAAGCGGTTTGCCGGTTTTGAGCATGTGGTCGATGCGGGCCATGGTCTTTTCCTGCTTGAGAAATTCGATGAACATCTTTCTCTCCAGGTTGAGGATGGCCTGCTCATCCACTTCGCTGTTGGTCCGGGCGTCGCCGCCGGCGATGACGTAGGCGATGTTTTTCGCCAGGTAAGCGTCGTACTCGCTGACATAGCCGCCGTTCTGCATGTTGAAGATTTCGGCGTTGACCATGCCCCAGGCGGCCTCACCCACCACTTTCAGTGGCCTTTTCTGCGGAGTCACGTAGCCGTCCGCCAGCATCCGCAGGACTTCCTTCTTGGCTTCACCGATGAGGTTGTCGCGGTTGAAGACGATGCGGTCCTTGGGGCCGAGGAAGCCGTTGGCCCGGGCTTCGGCGGCCGACATGGACACCTTGGCCATGGCGATGGCCATGAAGGTGGGGATGAAGAACTTGCCCAGTTCCGCGTCCTTGACCGGCGCGGGAATGCCGCAGGTCATTTTTTTCCACAGGTTCATGCAGCCGGTGCCGGCGGGCAGGACGCCGACGCCGATCTCCACCAGGCCCATGAACAGCTCGGAGTGGGCCACGATGCGGTCGGCTCCCAGGCAGACTTCGCAGCCGCCGCCCAGGGTCATGCCGTAGGGCGCGGCCACCACCGGAAAGTGCGAGTAGCGCTCGCGCTGGATGGCCTGCTGCAGGGAGTCGATCATCTGGTCGATGGCGTCAAACTGCTTGGCCTCCACGGCCCGGGTGATTTCTTTTAAATCCGCGCCGGCGGAAAAAGCGCCGGGCATGCCGCCGGCCTGGTTGCCGATGACCAGCCCCGCGCCGTTCTTGTCCACGTAATCCAGGGATTTGTGGATGAAGTCGATCAGCTCGGTGTTGAGCGCGTTCATCTTGGTGTGGAATTCGCAGCAGAACACGCCGTCGCCCAGGTCCACCAGGGAGGCGGAGGGGCAGGCCTTGACTTCCATCTTGGTGTTCTTGAGGACCGTCAGGGACACGGCGTCCGGGCTCACGGCCACGGGCTTGTAGGACTTGGACGAAAAGTCGTAGTATTTCACCACGCCTTTTTCGGTCTTGTAGAAGGTCTTGTTGCCGGCGTCCACCATCTTCTTGATCTTGGCCGGCACTTTCATCTTTTCCTTGATCATCCGGTCCACGGATTTTTTCAGGCCGATGGCGTCCCAGGTCTCAAAGGGGCCCATCTCGAAGTTGTAGCCCCACTTCATGGCGTTGTCGATCTCGACGATGGTGTCGGAGATCTCCGGCACCCGGTTGGCGGCGTAGATCAGGCCGCTGGCCACCACCTTCCAGGCGTATTCCGCGCCCTTGTCCTTGCCGAAGACCACGGCCTTCATCTTGTCGGCCAGGGTCTTCTTGGTCTTGGCCTCGGCCATGCAGGGAAACTCGACGTCGCCGTAGGCCTCGTATTCCAGGGTGGCGGGATTGATGACCTGGCGGATTTTCTTGCCGTCCGGGCCTTTGTCGGTCTTGTAGAAACCGGCCCGGGTCTTGTTGCCCAGGAGTTTTTTCTCGATCATGCCGGCCACGAAATCCGGGGCCGCGAAATCGCCGCGGGCCTCGTCGTCCTTGACCAGGTCGTAGGTGTTTTTGGCCACGTGGCTCATGGTGTCCAGGCCGACCAGGTCGGTGGTCTTGAACATGGCGGTCTTGGGCCGGCCCATGACCGGTCCGAACAGGGCGTCGGCCTCGGGAATGGTCAGGCCCATCTCCAGCATGAGCTGCATGGCCTTGATGATGCCCTGGACGCCGATGCGGTTGCCGATGAAGTTGGGGGTGTCCTTGGCCCAGACAATACCCTTGCCCAGCCGCTTTTCCCCGAATTCGGCCATGAAATCCAGAACTTCCGGCAGGGTCGCCTCGCCCGGGATGATTTCCAGCAGGTGCATGTAGCGCACCGGGTTGAAGAAATGGGTGCCCAGAAAATGCTCGCGGAACTCCTTGCCCAGGCCCGCCGACATGGCTTTGAGCGGGATGCCCGAGGTGTTGGAAGAGACGATGCTGCCTTTTTTGCGCACCGTTGCGATGCGCTTGAACAGCTCTTTTTTGATCTTCAGGTTTTCCACCACCACTTCGATGATCCAGTCGCAATCGGCCAGCTTGTCAAAATCGTCTTCCATGTTGCCGATGGAGATCAGGGCGGCGTCTTCCGCCTGCATCAATGCCGCCGGACGGGACATTAAAATGGTGTCATAACCGGCCTTTACGATCCGGTTGCGGGCGGCCGGATCTTTTTTCTCGGCGTCGGTCAGGTTGAAGGGGACGATGTCCAGCAGCAGCGTTTTGACGCCGGCGCTGGCCAGCAGCGCGGCGATGCCGCCTCCCATGACCCCTGAACCGATCACGGCGGCCTGTTTGATTTTTCTGCTCATAAAATTCCTCCTGATGTTGATATTGTTCTGATTGTTATATAAATTTCACGGCATTACCGGATGGCCGGCCGTGCCGGAATTGCCAAACCAACAGATTACATAACTTTACCGGAAGTTCAATAAAAATTATTGACCCTGTTCCGGTCGGGTGTTATAAAACTAAAATTTTCAATCACAGGGAGGAGTGGCCGAGCGGTTGAAGGCGGCGGTCTTGAAAACCGTTGAGCGAAAGCTCCGTGGGTTCGAATCCTACCTCCTCCGCCAGGTCGCAAATCCGCATGCGGAGAGATGGCCGAGTAGGTCGAAGGCGCTCGCCTGCTAAGCGAGTGTGCGGTGAAAGCTGCACCATGGGTTCGAATCCCATTCTCTCCGCCATTTTTATTTTTAAGGCGTGTAATTTCAGATAATTAGAAAATTGTATTTCCAGGATATGCCATAAGGTATGCCATAAAACAAAGTGCTGTGGTGCCTTTTTAGCCCGTCCCTTTTCGAGCTATTTTACCTTAACCGGTAAGAACACGCATCGGCAATCTTCACATGCTGGAATCAAGTAAAGGGCTTGATCAAGCGGGTACGGGCCTTCTCTTGCCAGCTTTTTACATTCTTCACACACATCATCATCTTCCATCGTTATCCACTCTGCCATAACGTCGATTTTATCAATATTCCAGTTCTTATAATTCTTTATCAGTTCTTTATGATGGGGCTGAATAAGCCCTGGCCGCCCCATAGCTTCGGTCCGCCGCATCCCGGCAACAAAACGCTTGTTAATTTCCTGCATCGGGACTTCCGGTAATAGCCCGGCCACAATCTTTGTGATTTTATCTTCAACAACTGCCCGGCTGACTCCCGGCTCTAAAACTTTCGATGCAAGGGATTTTCCAATAAGCAAGCTGGTGCTATCGCCTGTGACTTGTTTCTCGCCGGAGACAAGCGATTTACTATTTTCATCTTTGACAGCTCTGCCAAGCAGCATATTCAATATTCCCTTAATTTTGCCAATCTTTTTCATGCTCCCCCCTTATTGTAGCGTTATGGGTCTATCAAGCCCCTGTCCTGTCCATGGCGTATATTACGCTTTGTCATCTTCATAAACAACTTTGATCAACACCTCTCCTGAAGACTCCGGCTTTCCCGTGAACATGCCCAGGTGTTTCCCCAGCAGCTCAAGACCTTTCAACGTCGCGCCGAAATTGTTTGACGCTTCAGCCTTTGAGATAACCCGCATAATATCCATAACGACTTGATCCGCTGTAATTTGCGTTCGTTGCTGCTGCTCTGTTTGTGCTCTCTCTATGGCCTTTTTAATTACAAGTTTTTGCATGTTCTCTTGACCTATGCGGCCGGCCGTTTTTTTTGAGTATCCGGCCCGGATCGCCGCTTGCGTTGCGTTCAGGTCAATCAGATACTCATTGACAAATTTTTGTTGCTTGGCTGTGAGTTTTGTCTCTTGCATACTCACTCCTTTTGTTGCGGTGTCTGGCTTTCATTGTGCTGGATGATCCGATTCCGGCCCCAGGTCCTGGAGTAGTCGTTTTATAATAACTCCGCCCCTGACAACATCGGCCGGAACAATATCTTTTTTCGTTTAATGGAGTTAGTTCTCATCTCTTTTCCCTGTCCGGTTTTTGTCCGGTTTTCTGTCCGGTTCCGTACGATTTGTCCGATTTGGTCCGTCCGTCCTGTCCGGTTTTTCTTTAGAAAACCGGACGGACAGGACACCGGACAGCCGGACGTTAAACCTGGTAAACATGGTTGTCCTTCACGTGAAATTGTCCCTTTACTTCGTGAAATCTGTTGCGTGGAATACCCGCTTGGATACAGGCGGATTTCCAGGCATCGAATAAAACACCATCGACACCCTCGGACAATTCGTCATACAGGCGGTCAAGTTCGGCTTTTGCGGTTTTCTGCCATTTGCCGGATTTCGGTTTACAGATTGACGGTGGCTTGAAGTCTACCAGATCCAGGACGGCGGACGTTATCGGCTCGCTATCTTCATCAACCATGCCCAGGTCAACCGTCCTGATCTGGAAGGCCATAGGGTCCGGGCGTTCGTGTTCCTTTATCTTCGAACAATACAGGCGGACGGTTCCGAAGGGATCAACTTCTAATCGGTATTCGGCATCAAGCGCACCCTTTAGCGCCATCGACCCCCGGCCCCTGGACTTGTCGCCATGGCCGGTATGGTGGATCAACAGGATTGCCGCCCTGGTCTGTTCGCGGATCATGTCAACCGCCGATATAAAGGCCGTCATATCCTTGGTGCTGTTTTCATCACCCGGCCCGAAGTTACGCGCCACGGTATCAACTATGATCAAAACAGGGGTTCCGTCTTTTTCCGAGACGGTGTTGATAGCATCCAGGACGGTTTTTAAAAACTCGGCATCCGATAACGCCGCGTTGCCGGTTGAAACAAAAACTGGGGCATCTTTTAAACTTACCTGATGCCTGATTTCCCAGGCCGTAAAGCGCCGCCGTAAACCGTTCCAACCTTCGCCAGCGATATAAACAACAGGCCCCTGTTTAACAGGCATTCCATGAAAGGATATCCCGGCGGATACGCATCCAGCAAGATCGATAGATAGAAGGGATTTGCAACTTTCCGGATCGCCATAGAATTGCGCTAAGCTGTCAACTTCGATAAAGCGCTTAACCAACCAGTCCGGCCGTCGGGTTTCGATTTCTGATAGACGTATCAAGCTAAATCCGCCGAGCTCTTTTTTCTCTGGCTCCGGCTGATAGGTCCGGGCATTGTCGGCGATATACTGATTGATCCGTTTCGCGTCCCATCCTTCGACCTCGGCGTCGGCCAGGTCCCAGCCTTTTACAGCATCTGCCGGTGGCGTCACCACGGCCACGGTCGCGGCCCCTGCCTGAATTGCGGCCTGTTTGACGGCCTCTGCGGCCTCCCTGCCTGGTTCGTCGGCGTCCGGCCATATAAACACCAACCGCCCGTTTATTTTCGTCCAGTCGCCCTTTGAGACGGCTTTACAGCCGCCCGGCCAGGTGATGACGGTCCAGTCATCGCCCAGCAGACGGGATGCCGCATCACAAGCTTTTTCGCCTTCGACAACAACAACAGGCTTTCCCGGATTACTGGCCAGCTTATCTATATTGTATAATGTCCGTGGCTGCGGTGCTGCCCCTGATTTCCATCGGTCTCCATCTTTTTTGAAAAAAGGAATAACGATTTTATCTTTACCGTCATCATACCGGGCAACGTAGCCGATAACATCGCCGGTCGCATTTTTATACTCCCATGAAGCTGTGAAAGATTTATCACTCCATTGCCCAGGAACCCCCTGCGGTCTTGAAGTGTCAGAACGGTGGTCGTCAGATGGCCATAAGCCGCGCGATTTCAAGGATGCAACAACTTCATTCTGTGGGCACCCGGCCTGACACTTTACGAGCAATTTACCGCTTTTGACAGCTATCGAAAGGGACGGGTTTTTATCATCGTGGCATGGACAATGACACATTGCCCCGGTGCCGCTCTGCTTACCGCCAAGCCCTTTGATCATGTTGTCAATTATGGCTGGATTTAAGGCTTTCTCAAGCATAAAGCACCTCCCGGCTACTGCACCCCTCGGGAGCAACTTTCCGCCTGCCAGATGCCTCTATACGGCCCGTATCAGCCTTTAAATTTGAAATTCTGAAATGATGCAGAGGACAGTCCGACAGATGGCACCGCCGGACCTCAAGCCGCTGCCCTGCAACACACCATCCACAAAAATCACGGATGGCCTTATCTCTGGCCTTTGGTGACTGTTTGCCTCTGCCTGTCCTGAAATGATGGAGAGCACATCCTTGCCGCGTACAGTCTCGGACCTCATCCCGGATGCCCCCGGAACAGTCCGCGCACCTTGCCTTGATGGCCTGCCGTCTGTTGAGTTTTACAGGAGAGATTTCTTGACTGGATGAAACGGTGTTGATATATTTTTTTTTGTAAACTTCTCTTATTACTCCGGCTGTGGCTGGCAGGCCATGGCCGGAGACAAGCCCGGCGTTATTCATGACGCCCTCCTTTCCGGAGAGCGCTCTCCCTCCCATTTTTCCAAATTACACAACCGCCACCGGGTACAGCCTGAAGACAGCTTTACCGGAGCCGGAAAGTTGCCCTCCCGGACCCACCTCCATACTGTACCGCGATCAACACCATAACGTTCTCCCACTTGCCGATCTGACAAAAACAGATTCTCCATTGGAGACCTCCTTTGTCAGGCCACAAAAAAGCCTGACCGCTAAAGACGAGAATACCCGTCCATGCAGCCAGGCTGATTAGGTGAGCAGAGTCAGATTTTGCCTGACCCCAACCTATCTCACCACTTTCGGCAGTGATTTTTATTTTCCTGTCATAAACTTCCAGGCTGATTAGGTGAGCAGAGTCAGATTTTGCCTGACCCCAACCCATCTCACCACTTTCGGAAGTTTTTTATTTTCCTACCATAAAAATTTAAACTAAATTTAAGCAAAGATCAATATAAAAAAAACAAGATGCTATTTTTTCGCACCAATAGCCACTATCTGACCACCTGAGCCCTCCGCCCTCTGCTTATCGCAGTAGTCACTCCATGACTGCATGAGCCGCCGCCGCTTATCCAGCAGATCACCGCGCCGATATGCGGCCTCAACTTTTGACTCAATGGCATGGCCTAAAGACTGTTCGCAGACCTCCCTTGCATAGTTCGTCTGTTCGGCTGACCAGTCCCGGAAAGTGGACCGGAACCCATGAGGCACCGCGTCAACTTTCATCCCCCGGCATACCTCCAGCAGAGCCATATCTGATAATGGTTTGTTTTTGCTGTTCGGAAAAATAAAGTCACACTCGGGGAAACGCGGTGTTGACTTCAACAGTTTCATGGCCTGTTTTGATAACGGTATCACATGCTCTTTTTTCGTTTTTGTTCTCTCTGCTGGTATAGTCCAGACGTTGCCGTCTATCTCTGACCACTTGGCACCGCGCGCCTCTCCAGACCGGCAGGCGGTCAATATTACGAATTCCAGGCACCGCGCCGATATGCCCGGACGGACCCGGAGTTTTTCAATAAAGCCGTTTATCTCTGAATATGGCAGAGCAGGCATATGCCGGACCCGTTTTATTTTTGTGGGCTTTGGCAGTAATGCCTCCAGGTATCCTTTCCACCGAGCGCAATTATCAGTGGAGCGGTGTCCTGATATGATGGCCCAGTCAATGATATTTTCTATCCTCTGCCGGAGCCGTGTCGCCGTCTCCGTCTTTTCCTCCCATATCGGCCGGAGAATTGACAGGACATGCTCCAGGGCGATCTCTTCCACGGACATGTCACCTATCACCGGATAGGCATAATTGGCCACCGATGAGAGCCAGTCTCCGGCATGTTTTTCGTTTCTGAATTCCGACCGTTTCTTTTCAAAGCAGGCCTCCGCCGCCTCCCGGAAGGTCATTCCAGAGGCCCGGAGAGCCCTCTGCCGCGCTTTTTTTGCTTGGATAGGGTCAATGCCCTGGTGTATCTGATCCCGTGCCGCTCGTGCCCTCTCTATGGCCTGCGAAAGGGTCACGGCAGGATAACCTCCCAGGCCGATGCACCGCCGCCGATCACCCACCATGACCCGGAGGACCCATGACTTGGCACCACTGGGCTTGACCTGTAGCAGGAGCCCAGGCACCCCTCCGGCTGCATGCGTCCCGGCTTTTGATATCTGTTTGACTCGGAGAGCGGATATCTGTTTAATGCTCTTTGGCATGGTTACACCCCCTTTTATGAGTTAGGCGGAGACGTTTAGAGATATGCCACTGGATATGCCAAAAAAAATAACATCATTTAAGACGGGTTGCAACAGAAAAAAACAGTCTGCTAAAAATATTTCAATTAAAACAATTAGATTGTGATACTTGATGGAATTGAAGAAAACAGGTAAAAACATGAACTTGGCGGACATTCTCTCCGCCATTTTTATGCCTATTTCCCCGGCTCCAGCTTTTTTGCCCCGAACCGCAGCGAGAAGAGGGTGGCAAAACCGGACAGGCCGGCCACGCCGGCAAACGATAATGCCATCCAGGCCCAGCCCTCGACCCCGGCTGAGCGGTTGCGGATGCCGGCCATGAAAAGCCGGTAGGCCGGGCCCGCCTCCAGCACGATCACCGCTAGGACATAAAGGGCGCTGACCGCCATGAACACGAACCCGCCGAAGCTGGTGACCGCCTGGGCCGGGTTTTCCGAGGCAAAATCCGGGTAGGCCGCGCCCAGCCCCACCCCCATGGCCACGATGGCCGGGATCATCAGGCACATGGTCGCCAGGGAAAGCCACATCATGAAGGGCGTGACCGACAGCAGCAGGTTGGTGATAATGATCAGGACGATGGTCATGACAAACAGGGGCGCCAGGTAGACAAAAAATTTGATGCGGACAAACAGGCGCATGGAAATCGGGCAGCTGCGGGTGATCCAGAAGGCGCCTTTTTCCATGCTCACGGCCGGAAAGGCGAAGCGGGCCGTGACGGCGGTGAGAACGAACGCCGCCAGCCCCATGTTCAAAAAGGCGAACAGGTTCTGCAGGTAGACGGTTTTGATGGGGGATTTTTCAAGCGGCAGGACCTTGAAATTGTAAACATAGATGATGATCAGGGCCATGATCAGAAAAAGCTGGGACCACTGGCTCTGGTCCCGGAGAAAGGTTTTGATCTCTTTGACCACAAAGGCCCGGACGTGGGACGGCAGGAAAAACAGAAACACCGCCGCGTACTCCCGGTTGCCGCGCCGGACGGATTTCACGCGGCCGCTGGCGGTTTTGGAAAACCCGGAAAAATAGATCCGGTCGGCGACAATCTGCATGATCAGGATCAGGGCCGCGGCCAGGGAGATGCACAGCAGGCCGTTAAAAAGGCTGCCGGCCATGTCGCCGGTCAGCGTCGCGGTAATGCAGTCATAGGCCCAGGTGCTGGGCAGCCAGGGGGAGGAGGGCGTGTTCAGGGATTTTAAATAAACCAGGGTGGTGGCGAACATCTCCGGATCGACCAGCCGCTCCGGCCGGAGCAGGCGGAAGGCGAAATAGAGCAGGATGAACAGGGCCAGCCCCAGGAAGATGAAGATGGTTTTCAGCCGCGAGGCGGAGATCAGGTTGACGATGAAAGCCACGCCGATGGCGCTGATTCCGGAGGCGATGACGCACAGGCAGAGCAGGCAGACCAGAAAGGCGACGTAAAAAAACGGACCGGTCGCATAGACGATGCCGTAGGCGATAAACACCGGCAGGACGAAGACAACCACCATCCAGGCGCTGTCAAAGGTAGCCTCGATCCATCGGGCCAGGAACAGATACCGCCGGGGAACCGGCAGGGAGTGGACCAGGTTCAGGTCCCGGGACAGATAGAGCTTGGACAGGAGCGTGATGACGCTGCTGAACACCAGCAGGGACAGGATCACCACGAAAATCATGGACAGCAGCTTGTTGGCCAGGATCTCACCCAGCTGCTCGATGCCTTGAAAATAGGTCAGTATCCGGAAGGAGGCGGCAAACACCCCGGCCCACAGGGCCACGCCGATGCCGCCGAACAGCAGGAACTGGATTTTCCGGGAATATAACATGCGGTTTTTAAACGACAGTGCCCTGGGGAAGAGCAGGGTATAAACGATCGAAAGCATGAAATCGCTCCGTTTTCCGGCTGTATCGGTTTAGTGTGACGGTGATTATAGCATGGCATGGATTGCCGGAGCGAGAAAAAAACCGGCGGGGGAAAGCAGGAGACATCAAGCGGCACACCGCGGTGTCCACGGGATTTACAGCCGTACTTTCACACGTCCACCACCACCCGGGCCGTCCAGCCGTCAGGGCCGGACGAGACCGAACCCTGGTGATAAGTGACGGCCTTGATATCGGTTTTCAGGACGTGACGGGCCGGGGAGTAGGAGTCAAACAAGATATCCGCGGTCAGGCTTGTCTCTGATATGCCTTTTATGCGCGCCGATTTAATCAGCAACCCTTCCACTGTCCACAGGGCCAGCAGTTCTCTCAACCAGTTGATCATCAGGTCGGCGGTATCTTCTCCCGCTATGGTGATGGTCCGGGTGGCGTCGCCGGTCACCCGGGACAGGTCGGCAATATTGTCGAACAGGGCAAAGCAGGCGTTGGTGAACAGATCCGGCAGATCCCGGCCGTAAATTTCGATCTTTAGGTCGGCGGTATGATTCAGCAGGGTGTAACGTCCGTCGGGAATCATATCCAGCCCAGGATATTCACAAAGACGATCCATGAGATAATGTTGATCAACAGGAAAACGGCCAGGACCTGTGCTTTCCCCCTGGTTGATACATGAAAATATCCCCAGCAGATCAGGAAATAGGGCGTCATGTAATTGATGACCAGCGACCAGATGTGCGGCCAGTTGCCCCAGTACCGGTATTCCCATACCAGGGCGTTGAATTGATTTAACATGATTTCCACGCCGATGCTGAAGGCGCCCACGGCCAGGGGGATGAAGATGCGGTTGGGAAGGCCCATGATTTTGACGGTTTTGTCTTCGGGCAGCAGTTTGACGAAGATGATACCGGTGATGGAAAACAGCAGGAATATTTCGATATTGATGCCCACCAGGATGAGAAAGGCCGTGTCTCCGGGCGTGCTCCACAGGGCGGCATACTGCGTGAAATGAAGGATGAGGGCGTTGATGATTTCCCAGATGAAATCCCCGGCGATAAACAGCAGGCCAATGAGAACCGCGTCCCAGTTCCGTTTCTGGATTTCCACGGCATAGACATAAACCACCAGCACCAGAAAGGGCACGATGTACCAGTGAAAATTTTCGGTACTTCTCAAAAGACTCAGGGCCTGCTGGCTTGCGTTCGTCATGATTGTCTCCGGTATTACAGCCCGGCCCGGAATTCCAGATAGTCGCGGGCCGCGGCGCCGGGGGCTTCGATCATGGGAAGATGGCCGATACCTTTCATGACGACGGCCTGGGAATTAGGCAGCAGGGAAACCAGGATGGGCGCCGTGGCGGCGCTGATGGCGCGGTCCTCTTCTCCCCAGACGATCAGGGCCGGGGTTGTCAGACCCCGGACGGCTTCTTCAACGGAGTCGGCCTTGATCTGTTCAAAGATGCGTTTTTCCAGTGCGACGTTCCGGATCCGTTCCTGGGCCATGACATCGAGGACAGGCCGGGGGATAAAAGGCGGCCGGCTCATGGCAAAGTCATAGGTTCGCGCGAACTCGTCTTCGTTTTTGGCGATCAGCGGGTTCTCGCCGGTTTCGCGGATGACCCGGCGGAGATCGCTTTCCGGGGCCGACCAGATGCCGCCGGGCGCCAGCAGCCACATGCTCTTGACCTCGCCGGGATAGAGAACCGCATATCGCATGGCGATCAGGCCGCCCATGGAACTGCCGCCGATGTGAATCGTTGACAGGCCCAGGGCATTTATAAACCGGTGCAGGCGCTCGGCCTGGGCCGCGGAAGAATAGTCCGCTTCGGCCGGGTGGGAGGACTCGCCGAAACCGATATGGTCCGGAACAATGACATGGCAGGTTTTGGTCAGGTTTCGGGCCACGAAGGTAAAATTATCCTTGTTGGCCCCGAAACCATGCAAAAGCAGAAGCGGCTCACCCTTGCCCCCTTCCAGGTAAACGTATTTCTCGCCTCCCGGAAGCGTCAGTTCCTTGCGCTCCAGCCCGCAGATTTTCCGGGTCAGGTCGAACGATGTCGCGGCGAACTTTTCCGGGGCAAGATAGAGAAACCCGGTCGTCGCCACGACCAGGGCAATGATAACGGCCAGAAGACCTGCCAGCAGTTTTTTCATGGGCGTACCCTCCTGATTAAAGAAAAGATTTCGACTGGATCAATCTAATAGGGTCATGACCGCCTGTCAAGCATCCCCGGATTTTTGCCGGAAGATTACATCCGCACTTCGGGAAAATCACTTAAGGGCACCTCCAAAAATTGCCTTTTGGCTCGATCTCGGCGTTGCGCTCAAATTTTAATCCTCGAAATACTTCAATGTATTCCTCCGGTTAAAATTTTCGCGCGCCTTGACCTCGAACCAAAATTCTAATTTTTAGAGATACCCTTAATTAATGACGTCTCTCATCGTAAAGAACTTGTTTTCCGGACACGGGGTCTGATATGAAGGGAAAAATACATAAAGACAGGGCTATGGGTAGGTAAATGCGGTTATCAACGATGGCCCCTTTTCCGGGGGCAAAAGGTGATGAGGTTTTGGCATGAGCAACAATGAAGCCTGGTATGAGTATCCCACCAATCTGGTGGATATGTTCGAAGACAGCGTGAAGAAGTTTCCCGACCGTCCCGTGGTGGGCACGAAAAACGCCGCCGGGGAATATGAGTTCACCACCTACGGCCGTCTGGGAGAGCGGGTGGATAACCTCCGGGCCGGCCTGGCCCAGTTGGGCGTTGACAAAGGCGATGGGGTCGGACTGATTATCAACAACTCCGAGGCCTGGGGGGTGATCGCCTTTGCCGCCTATGGCCGAGGCGCGCGCCTGGTGCCCATGTATGAGAAGGAGCTGGTGGCTACCTGGCGGTATATCGTCAAGGACAGCGGGCTGAAGGTCCTGTTCGTGGTCAACCAGGCCGTGTATGAAACGGTCAAGGGTTGGGTGAATGAGATCGACACCCTGGAAAAGATATTCATCATCAACGGCAGCGGCGAAAACAGCCTGGCCGCCCTGGAGGAAAAGGGCCGCAAAAGCCCCGTGCCGTCCATCAAGCCCCATTACAGCGACATCGCCGGCCTGATTTACACCTCCGGCACCACCGGCGATCCCAAGGGCGTTCTCCTGAGTCACGGCAACTTCACCACCAATGTCCAGGCAGCCGCCAAAATGTTTCCCGATATCGATGAAAACGTGGTGACCCTGTCGATTCTGCCCTGGGCCCACAGTTTCGGCCAGACCGGGGAATTGTACCTGGGGATTTACCGGGGGGGCTCCACCGGTCTGATGGGTTCGGTGGATACCATTGTGGAGGATATGGGCAAGGTGCGGCCGACGGTGCTGATCGCCGTTCCCCGTGTGTTTAACAAAGTTTACAGCAGTATTCATAACATGATGGCGGAAAAGGGCGGTCTGCCCCTGTTTCTGTTTAACGCCGCCAAGAAAGCGGCCGAGGAAAAGCGCCGGACCGGCCAGGCCGGGTTGAAATTCAAGATTCTGGATAAGCTGGTTTTCGCCAAAATCAGGGCCCGCTTCGGCGGCCGTCTGACCAGGGCCGTGACCGGCAGCGCCGCCATGAATCCGGAAATCGCCCAGTTCTTTATCGATATCGGCATTCCTACCTATGACTGCTACGGACTGACTGAAACCACTCCGGCCATGACCATGAACTCGCCGGGCGCCAACCGGCTGGGCACCGTCGGCCGGGCCATTGAAAAGGTCACGGTGGTGATCGATAAAACCTATACGGGCGAAGACAGTGAAGACGGCGAGATCGTCTGCTTCGGCCCCAATGTCATGCAGGGCTATCATAACAAGCCGGAGAAGACCGCCGAGGTCATGGTGCATGACCCCGTGCTCGGCACGGGTTTCCGCACCGGTGACCGGGGTCGGCTGGATAAGGACGGCTTCCTTTATATCACCGGCCGGTTCAAGGAGGAATACAAGCTGGAAAACGGTAAATATGTCCATCCCGCTTCCCTGGAAGAGGACATCAAACTAAATCCCTATGTGATCAACGCCATGATTTACGGCGAGGGGAAACCCTATAATGTGTCCATACTGGTGCCGGATTTCGCGGCCCTGAAGCCGGTCGCCCAGGAAATGGGGCTGGGGGACAAAAGGCCCGAAGACCTGATCCGGGAGGAGAGGATTCAGGAACTCATCAAAAACTCGGTGGTCACCCAGCTTAAAAAAACCTACGGCGGGTATGAGATCCCCAAAAAGTTCCTGTTCCTGGCCGAAGATTTTTCCCTGGAAAACGGCATGCTGACCCAGACCATGAAACTCAAGCGCCGCAACGTCTTTAAGAAATATCAGGACCAGCTGGACGCGCTTTATTCGTAAGGGCATCTCTAAAAATTGCCTTTTAGAGATACCCTTAAGAAAACAAGCCGGCTTTTTATCAACGATTAAACAAGCCGGGGATGCCTGACGGTGATAAACGTCAAGGCGTCCCCGGTTTTTTTGTCGGTTCCGGCAGCCCTTTTTCATAACAGGCGATGGGGATGTTGTTGGCGATGGCCCCCAGGCAGCGGTTGCAGTTGACGCAGGCGGAGCGGTCGGACTTTTTTTCGCGGAACTGCTTGACCAGAAACGGCTCACGGACAAAGGGGCGGCACATCTGGATGAAATCGGCGTCCCCGCTGGCCGTGACGGCCTCCATTTCGGCCAGGGTCCGCAACCCACCGACCAGGAAGAGGGGCAGGTCGCCGGTGACTTTCCGGACGGCCCTCGCGGCTTCGAGGTTCCAGGGGCCTTTCAGGTCGTATTTCCCTTCCATGGATTTCATGACGACCCAGGCGCCGGCTTTTTTCCACCAGGGCAGGGAACGGATCAGTTCCTTCATCGGCACGGACCCGTGCCACATGGTCATATGTTTGTAAAGCAGGTTCCCGGAGGCGATTTCCAGTCCGTCCACGCCGGCTTCCTTCAACCAGGCGGCATGCCGCAGGGCCGTTTCCAGGGTGACGCCCGGGCCCGGCGTGTGGTCGTCGGTGCTGATCTTGACCACCAGCGGCATGCCCGACGGCAGTTGGGCTTTGATGGCGAGGACGATCTCTTTTAGAAACCGGAAGCGGTTGACGTCGCTGCCGCCCCATTCATCCGTGCGCCGGTTGTGAAAGGGCGAGAGGAACTGGTTGATCAGGTAGCCGGCGGCCGCGCTCACGTGGATCCCGTCGGCGCCGGCCCGGACCGCGCGCCCGGCCGCCGCGGCATAGGAGCCGATGACGGTCCGGATGTCCTCCGCCGTCATAGCCCGGGGTTTGACCAGGTAGGTGGGATCGCGGTGAATCGCCGACGGACCCATGGGTTTGCCGCCGATGGTGACCGGCATGGTCTGCCGGCCGGCGTGCACCAGTTGATAGAGAATCCGGCCGCCCTGGCCGTGAACGGCCTCGGCCAGGGAGGTAAGCCCGGGCAGAAAGCCGTCGTCGTGAATACCGGTCTG
Source organism: Thermodesulfobacteriota bacterium (assembly GCA_040753795.1). Taxonomy (NCBI): domain Bacteria; kingdom Pseudomonadati; phylum Thermodesulfobacteriota; species Thermodesulfobacteriota bacterium. The sequence goes on from JBFMDX010000001.1 coordinate 597,858, forward strand.
GTGGCCGGTCGCCCGGCCATGGGGATGAACGCACATGTAGCCGGTCACGATCAGCCCTACTTCTCCTTTGGCCAGGGTCCGGTAGCGCCGGATCAGCCGGTCGGTGACATGCCCGGTCTCGGTGGCCATGCATTCGTAGGTTCCCGAATGCACAAACCGGTTTTTGACTTCAAGAGAGCCGACACGCTTGGGGGTGAACAGAATCGACATGGGGCTCCTTTACAGCCGGCCGAGATTGTCGGGAGATGCTCCCTCGGCCAGTTTTTTGATGACGCGGAGCATGCGTTGCTCCATGATAAAGGACGGCAGCTCGCCGAAGGCGATGACGATCAGGTTCAGCCACAGGGAGCGGGGGGGCCACTCGATGCCCCATCGCTCCACGATGCGGGTGGTGCCGTCGGGCCGGGCAAAGAGATTGAAGCTCCAGTACCCTGCCATGTGCATCCCCCTGGGCAGGGGCGGAACAAAATATTTCCGGCCTTCCTGCAGTTTCCGTGAATCCGTCCAGAGGACCAGCTTCCTGTTCTCTTCCATTCGTTCCACGGTAACGCCCATGCCGTTTTTATGCAGGAGGACATGGTCGCCGGCTTTCAGGTCCTGAAGCTCAGGCCGTATCTGGTAGACATTGTGGATGCCGAACCCGAAGAGCCGTTCGAGCCAGTCGTAGCTGTAATACCCGCCCCGGCCCTGGCCCAGCTGCTTGAACCAGGGCCAGACGGCTTCCACGGGCGCGTTGACGGTGATGGCGTGGGTCATGTAAATGGACGGCATGGGGGCGAGTTCGTCCTCCGGCAGCGGCATCAGAAACTCTTCCGACGTCGCGCCCCAGCGGCAGTACCACCACCGGAAGACACCGATGAACATAATGATCAGGACCTCCACGATCAGCAGGGTCAGAACAATCGAAAAAGTACTCATGGGCCGATTCCTCCTTGGTTATTCTCTTTACCCCAGGCATGGTTGAAGCCGCGAACGGGAGGCGTTGTCGCAACGCGCTACCGGTTTCTTTTCGCGGCGGTTTTTATCCTATACAATTTTTAGACCATACGGTCAAATAAAAAATGACAACCGCTCCGGGATTTTTTCCAACGGTTCCGGAAATGGTCCTGGCAATCTCTTTGTTTAAAAATTAAAGGGGTGTAGGAGCGGAAGGGCAACCGGACCGGGAAATATGTCAAACCCGTAAAGTGTATAGTTTATGAAGAGAAGAGGGGCGTCCGGTCAGAAAATATCAATCGTCTTACCGGTTTCGGCGGTAGAGTACCCGCCCAGGGCCGTCACCCGCTCGGCAAACTCCCGGGAGTTGATGATTTTCATCAGCACCCCCATGGCCGGCAGATCGAAAAATTGCTCGGGGATGACCAGTTCGTATTGCTCCGTGACCACGGGAAGAAAATTCAGGCCCAGGGCCCGGGCCGCGGCCAGGATACCCAGCCCGGCGTCGGCCGCGCCGCTGGCCACGGCAATGGCCACGGACATGTGGGTGTACTCCTCGTTTTCGTATCCGTTGATGCCGGCGGGGTCGATGCCGAGCTGCTTGAGACGGTAGTCCAGCAGCACCCGGGTCCCGGACCCGGCCTGGCGGTTGATGAACCGGATCCGGCCGCCGGAAAGATCGGTGAAATCCCCTATGCCCAGGGGATTGCCGCGCGCCACCATCAGGCCCTGGTCCCGGTCCACCAGCCGGACCAGCTTGATTCTCATGCCCTTCAAATATTTTTTGATATAGGAAATATTGTACTGGCCGGTTTCGGTGTCGAGCAGGTGGGAACCGGTCAGGTGGCAGTATCCCTTGGCCAGGGCGATCAGGCCGCCCAGGCTGCCCACGTGGGAGGAGGCCAGAAAGGTTTTGGGGGCGCCACGGCCGGCCAGGTCGGCCAGCACGTTGAGGGTGTTGTCGTGGCTGCCGACGACAACAAGGGTGTTGTCCAGATCCGGTCGGGGCTTGATCAGTTCGGCCTGAACAACGGCCCCTTCCGGCAGCCCCTCCGTGTCGGCCGGGACCCGCACCAGGGCGTCGGCTTCGGCCAGGGAGGAGACCGAGCCGGCGCCACGGGGCAGTTGCGTGGCCACCACCCGGCCGCCGACATTGCCCAGGCGCACCCGCAGGAATTCCTCCACGCCCAGCTTGGAGGCCGCTTTTTTGGCCAGGGTGGCCGTGAGCGTCGGCCTGTCTTCGTGCGGCAGGCGCTGCATGAAGCGCAGCAGGGGCCGGACCAGCTGGTCAAAACAGATCACCGCCGAAACCGGATAGCCGGGCATGCCCCAGACGGGCGTGTCCCGGACAACGCCGATGATCAGCGGTTTGCCCGGCATGATGGTGACGCCGTGGACCAGGACCCGGCCCAGGGAAGCGATGACTGATCGTGAAAAATCGCTGGCCCCGGCCGATGATCCGCCCACCAGCAGGATCATCTGAAAGCGGCCGCTGTCCAGGGCTTTTTCAACCGCCTGCCGGATCTGTTCAACATCGTCGGGCACGATGGCGTGACGGACGTAACGGCCGCCGGCCGCTTCGATCAGCTTGCCCAGCATGGCGGAATTGCTTTCCAGGATTTTGCCGGCAGGAAGTTGCCCGAGGTCCAGTTCCGTATGGCAGTCTACCAGTTCGTCGCCGGTGGGGATGATCAACACCGCCGGTCGCCGGATGACGGCTGCGGAGAATACGCCGGCGGACAGCAGCGCCCCGACGCACAGGGGCGTGACGTGATGATACGCCGGGAAAATCAGTTCCGTGGCCACGATGTCTTCGCCGGCTTTGCGCACATGCTGCCAGGGGACCACCGGCGCCATGATTTCGATGTGGCGGTCATCAATGACATGCACGTCCTCGATCATGATGACGGCGTTGGTTCCGGCGGGCAGGGGATTACCGGTGTTGACGAAGAAGGCGTTACGGCCGGTTTCCAGGGTCAGCGGAGCGGTTTCACCGGCGCCGTAAGTTTCCTCGGCCGTTACGGCAATGCCGTCCATGGCCGCGATGTGGTAAGGCGGAACCGACAGCCGGGCGGAGACGCCGGCCGCCAGCACCCGTCCGACCGTGTCCGTCACGGCGATTGTTTCCGAAGGCGGCTCACTGCCTGTATAGAACGTTTCGGTAACAATGGCCCTGGCCTGGTTCAGGCTCTTTTTTTCAAGGTAGATGTTGCGGTTGTTAACGGATGCCATCATGCTCCTTGGTTTAAAATAACTTCACCGATACCGGCGTACCGGCTTTTAGGCCTTCGGTGTCGGCGTCAATGACAATCAGTCCGTCGGCGGCGGTCATGGTGTTGAGCAGTCCGGATTTTCCGAAGACCGGCCAAGCCAGGAGGACGCCCTCCTTTTCCTCCAGTCTCACGCGGATGTAATCCTCCCGCCCGGAAACCGAAGGAATATTCCTCGCGGTCAGGGCGGAGATTTCCCGGTTAAATCGGCGGGTTGTTCCCCGGACGCCGGCCAGCCGGTCGATAAAAGGCCGGACAATGACGGAGAAGATGACCATGGCCGAAGCGACCTGGCCCGGCAGGCCCCAGAACGGTTTGCCGCTGATCCGGGCCAGCAGGGTCGGCTTGCCCGGCCGGATGGCGATGCCGCGCACCAGGAGCTCCGAATCGGGCAGGGAGTTGATCACCTCCAGGGTGAAGTCGCGTGTCCCCAGGGAACTGCCGCCGGACAGGAGCACCATGTCGCATTCGGCCAGGGCGGCGGCTGTTTTTTCCTTCAGATGATCCGGGTGGTCGTCGACAATGCCGTAAATGACCGGCCGGGCTCCGGCCTCTTCGGCCAGGGCGGCCAGGGTGTAGGTGTTGACGTCCCGGACCCGGCCGGGGGCGGGCGTCTCTTCCGCCGGCACCACTTCGTCGCCGGTGGAAATGATCCCGACGGTGGGCTTGCGGAAAACGGTCACGTCGACAATGCCGAGGGCGGCCAGCAAGCCGGCTTCCTGGCTTCTTACGCGGACGCCCCCGGGCAGGGCGATGTCGCCTTTTTTAAAATCCTCGTCGGCCGCGATGACGTTTTCTCCCGGAGCCGCGGACTTGAAAATTTCAAGCAACGTGTTGTCGATCAGCCGGGTGTGTTCGATGATGACGACGCTGTCGGCGCCTTCGGGCATCATGCCCCCGGTGGGGATCTCGGCCGCCTGGCCGGCGCCAAGGCAAAATCCCGGTGCCTCCCCCATGACCACCGCACCCATGCGTTCCAGATAGACCGGGTTGGTTTCGGAGGCGCCAAAGGTGGCCGCGGCCCGAACCGCGAACCCGTCCATGGTCGAACGGGCGAAACCCGGCAAGTCGCCGGTGATGACGATATCCCGCCCCAGCACCCGGCCGTGGGCCCGGGCGAGGGGCACGTCTTCCAGTTCAACCGGGGTAAAGCGGTCGACCATGGACAGAACGGTTTGCGGGGGAACAACCGTGAAGAAGTCTTCTTTCATTAATACATTCCGGTGGTTGCGGTCCGGTTTTGTCCGAACCGGAAATTGCCGGGTATTCTCACAAAACAGGGGGGAAAGGTCAATAGATTACGGAAGAAACAGCGAAGGGCGGCCGCGACAGGACCGCCCGTTTTGCATTCAGATGATTGCAGGGGGCACGCTGCGCCGTGCCCCCTACCTCCTGCCTTTCGGATGTCCCTACTGGATTTTGGTTAAATAACCTTTTTCCATGCCGCTGCATGAGTTGGTGCCGTCGGTCCATTCCCAGTAAGTGACGTAGGTGCCTTCCGTGGCTGAAGTTAATTCGATGGTGGTGTAATCAGTCGTGGTGCCGGAGTCCTCCGGGGTGGAGGCGGTGAAGGTATAGGTGGCGCCGCTGACGGTCCCGGAAAAGGAGCCATCTTGATCATAACCGGTAAAGGTCGTTCCGGTTTGTGTGATCGTAGCAGTTCCCACATCATTTAAAATGACCGGATCTCCGCAGTTGTTTTCGCCCTCCGTCAGCGTCCATTGCCAGGTGCCGGTGGCGTCGTAAGGCGTGGTGCCGTTATTGTCGGTGTCTTCGCCGCCGCCGCCGCCGCCGCCACCACCACCACCACCGCTGGCCACCGCTACTGCGGCTCCGGCCCCGGCCACCCCGGCCGCGGTCAGGCCGACGATGGCGCCGGTTGACAATCCGGCAGCGGTTGCCGTGGTTCCGGCCGCTGCCGTGGTGCCCGCGGCGGTGGCAGTGGCCCCGCCGCCGGCTGCCGTTGCGCCGCCGGAACTTGCCGCGGCCGCACTGCCGCCGCCGGCCGCCGCGGCCGCGCCGATCAGGGAAATGGTGATGACGCCGCCGGTAATGACGGCCATCTGGCCGGCTTCAAGAACGGCCGTGGAAACAACGGTTCCTTTATCCGACAGGGCCGACAGGTTCAGTGACCCTTCGGTACAGTTGATCGTGGCTTTTGTCTTGTCCGCTTCTTTGGCTTCGGTGATGTCAAAACCCGTGCCCCTGACGCCGATGACGCAGGTGGGGGAGTGGACTTCAAAAGTGTTCTCCCCGCCGATGAACTTGCTGACGGCGGCCTTCAACTGGCCGGTCGACAGCAGCAGAACAGCCGCGCGGGATGTTTTTTTGAACAGAAACTGGCTGATTTCCAGCTTCGAGTTCTGCCCCAGATGGATGGTGCTGTCGTCGGAGAACGCCATGGCCGCTGATGACGACTGATCGGTGGCGATCAGATCCTTAATTTGAACCGGAGTCTTCGCAGCCGGTATGATGACCTCTTTCCCCCGGGTCTGTGTCACCGTGCCGACGACGGAAGTGAACTCGCCCACCGCCGTCGCGAAGATGGAACCGGGAATGGCCAGTTGCAGTACCAGAAAAACGACAAGACACTTCCGGATCATGCTGGATTTCATAACGCCCCTTTCTTGTTGTGATATCAATTTGATTTTATATGATTTATTTATAACAGAGGCGTTTTCGCCTGTCAAGGGGAGGGAATGAAAAAAAATGACGTTTCCGGCTATTGACAACGGCCAGATATTGTGGTTAATAGGCCGATATACACAATATATAGTGGTTTTATGGTTTAGCTATCCTCTTTTTCGCCTTTATCATAAGGAGTTGATGACCAATGGAAAAACAGACCGACACCTCTGCCATGCCGGAATTGGCGCCCAACGCCGTAACCGTTCTGGAACGCCGCTATCTGAAGCGGGACAGACAGGGCAAAGTCCTCGAGGAGCCGGCGGACATGTTTCGGCGGGTGGCCGAGACCATCGCCGCGGCCGACATGAAATTCGATGCCAAGGCGGACGTATCGTTGCTGACAGAAGCGTTCTACCGGATGATGACGCAATGGGAATTTCTGCCGAATTCGCCCACCATGATGAACGCGGGGCGCGAGCTGGGGCAACTGTCCGCCTGCTTCGTCCTGCCGGTGGGTGACTCCATGGAAGAGATCTTTGACACGGTAAAATACACGGCCCTGATTCATAAATCCGGCGGCGGTACCGGTTTTTCCTTCTCCCGGCTGCGCCCGGCCAACGACGTGGTCAAGACGACGACCGGCATTTCCAGCGGTCCCATTTCCTTCATGCGTGTTTTTGACGTGGCCACGGAAACCATCAAGCAGGGCGGAACGCGCCGCGGCGCGAACATGGGGATTCTGCGCGTGGATCATCCGGACATCATGGACTTTATCATGTGCAAGGCCGACCACAAACAGCTCAATAATTTCAACATTTCCGTGGGGCTGACGGAAACCTTTATGAAGGCCGTGGAAAGAGACGAAGACTATGATCTGGTCAACCCCCGCAACGGCCGTGTCACCGGACAGCTTAACGCCCGCAAGGTGTTCAACCGCATCGTTGCCCAGGCCTGGGAAAACGGTGAACCGGGCATTGTTTTTCTGGACCGCCTCAACCGCGACAATCCCACGCCGCATATCGGAATGATCGAATCCACCAATCCCTGCGGCGAGCAACCGCTTCTGCCCTACGAATCGTGCAATCTGGGATCGATCAACCTGGCCAGAATGGTCGCGGACGGCCAGGTCGACTGGGACCGGCTCAGGGAGGTCGTGCATCTGGCCGTTCATTTCCTTGATAATGTGGTGGAGGTGAACAGATACCCCTTCCCCCAGATCGCCGAAATGACCCTGGGAAACCGCAAGATCGGGCTGGGGGTGATGGGGTGGGCGGATATGCTGATCCGGCTGGACATTCCTTATAATTCGGATGAGGCGGTGGATCTGGCGGAAAAAGTAATGCGGTTTATTAATGAACAGGGCCATGAAGCTTCCCGGGCACTGGCCGTCAGCCGCGGCGCCTTTCCCAATTTCAAAGGGTCGATATACGATCAAAGGGGAGAAACCCCGCTGCGCAACGCCACCGTCACCACCATCGCTCCCACCGGGACCATATCGATCATCGCCAACACCACCTCCGGAGTGGAGCCGCTGTTCGCCGTTTCTTTTGTCCGGCAGGTCATGGACAACGATATCCTGGTGGAGGTCCATCCTTATTTTGAAGCCCTCGCCAGGCAGCGGGGATTTTACTCCCCGGAGCTGATGCAGCGCATCGCCGAGCAGGGCACGCTGCGCGATATCGAAGAAATTCCCGAGGATATCCGCCGGGTCTTTGTAACGGCCCACGATATCACGCCGGAAATTCATATCCGGATGCAGGCGGCTTTCCAGAAGCATACCGATAACGCCGTCAGCAAAACCGTCAACTTTGCCAAAACCGCCACCATTCAGGATGTGGCCAGCGTCTATGAGCTTGCCTATAAACTGGATTGCAAGGGCGTGACCATTTATCGTGACGGTTCGCGCGACCAGCAGGTGTTGAGCGTCGGCAGGAAGGAAGACGGGGCGGCGGCCGCTCCGGGAGATAATCCGGCCGTCAAGCGGGAACGCCCCAAGGTGCTCAAGGGCTGGACCTATCAGATGCAGACCGGGTGCGGCCCGCTTTACGTCACCGTAAACGAGGACAGTTCCGGTCTTTTTGAGCTGTTCACCACCATGGGCAAGGCCGGCGGCTGCGCCGCGTCCCAGAATGAAGCCATCGGGCGGCTGGTGTCCCTCGCCTGGCGAAGCGGTCTCCAGGCCCGGCAGGTGATCAAGCAGTTGCAGGGGATTTCCTGCCATTCCCATGCGGGCTTCGGCGCCAACAAGACCCTGTCGTGCGCGGACGCCGTGGCCAAGGCCATCCAGTCCCATCTGGCCGCCAACGGCGGCAAGGTCAAACACGAAAAGCGGGCCTTTTTCAAGGGCGCCTGCCCGGACTGCGGCGGTATTATCGAACACGAAGGCGGCTGCGTTGTCTGCCGCGGCTGCGGCTACAGTGAATGCGCCTAGACTTTCAGACCCATGTCCAGCGCTTTTCTAATGGCGGCCTTCCCCCTGCGGGTTCCCCTGCCCGCCGGGGTTGCTCGCGCCCGGCTGGCCGGCGGAGATCATCCGGAATGAGAAGAAATCATAAATAATGCTGGTCAGCTCTTCGATGAGGCGGGATTCTTCAATTTCCGGGCCGATGAACTTGGCGGTGTGGGCCACATGCTCCACGGCGTTGTGGATGATAATGGCGGTGGCGTAGGGGTCGCGGATATTCAGCCGGTCCCTGTTGCTTTCGATCAGGGCCATGATCTGGTCCAGTTCCCGCTGCCGTTCTCTTTCATAGATGCGGTTGATGTCCGGGTCCGAGTAGCGCAGGGCGTGGGTCTGGCTGAGAAAGCGGGGGGCGATGTCATAGGCCTTGAAAACATTGGTGATGACGGATTTGATGTTGTCCCGGGTCAACCCTTCCACCGAATAAGAGCCCAGGTCCTTCCAGATGACCAGGTACGCCTGGTTGAGAAAGTTTTCCAGAATTTCCAGCAGCAGTTGCTTCTTGTCCTTGAAATAGGAATAAAAACTGCCGATGGAAACCCCGGCCTTGTCGGCGATTTCTTTGGTGTTGGTGCCGTGAATGCCTTTTTTTGAAAACAACTTGAAGGCGGCCTTTTCAATCCGTTTTCTGGTTTCCAGGCCCCGTTGCTGCGTCGGTATTCTGACAGTGCTCATCGATTGTCTTTCTTAAAAAAAATTACGGCATTAATGGTCTTTCCATAAGCCTCGACCCCTTGACTCCTTGAACCCTGTCCGTCAACTGGGGGTTCGATGCTTCAGCGGTCCGGAATTATTCTTAACATGAAAAAATATTCGTATTCAATAAAAATAATAAATATTTATTATTTTGATAATTTTTCTTGACAATATGAATTATATTTCATATTTTATTTTTTAATTTGAAACTGCTTCATTGTCAAACGGAGGGCATATGAAGGCGCTGCAGCTCAATATTTCCCCGCTGACCTTCGCCGTTGGCAAAACCTGCGCGGCAATATTCGGTAAAACATCATACTTCCGGGGGCCCGGCCGGACCGTAAGGTTGCGCGAAATCCCCGAACCTGCTCTGCCCGGACCGGAGTGGGTCAAGATCCGGACCATGGCCTGCGGTTTTTGCGGCAGCGATTTGAACCTGATCATGCTCCATGACTCCCCCAGCGCCCAGCCGTTCACCTCCTTTCCCTGCGTCATGGGGCACGAGTTCGTCGGTGAAATCGTGGAGACCGGCTCGCGGGTTTCCGGTTTTTCCGCCGGCAGCCGGGTGGCCGTCAGCCCTGTTTTGAGCTGCCTGCCCCGGGGCCTCTCGCCATTGTGCCCCGCCTGCCGGGCGGGTCGGCCCGGAAACTGCGAACGCACGGCCGAGGGGGCCTTTTCGCCCGGCATGTTTCTGGGCATCTGCCAGGATCTCAGCGGCGGGTTCGCGCCTTATGTGGTGGCCCACCAGAGCCAGCTTTTTGTTGTTCCGACGGAGTTGAACACGGACGCGGCCGTCATGACCGAGCCGGTGGCCGTGGCCCTGCAGACGGTGTTCGACAACCGGCCGCTTGACGCCGAGAGAATCCTGGTCATCGGCGGCGGGGTCATTGGCAACCTGGTTGTTCAGGCAGCCCGCGCCCTGGCCCTGGATTGCCATATTTCGGTGATCGAGCCGGGATCGTTTGCCGCCGGGCTGGCTGTCACCTGCGGGGCCGATGAGATCATTTCCCCGGGCGACATCTTCCCGAAAACTGCGGCCATAACCGGGGCACGACTGTATAAGCCCATGATCGGTCAGCCCGTGCCCATGGGCGGGTTCGACCGGGTCTATGACACCGTCGGCAACGCCGCCACCCTGAACCTGAGCATGCGGGTGCTAAAGGGCCTGGGCACCTTGAGCGTGGTGGGTATCGGCGGTAACGTCAAGCTGGACCTGACGCCGTTGTGGCTTAAGCTCCAGACCGTCAAGGGGGTGTACGCCTACGGCCTGGTGGACGACGGGGGCACGCGGCGGCATGTGTTCGACATCGCCCTGGACATGATGCGTCAGAAGCAGATCAACGCGGAAAAGCTGGTCACCCACCGTTTCCGCCTGGAAGAATATCGCCGCATGATCGAAGTCAACATGAACAAGGGGCAACACCAGGCCATGAAAACCATCGTGGCCTTTTGAATTTTCAACCCAACCATCAGGGAGTTCGTAATGAGATTGAAAGTGCTGCTGTTCGGCCTGTACTGGCTGCTGTGGTTTTCATCCAAAACCAATGCCTCCTTCAAGAAATTTATCCGCAAATCAAAGGTCCGGTTGATGATCAGGACCGCAGACGGACAATTTGCCCGGCTGTTCGTGTTCGACCAGGGGAAGATCACCACCGCCGTCGGCCCCCATCATGCCTTTGACGCGGCCCTGGTCTGGAAGGACGCCAAAACGGCTTTTTCCGTCATGCTCAAACAGAACATGGAGGCTTTTTTTTACGCTGCCGCGGACGGCAAGCTCAAAATTGAAGGCATGCCGGTTTATGCCCAGTGGTTTGACGCGGCCATGAAACATATTTAAAGAAGGGTTTAAGATTCAGGGTACAGGGTTCAGGGTACAGGGTTCAAGGTCCAAGGTTCAGGGTTCAGGGGGCACAACAAAAAAGGACTGAGGGAATCAGAAAGTTCATTTACAACCCCTCGACCCCTCGACCCCTCGACCCCTCAACCCTTAACACTTAAAACTTAAAACTTTACTCCAACAAAAGTGAAGAAAATCAAGGCACAATAAATATTGCAAGCGAGAAAGGAATTACTAATGACAAAAATCTCCGGCGGCCACCTGGTAGCCAAATATTTGAAAGAAGCGGAACAGGTCACCCACGTCTTCACCATTTCCGGCGGGCATATTGAAAGCATCCTGGACGGCCTGACCGAGTACGGCCTCAAGACCATCGATGTCCGTCACGAGCAGGCCGCGGCCATGATGGCCCATGCCTGGTCCGTTTACACCAACACCCCCGGCGTCTGCCTGGTCACGGCCGGCCCCGGGTTCACCAACGCCCTGACCGGCATCGTCAACGCCCACCTGGAAAACGTCCCCCTGGTCGTGCTCTGCGGCCGTCATCCCATCCGGGACGATCTCAAAGGCGCCCTGCAGGAGATGAACCAGATCGACATGGTCAAGCCGGTGACCAAGTGGTGCGCCACCTGCTATGACACCCGGCGCATCCCGGAATACCTGGCCATCGCCTTCCGCCAGGCCACCATGGGCCGGCCCGGCCCGGTCTTTCTGGAACTGCCGCCGGACATTCTCTTTGCCGAGATCGACGGCGGCAGTTCTCCTGTCGTGCCCCGGAGACGGCACAAGACAGCCACCCGGCCAATTCAGGCCGACCTGGAGGCGGCGGCCCGGATCATTAACGCGGCCCAGAAGCCGGTTCTCCTGGGCGGCACCGGCATCGGCCTGAGCGATTGCGGCCCGGCCCTCAAGGCCTTTGTGGAAAAAACCGGCATTCCTTTTGCCCTGATCAATTACGGCCGGGGCGTATTGCCGGACGATCACCCCCTGTCTTTGAGCGAAGGCGGCTTTACCGGCATCACTTCGGGCCTGCCGGTGGCGGACGTGATTGTCGCCGTGGGCATCCGCTTTAACTGGGTGCTTCAGTCTGGCCAGTTGTTTCCCAATGCCAAAGTCATCCGCATCGACATCGATCCCCATGAACTGGACCGCAACCAGACCGCCACGGTCGGCCTGGAAGGGGACGCGGGCACGGTGCTGGATCTGCTCCTGCCCCTGGTGGACAAGCGCGACCACGGCCAGTGGGTGGAGTCCTTCCGCCGGGCCTACACCGCCTTTATGACCACCGAACTGGAAAAGCGGCGGACACCCTCCGATCCAATCCACCCCTCGCGGCTGGTGGCCCAAATCATGGAAGTTTTCGGCACCGACGCCTATTACGTGGCCGACGGCGGCGACACCACCTATTACGGGCTGTCGGGCTTTTCGTCCGTGCACCGGGCCGGCGTGCAGATTCCGGCCGGCGGCCTGCTGGGCTGCCTGGGCACCGGCATCCCCTTTGCCCTGGCCGCCAAGCTGGCCCACCCGGACAAGCCGGTCATTGTGTTGAACGGCGACGGCTCCTTCGGGTTCAACAGCATGGAGTTCGACACGGCCGTGCGCCATAACATTCCCATTATCTGCGTGGTCAACAACGACTGCGCCTGGGGCATGATCAAACATTCCCAGGAGATCAGCCTGGGCCATGACCGCTGCACCTGCGCCGACCTGGGCATGCGGCATTACGAGAAGATGGTGGAGGGGCTGGGCGGTTACGGCGAGATCGTCACCAAGGACGAGGAGATCATTCCCGCGCTCAAGCGGGCCGCGGCTTCCGGGAAACCGGCCTGCGTCAACGTGGTCACCGACCCGACCGTGACCAGCCAGGCTACTATTTTATTTTACCAGAGCTTCAGCGAGCTGTAGGAGGGGTGGAATTAGAGAGGCCTGTTTTTTTGTAATTGAAAAATAAGGGCAAGAGGGCTTGTAAAAAGCCGGTTTGTTCGCAACGTGATTGTTTTGGGCGGTCGCCACGGCCCTGTCGGAACGCCTCGAACTCGGGCTTCGCCCTCAGACAGCGAGGCGTTCTTTTCGCCAGGGCCGTGGCAACCTTGTTTCCCAAAACAATCAATGGTTACTCACAAAAGGCTTTTTACAAGACAGCAGTGCCTGACCGTAAAGATGACTTTTTGATCAGAGCCGCGGACGACTTAATTTCACCCGGCCAAACCATATAAGAGTTCAAGGCATACGGATACGTGACCGTATTGGTGCCAGCATGTATTCAAGTTGTTGGTCAACACTGGCGATAACAATACCGGGGGCAGGGAATCCATTTTGATTGTTACTGCACCGGATTGGGAACGGTGATCCGGCGAGAACCTGTTTTTCATGAGCGCCGGTTAAACATTTTGGGAAAAAGCCGGTTAGAAGCGGCTGCGTGAAGCATTGCTCGCTGTCCGAGGGCGAAGCCCGAGTTCGAGCAATGCAGCAGACGGTTTTAACCGGCCCCAAAAGGGTTAGGGCGCGAAGAAAAAACAAGTTCTCGCGGGGATCGCAAAAGACATTTGAACGATAAAATAACCGCATCATAACAACGGGGGGAATCATGCCGGGAATAAAGAATCTGAAGGATAAGGTGGTGGTGGTGACCGGCGCGGGCAGCGGCATCGGCCGGGCCACGGCCAAGGCCTTTGCCGGTGAGGGCGCCAGGATGGTGCTGGCCGACATCAGCCGGGAGCGGCTGGACAACCTGCAGAAAACGCTTCAGGAAAGAGACATCCAGGCGGCGGTGTTCGCGCTGGATGTTTCCGACAAAAAGCAGGTGGCCGACCTGGCCCAATTCACCCTGGACACCTACGGCCGGGTGGACATCATTCATAACAACGCCGGCATCGGCATGGGCGGCCCCCTGGAAGTCTTCCCCCTGGAAGACTGGGAGCGGATCGTCGGCGTCAACTTCTGGAGCGTGGTTTACGGGGTGCACTATTTCCTGCCCCACATGATCCGCCAGCGCTCGGGCCATATCGTCAACACCTCCAGCGCGGCCGGCTACTGGGGCCTGGCGGGGCTGGGCGCCTACACCGCCACCAAGCATGCCATTATCGGTTATTCCGACGTGCTGCGGGCGGAAATCCGGCGCTACAATATCGGTGTTACCACCATCTGCCCGGGCGTTATCAAGACCAGCATCGTTCATGACGGCAAGCAGACCATGCTGCCGACCGCCAAGATCGACCAGAAAAAGATGGCCGCGTTTTACGACCGGTTCGGCTGGTCCCCGGAGCGGGTGGCCCGGGCCGTGATCAAGGGGGTCAAGAAGAACCGGGGCCTGGTGCCGGTAAGCCCGGAAGCCTGGGTGATGTGGTATGTCAAACGGCTATCCGAAACCGCCTACAACCTGTTCCTGCGGATCGCCGCCCGGAGCGCCTGGTAATCAGGGGCTATAGGCCCGGAACCATTTCGATGACCTGGCCGTCCTGTCTCGGAAAATTAATGGGGCGGCCCGGAAATATGGACAGGAGGCAGGGCTACTGGATTTTGGACAAAGTTCCTTTCCCGATGCCGTTGCATGAGTTTGAGCCGTCAGTCCAGTTCCAGTCTGACGTCCAGGTTCCACCCGTATTTGAATCCAGGACAAGCGTAATTGTTTCCGTGTGAGTTTTAGGGTCTTCAAAAAAAACCTTGGTGTAGGTGTAAGTGCCACCGCTGATGGTTCCGGAAAAGCTGCCGGTATCATCGGAGACGGTAAACGTCGAGTCGGTCTGGGTGATCACCATAGTGTCCGTCTGGCCTATTCCTACCGGTTCACCACAGTCGTTTTCTTCATAGGTGGTAGTATGCTCCCAGGTACCCGTGGCGTCATAGGCCGGTGAATTTGATTTGCCGCCGCCGCCCCCCCCACCGCCGCCGCCGGCGGCCGCCACGGCCACCCCGGCGCCGGCCACGCCGGCGGCGGTCAGGCCGACGATGGCGCCGGTTGACAGCCCCGCTCCCGCCGCCGCCGCCCCGCCGCTTCCTGCCGCTGCGGCTCCTCCGCCGGCGGCCGCGGCCGTCCCGATCATGGAGATAGTGATGACGCCGCCGGTAATGACGGCCATCTGACCGGCTTCCAGCACGGCCGTGGAAACAACGGCTCCTTTATCCGACAGGGCCGACAGGTTCAGGGCGCCTTCCGTGCAGCTGACCGTGGCTTTTGTCCTGTCTGCCTCTCTGGACTCAACAATGTCAAAGCCCGTCCCCCGGACACCGAGAATGCAGGTCGGTGAATGGACTTCAAACACATTCTCCCCGCCGATAAACTTGCTGACGGCGGCTTTCAACTGGCCGGCCGACAGCAGCAGAACGGCCGTGCGGGATGTCTTTTTGAACAGAAACTGGCTGATCTCCAGTTTCGTGCTCTGCCCCAGCTGGATGGTGCTGTCATCGGAAAAGGTCATGGCGGCGGCAGACGCCTGTTCGGTGGCCACCAGATCCTTCATCTCAATGGGCGATTTCACGGCGGGCGCGATGACTTCCCCGGCCCTTGTCTGCGTTACCGAACCGCTGACGGAGGTGAACTCCCCCACCGCCGCCGCAAAGACGGAACCGGGGATTGCCAGTTGCAGGGCCAGAAAGAAAACAAGAAACCTTTTGATGGTAAGGGACATCATGACGCCTCCTCCGTTCACGGGTATCAGGTTAATGGGAATGAGGTTAATATAGCAGGGGCGGTGGGGCCTGTCAAAAGGCCGGCGGTCAATGCTGTTCAGGCAGTCAAGCCCGGGGCTCCAGCCCCAGGATCCGCAGCAGGGCCAGGTCGTCTGCCAGGCTGCGGCCGGAGGTGGTCAGGTAGTCGCCGGTCATGATGCCGCTGGCGCCGGCGTAGAAGACAAAGGGATGCAGTTCCTTAAGATTGCTCTCCCGGCCGCCGCAGATGATGATCTCCTTGTCCGGCAGCAGGTGGCGCAGAAAGGCGATGATCTTCAGGCAACGCAGGGGGGTGAGGGTGTTTGACCGGGCCACGGCTGTGCCGGGAACGGGCACCAGGAAGTTGACCGGCACGGCGTCCACCTCCAGTTCCCGCAAGGTCAGGCCCAGTTCCGCGATCTGGTCGTCGCTTTCGCCGATGCCGAAAATGCCGCCGACGCACAGGGACAGGCCGGCCCGCCGCGCGCGTTTAATGGTGCGGACCCGTTCCGCGAAGGAATGGGTGGTGCAGATCTGAGGAAAGAGGCTGGGGGCCGCCTCCAGGTTGTGATGGTAGCGGGAAACCCCGGCTTTTTTCAGCGCCAGCAGGTCGTCGCGGTCGATGATGCCCAGGGAGGCGCAGGCGCTGATTTTTTCACGGTCCAGCCGGGACAGGGCCGCGGCCACGGTCCGGACTTCCCGCTTGGGCAGTCCCCGGCCGCTGGTGACAATGGAGTAGCGGTTGACCGGCGTTGCCTCCAGCCGTTTTCCCCGGGCCGCCATTTCATCGGCGGACAGCAGGGGGTAGACGTCGATGCCGGTGTCGGCATGGGCCGACTGGGAGCAGAAGGAACAGTCCTCCGAGCAGCGGCCGGACTTGCCGTTGCAGATGACGCACAGGTGGACGGATCGGCCGAAGCGGGCCTCCCGCAGCAGGTCCGCCCCGGCACACAGGAGGAGGGCGTCTTCGTCCGGGACCCGGATCAGGGAACGGCAGGCCTCGGCCGTCAGCGCTTCTCCGGCGTTGATTTTCCGGGCCAGCTGTAACAGCCGCCGGCGTTCTTTCATCTTATTTTTCATGACCATCAACTCTCTTTTACTTCCGCCCTTGCCCCTTACACCCTGAACCTTGTACCCTATACCTCATACCTTGAACCTTAAACCTCAAACCTTTAATTAAAGCAGTTATCAAACGTTCGCATCAGTTCTTCCGGCGTGACCGACGCCATGGGCTCGATCTCCCCGATCACCGGCACCCGGCCATAGCGTTCCACCGCCTTTTTGTTTTCTCCGTTGCGGGGCCCGTTCATGATGACGCCGAACACCGGTATATTGTACCGCCGGAGCTGATCCACCGTCAGCAGGGTATGGTTGATCATGCCCACCCGGCTGGGGGCCACCACCAGGGCCGGGGCATCGAGCTGCCGGAACAGGTCGATCATGAACTGGCGGTCATTGAGGGGCGCCAGCACGCCGCCGGCGCCTTCGATGATCATATGCGAGATTCCCGGCGGCAAGGGCGGCGGGATGATGCGCGAAAGGTCGATGGTGACGCCTTCCATGGCCGCGGCCAGGTGAGGCGAGACCGGCGCGCGCAGGAGATAAGCCTCCGGCGGGAAATGGCTTTTCCCCAGGCCGGTCTTCTCCCGGACCCACTCCCGGTCGGCCTGACCCTCGGCTCCACTTTGTACCGGCTTCCAGTAGATGGCGGCCAGACCGGCCGTCAGCACGGCCGATACCACGGTCTTGCCGATATCCGTATCCGTGCCGGTGACGATCAGGCGATGGGGAAAATCAATCTTTGTCATTTCGCCGTCCACTGTTCGATGGCCCCGGCCAGGGCTTCCACATCCCGGCGGTCCAGGGCGGCGGACAGGGAAATCCGCAGGCGTGACTGATCGGCGGGCACCGACGGCGGCCGGATGGCCACGGCCAGAAACCCGAGTTCTTCCAGCCAGGCCGAAAGTGAGAGGGCTTTGTTTTCCGCGCCCATAATGACGGGAATGATCTGGGTGGCGGAGGCGCCGGTGGACAGCCCCAGGCCGTTGAGCCGTTTCCTTAAGAAGGCGGCGTTGTCCAGCAGTCGTCGCCGCTCCTCGGCCATGCCGGGAATCAGGTCCAGGGCGGCGTCAATGGCGCCGATGACCGCCGGCGGCAGACCGGTGGAGTAGACAAAGCCGGGGCAGCAGTTGATCAGGTACTCCCGCATTTTACGCGAGCAGGCCACGTAGGCGCCGAAGCTGCCGCAGCCCTTGCCGAAGGTGCCCATGACCAGGTCGGCCCCGGCCCCGCAGGCCAGGCCCATGCCGTTGTCACCGAAAACACCGGTGGCATGGGCCTCGTCCACCATCAGGATGGCCCCGAACCGTTTCGCCAGGGAGGACAGCCGGTCGATATCGCCGGTGTCGCCGTCCATGGAAAAAACCGTTTCCGTGACGATGACGATCCGGGAAAAGCCGCTGGCCGCGTTTTCTGCCAGCAGCCGTTCCAGGTCATCCATATCGTTGTGGACAAAGGGTTTGACGGCGCAACGGGACAAATGGCAGCCGGCGATGATGCTGTTGTGGTTGAGCCGGTCGGAAAGGATCAGCGACTTGCGGTCGCACAGGGCCGGCAGCAGGGTGGCGTTGGCCTGGTACCCGGCGTTGAAGATCAGGGCGGCCGGGGTCTGCTTGAGGGCGGCCAGTTTTTCCTCCGTCTCTTCGACGCAGGCGTAATTGCCGCAGATCAGGCGGGAGGCGGTGGCGCCGGCGCCGTATTTTTCAAGGTATGCCGCGGCCCGTTCCGCCAGCAGCGGATGCCGGGACAGTCCCAGGTAATCGTTGGAACTGACGTTGATCAGGGTCCGGCCGTTGAGCTCGATCCGCCCGTTGTCCCGGGGAATGACCCGCCGCAGTCGGCGGACCTGGTTGGCGGCTTGCCGCCGTTGGAACTCTCTGTCGATAAAATCGAATTTATCCATGTTATCTGTCCGCCAGCTTGCGTGCCAGGCCGCCCATGGCGCCGGTCAGGCGGGACAGCTCCCGGGGCTGGATGATATATGGCGGCATGATGTAGACCAGTTTGCCGAAGGGACGGATCCACACGCCGTTTTCCACGAAATAACGGCCCGCCGCGGCTGTGTCAACGGGCCTCTCCATTTCCATGACGCCGATGGCGCCCAGCACCCGAACGTCGGCCACGCTGGGAATGGCGGCCAGGGGCGTCAGCTCCGCCCGCAGCTGGTTTTCAATGGCCGCAATCCTATGTTGCCAGCCGGACGATTGCAAGAGCTGAATGCTGGCCGCGGCAATGGCGCAGGCCAGGGGATTGCCCATGAAGGTGGGGCCGTGCATGAACACGCCCGGCGCGGCCGAACAGATGCCGTCGCTGACCCGGTCGGTGGCCAGGGTGGCCGCCAGGGAAAGAAACCCGCCGGTCATGGCTTTGCCCACGCACATAATATCCGGAGAAATGCCGGCGTGTTCGCAGGCGAACATCCGGCCGGTGCGTCCGAAGCCGGTGGCGATTTCGTCGCAGATCAGCAGCAGATCATACTGGTCGCACAGTTGCCGGGTCCGCTCCAGGTACCGGGGGGAATAAAACCACATGCCGCCGGCGCCCTGGACAATCGGCTCCAGGATGACGGCCGCGATTTCCCGGTGATGCCGCTCCAGGATGCCGCCAAGACTTTGCAGGTCGTCTTCTTGCCAGGGGTCTTCAAAGCGGCAGCGGGGCTGATCGGCGAAATAGTGGCGGGGCATGGCCTCGGCAAAAAGATGATGCATGCCCGTGACCGGGTCACACACGGCCATGGCGCCGAAGGTGTCGCCGTGGTAGCCGCAGCGGATGGTGGCCAGTTTTTTTCTTTCCGGACGGCCTTTGGCAAACCAGTACTGCAGGGCCATCTTGATGGCTACTTCCACGGCCACGGACCCGGAGTCCGACAGGAAAACCCGGGTCAGTCCCTTCGGGGCCATGTCCAGGAGCAGCGCGCATAAATTCACGGCCGGCTCGTGGGTCAGGCCGCCGAACATGACATGGGACATGCGCGAGAGCTGGTCTATGGCAGCCTGGTTGAGGACCGGGTGATTGTAACCGTGGATGGCCGTCCACCAGGAGGCCATGCCGTCGATCAGTACCCGGCCGTCCGCCAGGGTCAGGGTGCAGCCCGAGGCCGACCGGACCGGGTAGACCGGAAGCGGGTTGGTCATGGAGGTATAAGGATGCCAGACATGTTGCCGATCGAAGGTGAGCAGCTCTTCAGAAGACCATGTGTTCACGTCAAAAGTTTTTCTTTCACCTTAAACCTTACACCTTACACCTTGAACCCTGTACCTTAAACCGTTGTTGTTAACTTTTCTTTTCCAGGTTTTCGGCGTAAATCACATTGACTGGCAGGGGCGAAAATTTTCTTCGCAAGGCGATATCGGTCCTGGGCAGGATGTGCTGATTGCCGACGGTCAGCCAGGGGAGGGACATCCGGACCGTACGCAGTTTCTTTTCCGATGGAAAACGGGAATGTTCGGTCCGCATATATGCC
The DNA here is from genome assembly GCA_040753795.1 of Thermodesulfobacteriota bacterium. NCBI lineage: Bacteria > Pseudomonadati > Thermodesulfobacteriota > Thermodesulfobacteriota bacterium. The sequence goes on from JBFMDX010000001.1 coordinate 617,855, forward strand.
ACCCGCAGGACAAAGATTCCGGCCGTTCCTTCAGTGGCAATGACATAATTATTGGTCAGGTCTTTCACCGCCAGGCCGGTCCTGGCAGCCAGGTCGGTCATTTCCTGTTTGGAAAGTTTGACCAGCGCGAACTTGGAAACCCCTCTTTCCGACAGCCGGGTCACGTGCCGGGCCTCGCTGCTGGCCACGTAAACGGTACTGATGCAGGGCAACTGCTTCAGGAACTGGGCGGCCACCAGGGCCGCGGTTCTGCGGCCGCCGACCATGAAGGGGAACCCGTAGTATTCGAAGAGTTTCTTTTGAAGGGTTTCGGCGTACTTGTCCCCTTTCTCATAAAGATCCTTGGAAATATACCGCAGATACTGGCCCAGGTCCTCGGCGGCCGAGGCGATGGGCCAGTCGATGCGGACATGGAAATGGGAAAGGTTGTAGTGATCGGCGGCCACGGTGGTGGGGTCTCGCTGGATCAGCAGGGCGTAATCCAGTGGCAGCAGTTCCTTTAAAAAATTGTTGAAACGGGCTGACTCCATGAATTTTTCGGTCCGGTCGAAATTGTCGGCCAGGGCCAGGGAGTCGGCCTGCATCAGGTTGGTCTTGGTTGTCCGGTTGACATCAAAGAAACGGATATGTTTCTTGCAGGTGTCGGGAATGGTGTCTTCCACGAACACCACCAGAAAGGTGTTCTGTTCTCCATATTCGATCTTCGGCAACTGGGCCCGGGGCTTTAATTCCCGCTTGGCCGCAAAAGGGTAAGGCTTATTCTTCTGCTTGAAATTATTATAGGAGTCAATCAGGGCGTACTGAACGATAAAATCGTCCAGATCGTCCCGAAGCAGTTCATAGTAGGACCGGCGCAGCCTGTTTCTGGCGCTTAACTCTTCTCTGATCAGCCAGTGGAACATGTCTTCTCTTTTCGGCCCTGATCCGGAGCGGAATGGCAGGGTGTGATATCGTTAATTTTTTGAACACGTTAGCATGGCGGAACAACCGCTGTCAAGACCGAAAACAAGTAAGGGGGCCTTAAAATCAGGCCCCGCACTGTTTTTCCAGAACCGCCACCCCCGGCAGGGGCTCCCCTTCCATCAGGGACAGAAAAGCGCCGCCGCCGGTGGAAATGTATGACAGTTTGTCGGTCACGCCGGCCGCTTCCACCGCCGCCACGGTATCACCGCCGCCGGCGATGGTATAGGCGCCGGTTTTTGCCACCGCCTCGGCCACGCCGTTGGTGCCGGCGGCAAAGACCGGGGTTTCAAAAATGCCCATGGGACCGTTCCAGATGACCGTGCCGGCCCCGGCGATAATGCCGGCAAAAAGGCTGACGGTGGCCGGCCCGATGTCGAGTACCATGGCCTGATCGGGAATGCTGTCGATGGGCACGATTTGTCCCGGCGTTTTCTGGTCGATGCTGTCGGCCGCCATGGCGTCCACCGGCAGGTAAATGGCGATTTTCTTCTCTACGGCCTGGGCCAGTATTTTGCGGGCGTCCTCGATCAGGTCCGGCTCTATTTTTGACTTGCCGACTTTGCCTCCTTTGGCCGCCAGGAAAGTGTTGGCCATGGCCCCTCCGATGATCATGCTGTCCACCGAGTTCAAGATGCTGTAAAGCGCCTTGAGCTTGGAGGAGACCTTGGCCCCGCCGACGATGGCCACCAGCGGCCGTTTGGGGCTTTCCATGGCCGTCCGGAAGGCAGTGATCTCCTTTTCCAGCAGCAGGCCGGCGGCGCAGACCGGCGCGTGTTTGACGATGGCTTCCACCGAGGCGTTGGCCCGGTGGGAAACGGCGAAGGCGTCGTTGATGTAGATATCGCACAGGGCCGCCAGGGTTCTGGCAAAACCGTCGTCGTTGTCGGCTTCGCCGGGATGGAAGCGCAGGTTCTCCAACATGATAACATCGCCGTTTTTCATGCCGTTGATCATGGCGGTAACCTTGTCGCCGATGCAGTCGTCGGCCATGATCACCGGCTTGCCCAGCAGTTCCTGCAGGCGCTTGGCCGCGGGCGCCAGGGTGAAGGCCGGGTCCGGCTTGCCCTTGGGGCGGCCCAGGTGGGAGCAGAGAATGACCCGGGCATTGTTTTCCATCAGCCAGGTAATGGTGGGCATGACGAACCGGATGCGGGTATCGTCGGTGACGTTCCCCTTGTCGTCCAGGGGCACGTTAAAATCCACTCGTACCAGCACTCTCTTACCGGAAACAGCTAAAGTCTTCATTGATTTCATGGTCATCCTCCTCCCCGTTTAATCGGTTTCTTCTGATTTTTTTCGGGCAATGGTTTTCTTCTGCAGCCATCGGTCGAAAAAGCCCATGGATCCGGAAGCATATGCGCGATTGATCCGTTCCTCGGCCATGGCCAGCCTGCCCCGGCCTTCGGCCGCCTCACGAAGGCATTCGGTCTTGTGCGGGCAGGGCACGCAGGGTTCCGGCGTCCGCCGCAGCCCGTCGGCCTGCATGGGAAAGACCTTATCCAGTTGCCCGTAGCAGGACGGGCGTGAAGCGGTGACGTTCATTTTTTATATTTTATTACATTGCCGTTCAAAAGGCACCGGATTTCTTATGTCGCTTATCCGTGTCACTTTCCCCGGGAAAAAGAAAAGTTGATCCTGCGAGGGGAAACCCAAAGGTCTTTGCCAAGCCGATTCTGATTTCAGAATCTCGCCCGGATGTACGGGAGGAATCTTCGAGGAACTCGGAGGTATTCAACGCTTGAACTGCGATTCGGTATACGCAATTTTCGAAAGGCGGTCCGCTGCCTGCATGTTCTGGTCGGATGCCCTTTTTCGTTCCAGAATAAAAAAATCCTCAAGTCCTTTATGTTTGAATGATTTAAACGTCTAAGGTAAGTTGCAAACTGGCGAGAAAAAATAATGGCCTCGTTTTGCCAGCCAGTTTGTCAACGTCGGGCATCAGCAGCCGCGGCTTTTTGCGCTCTGCTGAATGCCCTTGTTCTGCAAATTAATTTATTCTGTCATAATGCTCAGGCTCTGAATCCGGCACTTTCTTAAGTACTTTCTCAAATTTTTTTACACTTCCCTTTTTAGCTCTTGCTTCAATATATTCTTCAGTCAATAGGGCGGTCATCTTTTCAGCTGCTGCTGACGCAACAAACTGATTGATAGAAATTCCTTCCCTTTTAGCAAGAAGCCTAATCTGTTCGTGCAGCGAGTGTGGGATTCGTAAACTTAAAGTGCTCATTTTAATACTCCTATTTCTATAAGAAATTCCTTCGGGTCGTAAACGTTTAATCCAAAGCGCTTAGCTTCTCTGAAATGTTTCTTATTGTAAGTGACAATCGCATCGCAATCTCCGGCTACTGCGACTTCCAAAACAAGATCATCTGATGGATCGGGCAGGCATGGCCGCCAAAGGAAAAAAATGTCTTGCTTGCTCCCAATATGGCAGAGGAAGTCGATAACATCACCGATATCTTTTTCGGATATCGATGCCGGTAGCTGGCCTTTCGTCAGCACGGATTCATATTCAATAATTAAAGGAACTGATATTGCGATCGAAAACTTTTTACTTGGCAAAAGTGATAGCAGGAGAAAAGAGGCCCCTTTTCGAGATTTTAAGCCAGTAAAAATTACATTGGTGTCTAAAACAATTTTCATGTGGTATTATATATCATACCATAAAATAACAATCAAGTCTTTTTTGCAGAACGGCGGCCGCTCACCAGACGCTGTAAGCGGTCTGGTGAAGTGAATGGTTATGCCTTGATTTCATCTATCGGCAACATCTGTTTCCCGTGCCGAATAGTAAGTATGGATATTTGTTTTGCTTCGAGGTGATAGACGATCCGATAATTTCCATAAATTAACTCCCTGAATTGACGGTCATTGATTTCAGGGGCAATCCTTCCGATTTCTGGATTAGATCGAAGCTGTTCAACTTTTGAAAATACTGCATGAATCCATTTTCCCGCGGCTATTGGCTTATCTTGAGCAATGTAATCAACTATTTCCGATGCTCTTTCAACAGCAAGGGGAGACCATACTATCCTCATTTAGGGACTCGCTTCAATAATTTGTCTTTTGCTTTTTGGTGGGAGACCCCTTCTCCTTTTGCCAGCTGGTTAAGGGAGGTTTGGACGTCTGATAGAAGCTCAATTTTTTCTTGCATAGTTTCAAATTCATTTGCGCTCAACAGTACAGCAACACCTTTGCCATGCTGCGTAATTATAACCGGACGCTTGGTGTCATGGATTTGCTTGATGTAAGAAGCCATGGAGTTCCTGACTTCCGACATTGACCTGATGTCTTGATCGATTTTGAGCTTTTGCATTTTGCACCTCATTTGATATTAATTTTGTACATAATTACATACAAATTTAGGTGCAATCAACTGTTTTTTATAAGGCATAACGGCCACCGTCACTTGGGAGCAGGGGAATGTGACTTTAGCAAAGCCACGTTAACACCGGACCTCGATACTGAAAAAGCAACCCGCCCCTGCGAGTCCATGTGAGTGGCATTGTTAGCCATTCACTTATTTTTTTGGAAAATATTTTACTTTGTTCAAATTTTTAAAATCTGAATCTTGAGTCCATATAGTTGCGTCATATTCTTTTGCAGTTGCAATGATAATGCTATCAACCATCGGGATGCCATTTTCCAAGCTTATTTTTGAGGCTGAAATAGCTAATGAACTCGTCAAATCCACGACAGAACCTTTTCGCATCGCAACAACTGCCTGCAAGGCTTCATTCTCTTCAGATTCTCGAAGGACTACCTTAAAGACCTCATAAATAGTGACCGTCGGGACAACAAGTGACGCCGTGTCTTTTAAAGGGAGCAAAAAGTGTCTAGCGTTTGGCTCATCAGCAAAATATGCAAGCCAACCTGAAGAATCGACAATATTCATACCCTGTCTCCCTCTCGTTCGAATTCCGTATTTATCCCCTTGATAAAACCACGCAGTTCTTTAATGTCTTTTTCCGGGATAAGTTCAATTCGGCCATTGTATTCTACAACTTGCATTTTTTGGCCTGGACGTATCTGCAGTGCCTGCCTGACTGCTTTTGGTATAACAACTTGAAATTTCGGTGACACGGTTACAGTTTGCATGACAAAACCTCCATCGATATTATTTTATATTACGATATCGCTATCGATATGGCTTGTCAAATTCTTTCTGATGGCTAACGTCCACCGTCACTTGGGAACAGGGAAAAGTGACTTTTGCAAGGTTGCGTTAACACGGAATTACGATACTGAAAACCAGGCCGCCCCCGCGAATCAAGTGCACGGCGATGTTAACCTTTTTTCTCATTATTCCCATGGGTTAATAAGTGCCACGCCGCTCGCTTTCATGTCTGAAACATTGCGGGTTGCCACTGTTAAATGATGCGTAATGCCTGTTGCGGCAATGAGAGAATCTATAGCGGGCATTGGTTTGCCAACGCGTTCCGTCATTCCTTGGATCTTCCCCCATGTCACCGCAGTTTGTATATCAATGTCGATGATTCTTGTCCAAAATCTTTCCTTGAGGTCATTATCCACCCAATTATGCAATTCCTCCTTCCTTTTCGATTCGTCAAGTTTTTCGATTCCTTTGTGAAGTTCGCCAATTGTCAAGACACTGATGAAAAAATTGTTTTCATCTTCTTGTTTGATCCATTTAGTGACTTTTGCGGATGGCTTAGGCCGTATGATTTCTGAAATGATACAGGTATCCAATAGATATTTCATAATTCAATATCCCTTGAATCGCTTTTGTCTCTTGTTAGGTCAAGGTTTATGCCAGAAAGGGGGGATTGTTTTAAAAAAGAAATTAGATCAGACGCTGGCTTGTTGAGTTTTTGGTAGTCTTCAATGGCAATAATTACGACAGATTCTTTGCCATGTTTTGTGACGACTTGTGGGCCATCATGGCGGGCTTTGTCTACCAGATTGCTGAACTTATTTTTTGCTTCCTGAAGTTGCCAAACATTTCCCATAATTGCACCTCTTGCTATGTTTTTTTAGGCTAGTCTGTCTAGATTATATTTTTAAATTAAGCGGTATGTCAAGAGCAGAATTTTCGGGAAGGTTAACGATAGGCATCAGGGGCGCCGGCGATAGCCGGCGTCATTTGCATTCCATGGTTAGATTTCGCCCTTATAAACATCCTTACGATTGCCGATTCTGAGGATTAGGATATCAAGACCCAACAGAGCATAGATCACTCTGTAGTCACCAACGCGGTACTTGCGAAGCCCGGCAAACTGCCCCTTGAGTACAGGATTGGATTCAGGCTGTTTGATCAGTTCCTTCTCAATGAGGTCAAGGATTCGTTTCGCCTCGGCCCTCGATAGTTTCTTGAGGTCGCGGTGGACCGATTTCTTATAGACGATGTTATAGGCCAAGAGACTTCCTCATCTCTTTGGCTGAAATAACTTCATCACCCTTGTCGTGGAGTCTGTCCAGTGCGATCTGAAGATCCGCGAAATCCTCGATATAGGATTCCAAGGCTTTCTGAATGATGAAAGAACGGGGTCTTTCGGTCTCTTTGGCTATGCTATCAAGTTGGCTGGCAAGATTCTTGGGAAGCCGTACTGATATAGCTGTACTCATAGTGCACCTCCTGTCATTGTTGTATTACAATGTATGCAGGAATGCCTATTTTGTCAAGTCCATTTTTGAACGTCTTCAGCCAGAGGGCGCCAGGGCTTTCTCCGACTGCCTTAAAAATGGTTTCTGTTCAGTTCCCCCAGTTGCGCAAAACCCGAGTGCCCTGGCTATCCTTTGGGCGGCCTGGTTATGTGTTTTATGTTTTATGTATATTTCTAAAAAATTGATTTATTTTTTCAAAAAGAGGTTTTCCAATTTTGAACGAAATATCAAAAACCAAGTTGTTGTCCAATTGCATCATTAAATGATCAACCTGAAATGTATAATCTATAATCAGATCACTGCCACCATACTTCTTGCCGTCATACCACTCAAATGTCGGTTCAAACGGAGGAAACTCATAGTTGACAGAGATAAATAAATATTTATACGGATTTTCAAGGATGTCATCATGATCATCTTGGGCAAATGAAACCTGGACAATATCTCCATCTATTGCTTCATCATAGGATACTTCTTTCGCATCAAAAATTATATTCATTCGATTCTTCCGGCACTTAACGTCTCAAGCCAATGGCAGCAAGGGCTTCCACCAGCTTGGTTAAATGTTTTGGTCGTTCAATTATCCCCGACTTTTCAAAAACCTACTGCCCTTGCTGTCCACTTGAGATTGATGGTTATGCTCTTCTATAATTGGAGATATTTACCGAATCGAGTCTCAAGTTCCTTGATTTGAGATTCAACCCAATCCTTTATTTCTCTTTGATGCGCGACATTTCTTTTTCTATCTTCTTGAACAGTTATACTTTTTAATTCTTTCTCTAAATCATTTAATAATCCTGATTTCTTATAAGTTTCATCAACAAGATTTTGTATTTCATTACCAAATAAAAACCTACACCCACGTGTTTCAATTAAAAAATTATGTTCATCATCCTGACTTGCTACTCCATGGGCTCGGATCTTTCCCATAAAATCTCTTATAGCAACAAATTGAGCCCATCTTTTATCAAACAATTCGTGTTTGTAACGATTCTTGCTCAACTTCCACTGAAGCGCAGCTATTGTAATACCAACGATGGCAATTGTAGGTGTAATAAGGGCAGTTAAAACATCGACCCAATCCTTTGTGCAGTTTGTTGAGATTGTCATTTTCCCACCTGAGAATAACAATGATGAAAATTCACTAAAATGTAAGCCTATATATGCCGCTGTAGCTCCGATCAATAAATTAAGTAATGTCCCCAAAAGGAATCTATTAAATAGTGAATGGCCAATTTGATTACGAGCATCAAACAATAAAAGAGATGAAGTACTTTCTAAATTTTCAGGAAGTTTGATTATATTTTTCCATACCTCCCATTTTGAGGCTATTTTGAAGGCTAGCCAAACAGCAATAATTGAAATTGCCTGCGATTGTGACTTCAAATGTAACCAGAAAGCGATTAAAAACAATATCCGTTCAAAAAATCCAATTACCTGTCCACCCTGAAAGGGCTTTGCAAGTGAGTCCCAAATTTTAATGTCCAAATCTTTAGGTTTAGCGGGTTTTGGGACACAGCATCTTAATATCGGCTCAATGAGAAAGCCAAGAAAAATAGCAAATATAAGACCAACAATGAATTCTATGAATGATGGCATTAGTCATTAGTGTCCAAAATCGGTTAAAAACGGCCTTTTTAGCATCGTAACCATCTGAAACTATTCATCCGGATGTTTTGTTCAGAAAACAGGTTGTCATTGTCACTGATGCTGTCCAAATCAAAATAGG